>NZ_CP022364.1:872500-1172500 GCF_003119115.1 Azospirillum sp. TSH58
CCAGCGTGCCGAGGTCGGAGGCGAGGTCGCGGATCAGCCGCATCAGGGCGCCGCTGCTCTTGGGCGGCTCCGGATACTGCATGCGGATCTGGTCGAGCAGCCAGCAGAAGGCGTGCTCGCTGTCCGTCGTCCCGACCGGCTCGTAGAAGGTCAGCGTCTGCTCCTTGATCCCCTTGAGCTGGCCGTTGTGGGCGAAGGTCCAGACGCGCCCCCACAGCTCCCGCGTGAAGGGATGGGTGTTCTCCAGCGACACCCGGCCGCGGTTGGCGCGGCGGATGTGGGAGATCACCACGCAGGACTTGATGGAATAGCTGCTGACCAGCCGCGCGATCTCCGACTCGCAGCTCGGCGCCGGGTCGTGGAAGGTGCGGCAGCCCTTCCCTTCGTAGAAGGCGATTCCCCAGCCGTCGCGATGCGGACCGGTCTGCCCGCCGCGGCGCATCAGGCCGCGAAAGCTGAAGCAGATGTCCGTGGGCACGTTGGCGCTCATGCCCAGGAGTTCGCACATGGATCGGCCCCCATCGCTGGATTGTCGGGTGTCAGACAAGTCGGGGGCAAACCTACGACAGTCCGGCGCGTCCCGTCACCCCTTTGCGGGTGGTGGGCAGGGCGGCATCCCGGCGCGGGTGCAGCCCTCCAGCCTGCCCTCCGGCGCCCCGGCGGCCAGCCCGATCCAGGCGTCGACCCGCTCCGCCTCGAAACCGCAGTCGCGGCGGTCGCCCACCTGCATCAGCGGGCGGCGGATCAGCAGCGGCGTCTTCAGCATCAGCGCCAGGGCGGCGGCCTCGTCCAGCGCGTCCGGATCGACCTCCCCGCTCTTCACCGCCGGGGCGCTGCGGTTGAACCAGTCGGCCACCGGGCGGTCGCCGAAGAAGGGGCGCAGGCTGTCCGCCGTCCAGGGCTCCGACAGCAGGTCGCGGGCGTGGACGGTGTGCCCGGCCTCCGCCAGCAGCGCCTTCTGGCGGTTGTTGCCGGCGCAGCCGGGCTTTTCGAAGAAGATCACGTCGGCCATGGTCGAAGTCACCCCTGCTTGAGCGCCGGAGAGCGGGCGAGCAGCCCGTCCACCTGGGCGCAGATTTCGTTGTAGACGTCGCGGTCGAGCTTGCGCAGCCAGCGCGGCGGGATGGTCTCCACCCCGTAGGTGGCCCCGGCCAGCATGCCGGCGATGGCGCCCGTCGTGTCGGCGTCGCCGCCCTGGTTGACGGTCTCGACGACGCAGGATTCCACGGAATCGGTCTGGAAGTAGTAGTGCATGACCGTCTGCATCGTATCGACGATGTAGGCGGTGGACAGGCCCCGGTAGGGCTGGAACTTGAACTGCCGGTGCTTCGCGATGAGCTTGTTCGATTCGTCGCGCACGTCGCGCACGCCGCCGCCCAGCACCAGACGGCGCACCATGTGGCCGAGCGTCAGGGTCGCCGCGTCGGACATGGCGTTGCAGTGGGTGATGTGCGCCTGCTCCACCGTCCAGCGCTCGAAGGCCGCGTCGTCGCCCAGCGTCGCCAGCGCGACCGGCAGGTTGCGCATCGCCGCCCCGTTGCCGGCGTGATACTCGCTCTCCGGCTCCGACAGGGTGCCGTGCATGATGAAGCGGCGGATGCCGCGCCGTGTCGTGTCCCCGACATCGACGGGAACGCCCTTCAGCCAGATGGCGAACTCCTCCGCCGCGCGGCGGGCGTCCCACTCCGGGGCGGCCAGGATGGCGCGGCCGAGATGGATCGACATCTCGGTGTCGTCGGTCACCTGCCCGGCGGGCAGCTTCAACCAGCCGCCCCCCTTGATGTGCTTGTGCACGCCGTACTGGTGGGCGATCTCGCCCTTTGTCAGAAACTCGACGGTGGCGCCCAGCGCGTCGCCGCAGGCCAGCCCGAGATAGGCGCCCAGCGCGCGTGAGCGGATGGAATGGTCAGTCATGGGCCGGATCTGTCCCGTGATCGGTTGTCAGAGAAGCGACACCCCCACCCTGTAATCCCCGCCGACGACCAGATACTCGCCCTCCCCCTTGAAGGGGTAGCGGGGCAGGATGTCGCGGAAGAAGACCACCTTGGTGAGCGGCACCCAGGTTTCGAGGATGTAGTCCCCGAACTGGCCGGCGATGTCGCGCTCGATGGAAAAGGAGCTGAGGTTGTTGAGGCGCAGGACCGCCGTGCGCTTGTCGGGGCGCGCGACGATGTGGTGCTCCTCGAAATCGTTGACGCCGCGGTAGAGCCGGATGTGGCTGGCGCGCGACGGCATCGGCGCGTCCGGCCAGCCGCGGCGCATCCACCACTGGCAGTATTCGTACAGCAGGTCGAGCTGCAGGTTGATGTTGTTGTTGTGGAAGCGGGTGGAGACCTTCTCCTCGCCGTAGAGCCGCCACGCGTCGGAGGCGAAGCGGAGGATCGGTTCCTTGTGATAGGTGGGCAGCAGGCCGAACCGGCTCTCCACCCAGCCCTTCAGCACCGCCCCCTCGGCGTTGTTGCTGTCGAACAGCCACCCCTTCAGCAGGCGCAGATAGCTGGCGCGGTAGCGCCGCCGCCCGTCCGCGCCCTCGGCGCCGGAGAAGTCCGGGTTCAGCCCGAAGGTGAAGGCCATGTAGTGCTGGAAGATGTCGGCGGCGATCAGGCTGTTCGGGCTCTCATCAAGCGCCTCGAACAGCACGGCGTGTTCGCTGCGCGTGCCGCCGATGCGCAGGCGCCGCGGCTCGTCGTTGAAGGCTTCCGCGCAGAGCGCTTCCGCCGTCACGTTCAGCAGGTTGGTGCGATGCGCCTTCAGCGCGAGCGGCGAATCCGGATCGATCAGCCGCCCCCGCGCATCCCTCAAGCCACCGCTCGCCAAACCGTCCGCCATCGCGCTCTCAAATCCACAATTCTTTCATGGATACAGCGAACCGGCGCGTCCGCCAAGGGGCCGCGTCACCGCAGGGCGAGGTCATCCGCGCGACAAGACATTTCGAATTCGAAAACAATTCGATTAAACAGCCGAAACAACTTTTGGCTTACTCCAAATATCTTAAAAATATCCGTTTGAACGAATAGCTGGACGACACCATAGTTGATCAAACAGGTTCCAAGGCACCGCAAGACGAGGCAAGGCCATGTGGCCGATGAAGCGAAAGGAACAGGAGACGCGCAACCGGGCGGCACAGCCCCCGCGCGTTCTTCTTCCTTCCGCCGTCTCGGAAAAGATGCCGATGCGTTCGGGACGGGCGCCGGTTCCGCTGCGCGGCGCCAAGGAGGCCCGCGACGCCGTGACGCTCGCCCGGCTGCTGCGCGGCACCATCACCCCCCTGCGCGGC
Organism: Azospirillum sp. TSH58; assembly: GCF_003119115.1. Lineage (NCBI taxonomy): Bacteria > Pseudomonadati > Pseudomonadota > Alphaproteobacteria > Rhodospirillales > Azospirillaceae > Azospirillum > Azospirillum sp. TSH58. The sequence goes on from NZ_CP022364.1 coordinate 875,778, forward strand.
GACGAGGTGCTGGCCCTGCTGGAGCCCCACCGCCCGCGTCTGGTGCCAAAGCCGGTCAATCCGCTGGGCGCCATGCTCGGCCAGCCGCAGGGCCGCCTGCTGGAGGCGCTGCTGCGCCCCACCGCGCCGATCATCCTGGACGTGCTTCTGCCCCGCCTGCGCGATCATCTGATCGACCGCGTCGTCCACAACAAGAGCACCGCCGAGGACGGGCTCCCCGGCGCGCTTGAGGTGGCCACCGCCCTGCGCGCCCTGGTCGCCCTGCTGCGCGGCGCCGGGCGCGGCGCCGTGCTGTCGGTGGTGTCGGCGATCGAGGCCGACGCCCGCGCCGACGCCGACCGTCTGGTGCGCGGCGAGACATCGGCCGCGGAGGACGACCCGGCCGGCGCCACCGCGGGCGCCATGGACGGCCTCGCCCACGCCCTGCTGCGCTTCGAGGCGCGGCGGCTGATGCTGGAGACGCTGGGCGCCACCGTGGCGCTGCGCGACGTCGTCTACCAGTCGCGCCGCCTCACCCGCCACGCCTTGCGCCGCGCGGCGGAGGCCATGGACGGTTTCGGCGCCGACCGCGGCATCAAGGCGCTGCACGCCAGCCTCGCCACGCTGGCCTCGGTGGACGGGCTGCTCGTCGTCGCCCTGCGGAACCTGGACGACCAGGAGGAGCACCGCGAGGAGGCCAACGCCTTCGTCGAGCCCGCCGACCGCAAGGCGATGAACGATTGCCTGTCGGCGGCGTGGCGGCTTTCCGACACGCTGTTCGATCTTGTCGGAAAGGCCGCCAACGGCGGCGACCTCGACGAGCTGCTGTTCGAGGCGCTGCTGCGCCAGCTCCGCTCCCTGCATCAGTTCTGCACCGACCTCGACCACGCCGGCCGGCCGGCGGTGCTCGACACGCTGGAGCGCCGTCTGGCCGAGCGCAGCCGCGCGCTGGCCGGCATCGCCGGGGAGCGTCTCGTCGGCATCCTGCTGGCCCGCCCCGCCGACCCGGCGAAGGCGCGCCGCCTGCTCGCCCGCGGCCAGTCGCTGGCCCAGCTTCTCTATGACATGGGCCAGGACGGCGACGAGTTGGAGGCGCTGGCGCTGCGCCTCGTCGTCGCCCGCGACGCGCTGAACCACGCCGCCGCCTGACGCCGCCGCCCGAGCCGTCGGGGCGCAATCCGTCCACACCTCCTTTTCATTGCGAGAGACCCGACAAAATGTCGGGCTTTGTCGGGTATGTCACAGGCCCGACAAAGCGGGCCACGCGCGTCCGCAATCTATATTCTTATTCATTTTCAATGACTTAAAAATTTTTAGCGAACTGGCACGGGGGATGCAGAGAAGGGGTCGAAGCGGCCGCTGGGCAGGCCGCCCCGGAATTGAAGACACCCTGTAGACCCAAGCAAAGGAGTAACCTCCCATGTCTTTGCGCCAGATTGCGTTCTACGGTAAGGGCGGTATCGGCAAGTCCACCACCTCCCAGAACACCCTGGCCGCGCTGGTCGAGCTGGATCAGAAGATCCTGATCGTCGGCTGCGATCCGAAGGCCGACTCGACCCGCCTGATCCTGCACGCCAAGGCGCAGGACACCGTGCTGCACCTCGCCGCCGAAGCCGGCTCGGTCGAGGATCTGGAGCTCGAGGACGTTCTCAAGATCGGCTACAAGGGCATCAAGTGCGTCGAGTCCGGCGGTCCGGAGCCGGGGGTCGGCTGCGCCGGCCGCGGCGTGATCACCTCGATCAACTTCCTGGAAGAGAACGGCGCCTACGACGACGTCGACTACGTCTCCTACGACGTGCTGGGCGACGTGGTGTGCGGCGGCTTCGCGATGCCGATCCGCGAGAACAAGGCCCAGGAAATCTACATCGTCATGTCCGGTGAGATGATGGCGCTCTACGCCGCCAACAACATCGCCAAGGGCATTCTGAAGTACGCCCACAGCGGCGGCGTGCGCCTCGGCGGCCTGATCTGCAACGAGCGTCAGACCGACAAGGAAATCGATCTGGCGGAGGCTCTGGCCGGCCGCCTCGGCACCCAGCTCATCCACTTCGTGCCGCGCGCCAACATCGTGCAGCACGCCGAGCTGCGCCGCATGACCGTCATCGAGTACGCCCCGGACAGCCAGCAGGCCCAGGAGTACCGTCAGCTCGCCGCCAAGGTCCACGCGAACAAGGGCAAGGGCACCATCCCGACCCCGATCACGATGGAAGAGCTGGAAGAGATGCTGATGGACTTCGGCATCATGAAGTCGGAGGAGCAGCAGCTCGCCGAGCTCCAGGCCAAGGAAGCCGCCAAGGCCTGATACCTGGGTCCCTGACGGGGCACAGGTCTGAACTGGCCCCCTCCCCAGCCCACTCCGCCCTTGTGCGCGGGGTGGGAGAGAGGGGGCTCGGTCCCGCGCTGCAGTGGCGCGGACAATGAGAGCATGCAGGAGACTGGCACCATGAGCCTGTCCGTGAACGAAGGCGTCGACGTCAAGGGTCTCGTCGACAAGGTTCTCGAAGCGTATCCCGAGAAGTCCCGCAAGCGCCGCGCCAAGCACCTGAACGTGCTGGAAGCCGAGGCCAAGGACTGCGGCGTCAAGTCGAACATCAAGTCGATCCCCGGTGTGATGACCATCCGTGGTTGCGCCTACGCCGGTTCCAAGGGCGTGGTGTGGGGTCCGATCAAGGACATGATCCACATCTCCCACGGCCCGGTCGGCTGCGGCTACTACTCCTGGTCCGGCCGCCGCAACTACTATGTCGGCGACACCGGCGTGGACAGCTGGGGCACGATGCACTTCACCTCCGACTTCCAGGAGAAGGACATCGTCTTCGGCGGCGACAAGAAGCTGCACAAGGTGATCGAGGAGATCAACGAGCTGTTCCCGCTCGTCAACGGCATCTCCATCCAGTCCGAGTGCCCGATCGGCCTGATCGGCGACGACATCGAGGCGGTCGCCCGCGCCAAGTCCGAGGAGTTGGGCAAGCCGGTCGTTCCGGTCCGTTGCGAAGGCTTCCGCGGCGTCTCCCAGTCGCTGGGCCACCACATCGCCAACGACGTCATCCGCGACTGGATCTTCGAGAAGACCGAGCCGAAGGAAGGCTTCGTCTCCACCCCGTACGACGTCACCATCATCGGTGACTACAACATCGGTGGCGACGCCTGGGCCAGCCGCATCCTGCTGGAGGAGATCGGCCTGCGCGTGATCGCCCAGTGGTCGGGCGACGGCACGCTCGCCGAGCTGGAGAACACGCCGAAGGCGAAGGTGAACCTCATCCACTGCTACCGCTCGATGAACTACATCGCGCGCCACATGGAAGAGAAGTTCGGTATTCCGTGGATGGAGTACAACTTCTTCGGCCCGTCGCAGATCGCCGAGTCCCTGCGCAAGATCGCCGCCCTCTTCGATGACACCATCAAGGAGAACGCGGAAAAGGTCATCGCCAAGTACCAGCCGATGGTCGACGCCGTCATCGCCAAGTTCAAGCCGCGGCTCGAAGGCAAGAAGGTGATGATCTACGTCGGCGGCCTGCGTCCGCGCCACGTGGTCGACGCCTACCATGACCTGGGCATGGAGATCGTCGGCACGGGCTACGAATTCGCCCACAACGACGACTATCAGCGCACCCAGCACTACGTGAAGGAAGGCACGCTGATCTACGACGACGTCACCGCCTTCGAACTGGAGAAGTTCGTCGAGGTGATGCGTCCGGACCTCGTCGCCTCGGGCATCAAGGAAAAGTACGTCTTCCAGAAGATGGGCCTGCCCTTCCGCCAGATGCACTCCTGGGATTACTCGGGTCCGTATCACGGCTACGACGGCTTCGCGATCTTCGCCCGCGACATGGATCTGGCCATCAACAACCCCGTCTGGGGCATCATGAAGGCTCCGTTCTAAAGCGGCCTCTGGAAGATAGGAGTAATGAGCATGTCCCACCCCGTTTCCCAGAGCGCCGACAAGGTCATCGACCACTTCACGCTCTTCCGTCAGCCCGAATACAAGGAGCTGCTCGAGCGCAAGAAGACGGAGTTCGAGTACGGCCACTCCGACGAAGAGGTCGCCCGGGTTTCCGCGTGGACCAAGACGGAAGAGTACAAGGAAAAGAACTTCGCCCGTGAGGCGGTCGTCATCAACCCGACGAAGGCCTGCCAGCCGATCGGCGCGATGTTCGCGGCCCAGGGCTTCGAGGGCACCCTGCCCTTCGTCCATGGTTCGCAGGGCTGCGTCGCCTACTACCGCACGCACCTCACCCGCCACTTCAAGGAGCCGAACTCCGCGGTCTCCTCGTCGATGACGGAAGACGCGGCGGTGTTCGGCGGCCTGAACAACATGATCGACGGCCTGGCCAACGCCTACGCTCTGTACAAGCCGAAGATGATCGCCGTAATGACCACCTGCATGGCCGAGGTCATCGGCGACGACCTCTCCGGCTTCATCAGCAACGCGAAGAACAAGGAAAGCGTCCCGGCGGATTTCCCGGTTCCCTTCGCCCACACCCCGGCCTTCGTCGGCAGCCACATCGTCGGCTACGACAACATGATCAAGGGCGTCCTGACCCACTTCTGGGGCACGTCGGAGAACTTCGACACCCCGAAGAACGAGACGATCAACCTGATCCCGGGCTTCGACGGCTTCGCAGTCGGCAACAACCGCGAGCTGAAGCGCATCGCCGGCCTGTTCGGCATCCAGCTGACCATCCTGTCGGACGTGTCGGACAACTTCGACACCCCGGCCGACGGCGAGTACCGCATGTATGACGGCGGCACCCCGCTGGAGGCCACGAAGGAGGCCGTCCACGCCAAGGCCACCATCTCCATGCAGGAATACTGCACCCCGCAGTCCCTGCAGTTCATCAAGGAGAAGGGCCAGCAGGTCGCCAAGTACAACTACCCGATGGGCGTCACCGGCACCGACGAGCTTCTGCTGAAGCTGGCCGAGCTGTCCGGCAAGCCGGTCCCGGCGGAGCTGAAGCTGGAGCGCGGCCGTCTCGTCGACGCCATCGCCGACAGCCACACCCACCTGCACGGCAAGCGCTTCGCCGTGTACGGCGACCCGGACTTCTGCCTGGGCATGTCGAAGTTCCTGATGGAGCTGGGCGCCGAGCCGGTGCACATCCTGTCCACCTCCGGCTCGAAGAAGTGGGAGAAGCAGGTCCAGAAGGTGCTTGACGCCTCGCCGTTCGGCAAGTCCGGCAAGGCCTACGGCGGCAAGGACCTCTGGCACCTGCGCTCGCTGCTGTTCACCGACAAGGTCGACTACATCATCGGCAACAGCTACGGCAAGTATCTGGAGCGCGATACCAAGATCCCGCTCATCCGCCTGACCTACCCGATCTTCGACCGCCACCACCATCACCGTTACCCGACCTGGGGCTACCAGGGCGCTCTGAACGTGCTGGTGCGCATCCTGGATCGGATCTTCGAGGATATGGACGCCAACACGAACATCGTCGGCGAGACCGACTACTCGTTCGATCTGGTGCGCTGACCTCCCCCGGCCGGCGCGGGGCCTCCATCCCCCCGCCCGGCCGCTTCCCCGGAGAGCCGGAGTCCACCCGCAAGGTGGGCTCCGGCTTTTCCTTTTCCGGCCCATAGCCACACACTTAAACACGGACTATGTCAGTCCGTGTTTTTGACCTTGCGCCCGATAACGCGGACTGATACGGTCTGTGTTGTCGAGACCGTTGGACGGGCCACGCCATGGCACACCTCACCGCAAGCGTCGAATACGGCATCCACTGCCTGCTCTGGCTGGCCGCCACCGGCGACACGCCGCTGAGCAGCCGGGATCTGGCGGAGTTGCAGGGCATCTCCCCCTCCTTCCTCGCCAAGATTTTCCCGAAGCTGGAGAAGGCGGGGATCGTCACGGCCAGCGAAGGGGTGCGCGGCGGCTACCGCCTCGCCAAGCCACCGGCGGACATCAGCTTCCTCGCCATCGTCGACGCCATCGAGGGCGAGAAGCCGCTGTTCGAGTGCCAGGAGATCCGCGGCCGCTGCGCGGTCTTCAACGACAGACCGCCGGATTGGGCGACTTCCGGCGTCTGCGCCATCCACGCCGTGATGCTGAAGGCCGAGAAGGCGATGCGCGACACGCTGGCCAAGGAAACGCTGGCCAGCGTCGGCGAGACCTTCGGCCGCAAGGCCCCGCCGGCGTTCCAAGGCGACGTCCGGACCTGGATCGACGCGCGCCTCGGCGCCCGCGCCGCGTCCCGGACACGGCAGACACCGTAGCCGGCGCCCTGGCCGGCCCGGCCACCACGCCTCACCCGATGCCCTGAAACACCTCCCGGACCTCCGCCGGACGGACGGGATGGCTGCCGCGCACCCGCGCGCCAGAACGCTCCCCCCTGTCCGGCTTTCAGAAGGACACACAGTCATGACAAAGCAGATCGTCATCGCCGGTTCCGGCTTCGCCGGGCTGTGGGCCGCCCTCTCCGCCGCCCGCGCCGTGGCGCTGGCCGGCCGGGACAGCGACGTCGCGATCACCGTCGTCTCGCCGGTCCCACAGCTCCACATCCGCCCGCGCCTCTACGAAGCGGTGCTGGAGGGCATGGCGCCGGACCTCGCGGCGCTGTTCGAGGCCGTGGGCGTCCGCCACATTCCCGGCGTCGTGGAGACGATCCACGCCGACCGCCGCGCGGTGGACGCCACCGGCACCGACGGCGCCCGGTTCACCCTGCCCTACGACCGCTTCGTCCTGGCCGCCGGCAGCCGCCTGTTCACCCCGCCCATTCCCGGCCTCGCCGAGCACGCCTTCAACGTCGACCAGCTCGACAGCGCCCACACCCTCGACGCCCATCTGAAGGCCCTGGCCGCCCGGCCTGAGACGGCGGCGCGCAACACCGTCGTGGTGGCCGGCGGCGGCTTCACCGGCATCGAGACGGCGGCGGAGATGCCGGACCGGCTGCGCGCCATCCTGGGTGCGGACGCCAAGGTCCGCGTCCTGGTGGTCGAGCAGGCCCCCGCCATCGGCCCCGACCTCGGCCCCGTGCCGAGGCCCGTCATCGAGCAGGCGCTGGCCGAATGCGGCGTCGAGATCGTCGCCGGCACGGCCGTCGCCGCCATCGACGCCGACGGCGTGACCACCGCCACCGGCGAACGCATCGCCGCCGCCACCGTCGTCTGGACGGCGGGCGCCCGCGCCAACCCGCTGGCCGCGCAGATCAGCGGCGGGCATGACCGGTTCGGGCGCGTCCCGGCCGACCCGTTCCTGCGGGCGGTCGGCGCCGATGGGATCTTCGTCACCGGGGACGTGGCGCGGGCCGCCACCGACGACCTCGGCAACGTCGCCGCGATGTCCTGCCAGCACGCCCTCAGCCTGGGCCGCGTCGCCGGCCACAACGCCGCGGCGGAACTGGTCGGCCTGCCCATCCACCCCTACAGCCAGCCCAAATACGTGACCTGCCTCGACCTCGGCCCGTGGGGCGCTCTCTTCACCGAAGGCTGGGATCGTCAGGTCCGGCTGACCCGCGAAGAAGGCAAGGCGGTGAAGCGCGAGATCAACACCAAGTGGATCTACCCGCCCCAGCCGGACCGCGAGGCGGTCTTCGCCGTCGCCAACCCCGACTATGTGATCGTCCCCTGACGGCGGGCGGTGGAGCCGCGCGCCATCGCGGGAGCGTGGCTCCGCACCATCGTGAACCCCCGGTGGAAAGGGTACGGAGCCGCCCCCGGCGGTCGCTGCACCCTCCGCCTCCCCACAGCTTTCCGAAGAAGGCTGTTCGGCGCGGCGGAACCCCGCCGCCCTCCCCTGAATGCGCGGATTGCCCCCGGTTGAATGGCCGGAGCGGCAAAAGCCACGCACTCCCAACGATCACCACTTACCGAATATCCACAACATCAACAAAAAATTGCAATCTTTCCACATCATTTAAAATATATACATTCGCGAATACTTTCACCACCGCGGCGGTACGGCGCAACACGAACAATAATTAATTATTTTTTATCCAAACTCCCCATAGCCTCAGAATATCTTTCCCTTCTTACGCAACAAGGGTAATCGAGATGCCTTTTAAAGCTTTTCTAAAGTCAAGAAACACTGAAGCATCCGAGATCACCGGCGCATTAGACAAATCTAATGGCATGATTACCTTTGACACATTTGGCAACATATTGTCGGCAAATGATCAATTTCTCCGATGTATGGGATACAGCTTTGAGGAGATCAAAGGAAAGCATCACCGGATATTCGTCGACCCGAATCTCCACGACAGTCTGGATTACAAGGATTTCTGGGAACGGCTGCGCCGGGGCGAGTTCCAGTCCTCCCTGTACAAGCGCATCGGCAAGGGCGGGCGTGAAGTCTGGATCGAGGCGTCCTACAACCCGATCAAGAACCGCCAGGGCGTCACCCACAAGGTGGTCAAGGTCTGCACCGACGTCACCGAGCGCCATCGGGAACACATCGATCTGCGCGGCAAGGCGGATGCCATCTCGAAGTCGCAGGCGGTGATCGAATTCACCCCCGACGGCACGGTCATCACCGCCAACGAGAATTTCCTGTCCCTGCTCGGCTACACGCTGCCGGAAATCGCGGGGCGCCACCACAGCACCTTCGTCGATCCGGCCGAGCATGGCGGCCCAGACTACCGCGCCTTCTGGGAGAGCCTGCGGCAGGGCCGATTCCAGGCCGCCCAGTACAAGCGGATCGGCAAGGGCGGACGGGTGGTGTGGATTCAGGCCTCCTACAACCCGGTGTTCGACAGCAGCAACCGGCTGTCCAAGATCGTCAAGTTCGCCACCGACATCACCCGTCAGGTCGAACTTCTGGACCAGCTGAAGGCGCTGATCGACAACAACTTCACCGAGATCGACACCGCGCTCTCCGCCGCCGGCCGGCAGGCCGAGGACGCCGCCCAGCGGTCGGGCGCGACCCAGGGCACGGTCCAGACGGTCGCCGCCAGCGCCGAGGAACTGGCCGCGTCGGCCCGGGAGATCGCCGACAGCATGATCCGCTCCCGTCAGGCGGCGAGCACCGCGATGGACGAGACGGGGAACGCCGACCGGGCGGCGGCGCGGCTGACGGAGGTCGCCAAGGCGATGGGCGGCATCGTCGACCTGATCAGCTCCATCGCCAGCCAGATCAACCTGCTGGCGCTCAACGCCACCATCGAGGCGGCGCGGGCCGGCGAGGCCGGGCGCGGCTTCGCGGTCGTCGCCAACGAGGTCAAGAATCTCGCCAACCAGTCGGCCAACGCGACCGCACAGATCTCCAAGGAGATCGAAGGCATGCAGGCCGTCTCGTCCGACGTCGTCGCGGCGCTGGGCAACATCCGCCAGGCCACCAGCAACCTGATGGAGTTCGTCACCGTCTCCGCCGGTGCGGTGGAGGAGCAGAGCGCGGTGACCGGCGACATGTCCACCAACATGCAGAACGCCTCGGCCTCGGTCAGCGCCGTCGACCACAACATCGGCGCCATCAATTCCGCGATCACCCAGATCGCGGCGGCGGTCTCGGAAACCAAGGAAGCCGCCAAGGTCCTGGCCCGTTGAGGGCGCGCGCCGGACGCCGCCCCACCATCGCCCCAGGCTGTGCGATACCCGACAAAGTCCGCCATTGTCGGGTATCGCACACGGGGTCCTTCACCTCAACTTGTTGAATGTAAACAATTCATTGTCTGGCACACCTCCTGCATATGACCGACGCACAGGCGACTGACCCACAGGCGCCGATGTCGGCCAATGGCGGGAGAAGGTCATGCTCCAGGAAAAGCTCCAGGACGTCTTCAACGAGCCGGGTTGCTCCACCAACCAAGCCAAGTCGGAGAAGGAGCGGAAGAAGGGGTGCTCCAAGGCCCTGAAGCCGGGGGCGGCCGCCGGGGGCTGTGCCTATGACGGCGCGATGATCGCGCTCCAGCCGATCGCCGACGCCGCCCACCTCGTGCACGGGCCGATCGCCTGCCTCGGCAACTCCTGGGACAACCGCGGCACCAAGTCGTCGGGCTCGCAGCTCTACCGCACCGGCTTCACCACGGACATGTCGGAACTCGACATCATCCACGGCGGCGAGAAGAAGCTCTACAAGGCGATCAAGGAGGTCGTGCAGCAGTACGATCCGCCGGCGGTCTTCGTCTACCAGACCTGTGTCCCCGCCATGATCGGCGACGACATCGAGGCCGTCTGCAAATTCGCCGCGAAGAAGCTGGGCAAGCCGGTGATCCCGGTGATGGCGCCGGGCTTCGTCGGATCGAAGAACCTCGGCAACAAGCTGGCCGGCGAGACGCTGCTCGACCACGTCATCGGCACCGTGGAGCCGGAGGTCACGACCCCGACCGACATCTGCATCGTCGGCGAATACAATCTGGCCGGCGAGCTGTGGCTGGTGAAGCCTCTGCTCGACGAGATCGGCATCCGCATCCTGTCCTGCATCTCCGGCGACGGGCGCTACAACGAGGTCGCCCAGGCCCACCGGGCGCGGCTGACCATGGTGGTCTGCTCGCAGGCGCTGGTGAATGTCGGGCGCAAGATGCAGGAGCGCTGGGGTATCCCCTATTTCGAAGGCTCCTTCTACGGCGTCTCGGACATGTCGGACACGCTGCGCACGATGGCGCGCATGCTGGTGGAGCGCGGCGCCGACAAGGCCATCATCGACCGCACCGAGGGCGTCATCGCCCGCGAGGAAAGCCGCGTCTGGCGGCGCCTGGAGCCATACAAACCGCGCTTCGACGGCAAGCGCGTCCTGCTGTTCACCGGTGGCGTGAAGAGCTGGTCGATGGTCACCGCGCTGGAAGGCGCCGGGCTGACCATCGTCGGCACCTCCACCAAGAAGTCCACCAAGGAGGACAAGGAGCGCATCAAGAAGATGAAGGGCGAGGAGTTCCACCAGTGGGACGACCTGAAGCCCCGCGACATCTACAAGATGCTGCGCGACAGCGAGGCCGACATCATGATGTCCGGCGGCCGGTCGCAGTTCATCGCGCTGAAGGCCAAGGTGCCGTGGCTCGACCTGAACCAGGAGCGCCACACCCCCTACGCGGGCTATGACGGCATCGTCAACCTGTGTGAGGAAATCGACAAGACGCTGTCCAACCCGATCTGGCGGCAGGTGCGTCTGGCCGCCCCCTGGGACTCCAAGCCGGACTCCAAGCCGGACGTTAAGCCGGTGGGAGCGTAACCGCCATGGGCAACATCCAGCGCTTCCCCCACTCCGCCAAGGCGGCCTCCACCAACCCGCTGAAGATGAGCCAGCCGCTGGGCGCGGCGCTCGCCTTCCTCGGCGTGGACCGCTGCATGCCGCTGTTCCACGGCAGCCAGGGCTGCACCGCCTTCGGGCTGGTCCTGCTGGTCCGCCATTTCCGCGAGGCCATCCCGCTCCAGACCACGGCGATGGATCAGGTCTCGACCATCCTCGGCGGCTACGAGAATCTCGAACAGGCCGTCCGCACCATCCACGAGCGCAACGCGCCCGCCCTGATCGGCGTCGCCACCACCGGCGTGACCGAGACCAAGGGCGAGGACATGGCCGGGCAATATTCGCTGTTCCGCCAGCGCAACCCCGCCCTCTCCGGCCTGAAGCTGGTCTTCGCCAACACCCCGGACTTCTCCGGCGGGTTCGAGGACGGCTTCTCCGCCGCGGTGACCGGCATCGTCGAGGAGGTGGTCCAGCCGTCGGAAACGACCGTGAAGGGCCAGATCAACGTGCTGGCCGGCTGCCACCTGTCGCCGGGCGACGTGGAGGAACTGCGCGACATCATCGAGAGCTTCGGCCTGTCGCCGATCTTCCTGCCGGACCTGTCGCTGTCCATGTCGGGCCGCCAGCCGGACGACTTCACGGCGACCTCGCTGGGCGGCGTGACGGTGGAGCAGATCGCCGCCATGGGCGCGTCGGAGGCCACGCTGGTGATCGGCGAGCATATGCGCGTCGCCGCCGCGGCGCTGGAGTTGAAGACCGACGTGCGCAGCCTTTTCTTCGACCGGCTGACCGGGCTGGAGGCGTCGGACCGCCTCGTCCGCACCCTGTCGGAGCTGTCGGGCCGCCCGGTTCCGGCGAAGCTGCGCCACCAGCGCGAGACGCTGGTCGACGGCATGCTCGACGGGCATTTCTTCTACAGCCGCAAGCGGATCGCCGTCGCGCTGGAGCCGGACCTGCTCTACGCCGTCACCAGCTTCCTGGCGGACATGGGGGCGGAGGTGATCGCCGCCGTCTCCCCCACCCAGACCGCCGTCCTGGAGAAGCTGAAGGCCGCGACCGTCATGGTCGGCGACCATTCCGACGTGGAGACGCTGGCCCGCGACGCCGACCTGATCGTCTCGAACTCGCACGGGCGGCAGGGGGCGGCGCGCATCGGCGTGCCGCTGCACCGCATGGGGCTTCCCATGTTCGACCGGCTGGGCGCCGGGCTGAAGGTCCAGGTCGGCTACCGCGGCACCCGCGAGCTTCTCTTCGAAATCGGCAACCTGTTCCTGTCCCGCGAGATGGACCACGACAGCCATGGCCACGCTCATGGCCACGCTCATGGGGACGGGCACGAACACGGCCAGCACTGCGGGAGCGGATCATGCGGATGCAGCGCCGGCTGAGTGTGGTGGGCCAGGCCGAGGAGGGCCGGCCCCGCAAAGGAGGTTCCATGAAGGTCGCTTTCTGCACCCAGGACATGCAGCACGTCGACGCGCATTTCGGGTGGGCCAAGAACATCGTGGTCTACGAGGTGGACAAGGCCGGCTACACGATGGTCGAGACCTGCCAGTTCGGCGGCTCGATGTTCGAGGACGGCAACGAGGACAAGCTGATCCCGAAACTCGACGCGCTGGCCGACTGCGCCATCGTCTATTTGTCGGCCATCGGCGCCTCCGCCGCCGCCCGCGTGGTGGCGAAGAAGATCCACCCCGTGAAGGTGGAGGCCACGGACAGCATCACCGCCCTGCTCGACCGTCTGGTCGAAACCATCAACGGCAACCCGCCGCCCTGGCTGCGCAAGGCCCTGAACGCCGGCCAGCCCCAGGAGCTGGCCTTCGACGAGGAGGATTGAGAGCATGACCGACACCGCCGTGGCCGCCGGGAGCGATCTCGCCGAGGCCTTTCTGAAGACCCTGGTCATGCTGTTCCGCGCCGAGGACAGCTACGGCGCCTGGGAAGGCAAGAGCGACGAGACGATCCTCGCCCCCTTCATCCTCGACAAGGAGGCCCGCGCCGCCATCCCGATCATGGGCGACCCGGACCCCGACACGCTGTGGCGGCTGGAGCTGTTCTACAAGGCCGTCGGCATCACGGTCGAGAAGCAGACCGGCCACATCGCCTCCCCCATCATGAAGATGAGCCACGAGGGCTTCGGCCGCATGGTGCTGACCACGGGCCGGCTGGTCGTCGTGTCGAAGCACCTGCGCGACGTCCACCGCTTCGGCTTCCCGTCGCTGGAGAAGCTGGCCGCCGACGGCGCCAAGATCGTGGACGAGGCCGTCGCGCTGATCCGCAAGTATCCCGACGTCGCCGATCTGTGAGGGTTCCGCCATGTCCGACATCGACGCCCTGAAGGACGAGGTCAAGAAGCTCAACGCCCGCGCGACCCAGAAGAAGATGGACCTGCACGACCTGTCGGAGGAACTGCCGCAGAACTGGCAGTCCATCCTCCAGGTCGCCCAGGAGACCTACGACGCCTACAAGACCCTGACCGAGAAGCGCGCCGAGCTGAAGGCCCTGGAAAAGGCGTCCGCCTGACGGACCGGTTCGGAAACCGCGCCCCCACCCCAACCCTCCCCCGCTGACGCAGGGGAGGGAACTTTTCTCCCTCCCCCGCCCGGCGGGGGAGGGCCGGGGTGGGGGCAGCCGCAGCGTCCAGGTCCCAACAAACACCCCCACACCAAGCCCGATTGAGGAGCAGACGATGGCTGAGTTCGTGACCGGCACCACCCGCGGCGGCGCCGCCTGGACGCCGAAATTCGTGGAAAGCATCGACCAGAAGATGTGCATCGGCTGCGGCCGCTGCTTCAAGGTCTGCGGCCGCGACGTGCTGGAGCTGATCGGCATCACCGAGGACGGCGACATCGTCGACGCCTTCGACGACGAGGCCGAGAAGAAGGTCATGAGCGTCAAGAACGCCGGCAACTGCATCGGCTGCGAAAGCTGCGGCAAGGTCTGCTCCAAGAGCTGCATCACCCACTTGCCCCAGGCGGCCTGAAGGCCGCCCGCCTTGTCTCAAGCGGCCTGAGGGCCGCCCACCTTGCCTGAGGCGGCCTGACGGGCCGCCCGCCCCCGGAGGACGGACGCCATGGGCATCCTGCACACCGCCCCGCCGGGGGCGGGTGACACCATGCAGCTCTACCGCTGGCTGACCGACCGTCAGGGACGCTGCAACGTTTTCGACGCGCATCTGTTCGCCTGCATCCTGGCCCGCCGCTGGCCGGCGGGTCCGGGAGCGCTGGGCCTGGACGACCGGGCGCTGAGCCAGCTTCTCGACCGCTACTTTCCCGGCGCCTTCGCGGCCGGCATGCCGGTTCCCGACTGCTCTCCCACCGCCCTGCCCCCGCTGCTTCGCGGCGAGGCGGACGACATCGCCGCTCTCCTGCTCGCCCACCGCTCGCTGGGCATCGAGGAGGAGGAATGGCTCGCCGCGATCGTCGCGCGGGCGATGCTGGACGGCGGCGAGCTGTGGCGGGACCTGGGGCTGGCCGGCCCGAGCCATCTCGCGGCGCTGATGGAGCGCCATTTCGAATCGCTGGCGCTTCTCAACGCCACCGGCACGCGGTGGAAGGTCTTCCTCTTCCGCTTCCTCTGCGCGCGGGATGGGCTGATCCCCTGCGGCGCCCCGGTCTGCCGCGATTGCGGCGCCGAAGCGGTCTGTTTCGGAGCCGCCGAATAGAAACTTGCCGTTCACAGCCGTCCCCGACGCGTCGTCCAGTCAACAGCCATGATCCGAGCCGGATATGGTGAATCCACGGAGCGGACGACCATGCGGAAAAGCGAAAACCGGAACATCGCCGGCTACAACAACATTCTGTGGCGGTTGCCGTACTATGCCCTGAACAAGCAAGGCGGCTGGGAGGAGTTCACCGAAGAGAGCTTTATCCGATTAACGAACCTGCAATTCTGCTGGTACATCCCCGAAAAATACAACCAGAATGACTACCGAACCCTGACCATCGATGCCGCGGTTTCTCCGCAATTGTTGCTGATGGATGAGTTCGATTTCGAAGAAAAGAAGACCTACAAATATGTGGCGGGAGCCGCCTTCAAAACAAAGATCGGCTATTGGGTTCTTCAGCAAATCGGCCGGAACAATTGCGGAAGCACCTGCGCCGCGATGTTGGGTCTCGACAATAATTTCTGGAACGCAGACCGCTACATAAGCACGCAGGACCTTCCATCGCTCCAGAGCGACACCGAATTGGTGATGGAAGCGAACGAGTATTTCGAGGGAAGTCCCTGGCAGCTGGTGATCGACGCGAACGGTTGCTCCGACAGCAAGGACGAGCCGCGGGTCGAGGCCTGGATCACATCCGGCGCCAGCAAGAAGGAGTCCTACATCTACACGGTCGGCGGCCACTACATCATCGTGGACACGGTCTACTCCCGGCTGATCGGCAACGCCTTCGAGCCGTGGGCACTGGTCCGCGACCCGACGGCGGGGTGGCAGATCACGGTTCCCCTGTCCTCGATCGTCAAAGCCATCGGCGACCAGACAAAGGCCGTCACCCGGCTGATGATCGCCGGCAGAACGGGCTGACCGTCACGGGACGACATTCCTCCAGGCGCGTTGGCCGGCGTCATCCCGCATGGGCGCCTCCATGGGCGCCTGACGGAAATTCTTCCCTATTCCTTCTCGATCCCGCGGGCCAGAGCGGCGATGACGCCGTAGCCGACCTGATCCTGCGGGTCGATCTCGGCCAGCTTGGCGAGGATGTCCGTCGCATCCTCAACGCGCCCGCTGCGCAGGCTGATGAAGGCCAGCGCCTTCAGCGTGAAAAGGGTGAAGCGCGGCGGCCCTTCCGTCGTCCAATCCGTGCTGTCCGCGCGCAGGCTCCGCCAGTCCCCGGCATAGCCGCCCTCGCGCGCCGCGGCGTCCAGCCCGATCGTCGCCACCCGCTCCGCGTCCGCGAAGCGCTTGCGGTTGAAGTAGAATTTGTAGAGCGCGTAGAAGACCGGCAGAACGCGCGGCCCCATCCGGTGCGCCTCCCACAGCAGGGCCTCGCAGGCCATGGCGTCGGGGCGGGCCTTCACCGCCTCCTGCAGCTTTTCGTCGATGTGCTCGGGCACGTCGCCGAAGGCCATGCGCCCGTTGGACATCCGCAATTCGACCGGCCGCTCCATCACCCGTTCCCTTCCGCTGTTGTGCGACACCGTGCGCCCGACCGACAATTCTGTATGGGCCGCAAGCGGGTTTCGCAAAAGACCATAAAGCAATTGTGCGTCCTTTCGTCGCAGGATGTCGCAAACCCGACACGGCCCCGACCCGACAATTGTCGGGAAGGCGTCAGCACCGCGATCTGACAATCCTTAAAATTCAATGCCTTATCAATTGGCACACCGCTTGCTGTTCCACTGATCAAGATCGGTCGGCATGCCCGACGGAGCATTTGGAGGCGGCAGACATGGTGACCCTGACGGATGCGGCGGTGAACACCCTGGAGCGCGTGCTGGCGAAGTCCGGCGGCGCCGCGGCCGGCCTGCGCATCGCGGTGGCCGACGGCGGCTGCGCCGGCATGAAGTACCAGATGGGGCTGGAGGCCTCGGCGGGCGACGAAGACGCCGTGCTGACCTTCGGCCCGGTGACGATCTTCGTCGATCCGACCAGCCAGCCCTTCCTGACCGGCGTGGTGGTCGATTTCGTCGAAGGGGTCGAGGGCGCGGGCTTCAAGTTCGACAACCCGAACGCGACGGGCAGCTGCGGCTGCGGCAAGTCCTTCTCGGCGGGGCCGGGGGGAAGCTGCTCCTCCGCGCCGTCCGCCGGCGGCTGCGGCACCGCTCACTAACCCCGAACACACTCTCCCAACCCGGCAAAATCGGGCCGGTCACGCGGGAAAGGCAAGGCGTCATGTGGAACTACACCGACAAGGTCAAGGAACACTTCTTCAACCCGAAGAACGCCGGCGCGCTGGATGAAGCGAACGCCGTGGGCGAGGTCGGGTCGATCACCTGCGGCGACGCCCTGAAGCTGATGATGAAGGTCAACCCCGACAGCCAGGTCATCGAGGACGCGAAGTTCCAGACCTTCGGCTGCGGCTCGGCCATCGCGTCCTCGTCGGCGCTGACGGAGATGATCATCGGCAAGACGGTGGACGAGGCGCTGGCCGTCACCAACCGCGACATCGCCGAGTATCTGGGCGGCCTGCCGCCGGAGAAGATGCACTGTTCGGTCATGGGCGCCGAGGCGCTCCGCGCCGCCATCGCCAACTTCAAGGGCGAGGAGTGGGTGGACGACCACGAGGAAGGCGAGCTGGTCTGCAAGTGCTTCGGCATCGACGCGGCGATGATCGAGCGCGCGGTGACCGTCAACAGCCTGACCACGCTGGAGGAGGTCACCCACTACACCAAGGCCGGCGGCTCCTGCCAGACCTGCCACGAGAAGATCGAGGAGGTGCTGGAGGCCGTGCTCGCCAAGACCGGCGCGCTGGCCCCGCCCAAGTCCCACGCGCCCGGCACGGTCGGGCTGGACGCCATCAAGCCGCTGGCCCCGAAGGCCGAGGCCGCCCCGGCGAAGCTCACGAACGTGCAGCGCATGCAGAAGATCATGGTCGCCATCGAGGAGCTGCGCCCGCAGATCCAGCGCGACGGCGGCGACGTGGAGCTGGTCGACATCGACGGCAAGGACATCTACGTCCGCCTGACCGGCGCCTGCTCCGGCTGCTCGCAGTCCGCCGGCACCATGATGGGCGTGCAGGCCAAGCTGGTCGAGGCGCTGGGCGAGTTCGTCCGCGTCAAGCCCGCCTCCCTCCTGCCGGCGGGGGCCTGAGCCATGACCGCACAGGGCATCTACCTGGACAACAACGCTACCACCCGCGTCGATCCGGAGGTGCTGGCGGAGATGCTGCCGCTGTTCACCGAGCAGTTCGGCAACCCCTCCTCCATGCACGGCTTCGGCGCCGCGGTGGGCGGCAAGATCGAATGGGCGCGCAAGCAGGTGCAGGCGCTGCTCGGCGCCGCCCATGACAGCGAGATCGTCTTCACCTCCGGCGGGACGGAGAGCGACAACACCGCCATCCTGTCGGTGCTGGAGGCCTATCCGAAGAAGAAGAGCATCGTCACCAGCGTGGTCGAGCATCCCGCCGTCCTGGCGCTGTGCGACTATCTGGAGAAGAAGCGCGGCTACACCGTCCACCGCATCGGCGTGGACAAGCGGGGCAACCTCGACCTCGACGCCTACAAGGCGGCGCTGGGGCCGGACGTCGCCATCGTCTCGATCATGTGGGCGAACAACGAGACCGGGACGATCTTCCCGATCGAGGAGCTGGCCCAGCTCGCCAAGGCGGCGGGGGCGGTGTTCCACACCGACGCCGTGCAGGCGGTCGGCAAGATCCCGATGACGCTCGCCACCAGCGCGGTGGACATGCTGTCGCTGTCCGGCCACAAGCTGCACGCGCCCAAGGGCATCGGCGCGCTCTACGTCAAGCGCGGCCTGCGCTTCCGCCCGATGCTGCGCGGCGGCCACCAGGAACGCTCGCGCCGCGCCGGCACGGAGAACGCGCCGGGCATCGTCGGGCTGGGGGCGGCGGCGCAGCTCGCGCTGATGCACATGACCGACGAGAACACGCGGGTGAAGGCGCTGCGCGACAAGCTGGAGCAGGCCATCCTGGCCGCCGTTCCGAACTGCTTCGTCACCGGCAACCCGGACAACCGCCTGCCCAACACCTGCAACGTCGCCTTCGAGTACATCGAAGGCGAGGCGATCCTCCTGCTGCTGAACGAGGCCGGCATCGCCGCCTCGTCGGGGTCGGCCTGCACCTCCGGGTCGCTGGAGCCGAGCCACGTGATGCGGGCCATGGGCGTGCCCTACACCGCCGCCCACGGCGCCACCCGCTTCTCCCTGTCGCGCGAGACGACCGAGGAGGAGATCGACCGGGTGATCGCGGTGGTCCCCGACATCATCGCGAAGCTGCGCTCGCTGTCGCCCTACTGGTCGCAGGCGGGCGCGCCGAAGGAGTTCGCACCGGTCTATTCGTAACACCGAGATCGCAGGCCGGGCCGGGCCCGCGCTCCGGCAACCCGCCCGACGACACCCGCCGGGACGCGG
Source organism: Azospirillum sp. TSH58 (assembly GCF_003119115.1). Classification (NCBI taxonomy): domain Bacteria; kingdom Pseudomonadati; phylum Pseudomonadota; class Alphaproteobacteria; order Rhodospirillales; family Azospirillaceae; genus Azospirillum; species Azospirillum sp. TSH58. Next base: position 894,908 of record NZ_CP022364.1, read on the forward strand.
TTCCCCGGCCCGGTCTGCGACACACCACCCTGGCACCGTTGCCCCCACCCTACCCCTCCCCCGCTGGGCGGGGGAGGGAATCAAGGCCCTCCCCTGCGAAGCGGGGGAGGGAGGGGACCCACGACGTGGGGAGGGTGGGGGCAATCACCGCGACGCATTCGCAGAGGCTCACGTCATGCCGATGGCCGGTTCCACCATCATCAACGACACGACGCTGCGCGACGGGGAGCAGACGGCGGGGGTCGCCTTCACGCTCGACGAGAAGATCGCCATCGCCCGCGCGCTCGACGGGGCCGGCGTCCCGGAACTTGAGATCGGCATCCCCGCCATGGGGCCGGAGGAGCGCGAGGGCATCCGCGCCGTCGCCGCGCTGGGGCTGAAGGCCCGGCTGATGGTGTGGTGCCGCATGCACGACACCGACCTGAAGGCGGCGCTGGACTGCAACGTCGGCACCGTCAACCTGTCGATGCCCGTCTCCGACATCCACATCACCAAGAAGCTCAAGCGCAGCCGCGCCTGGGCCCTGGCGGAAATCGAACGCAAGGTCAAGACCGCCCGCGACCACGGGCTTGAGGTCAGCCTGGGCGGCGAGGACTCCTCGCGCGCCGACATGGATTTCCTGATCGCGGCGGCGACCGTGGCGCAGGAGGCCGGCGCCCGCCGCTTCCGCTTCGCCGACACGCTGGGCGTGCTCGACCCCTTCCAGACGCGCGCCTGCATCGAGCGGCTGCGCCGGGCCACCGACCTGGAGATCGAGATCCACGCCCACGACGACCTCGGCCTCGCCAACGCCAATTCGCTGGCCGCCGTGCTGGGCGGGGCGACCCACGTCAACACCACCGTCAACGGCCTGGGCGAGCGTGCCGGCAACGCCCCGCTGGAGGAGGTGGTGGTGTCGCTGAAGGTGCTCTACGGCCAGGACTGCGGTGTGGACACCCGCGCGCTGGGGGCGATCTCCGACCTCGTGGAGCGCGCCTCCAACCGGCCGGTGGCGGTCAACAAGTCCATCGTCGGCGACGCCGTCTTCACGCACGAGGCCGGCATCCATGTCGACGGGCTGCTGCGCGACCGCGCGACCTACCAGAATTTCGACCCCGCCGAGGTGGGGCGCGAACACCGCATCGTGCTGGGCAAGCATTCCGGCACGGCGGGGGTGAAGATGGCCTACGGCCAGCTCGGCATCGCCTGCGACGACGCCACCGCCCAGGCGGTTCTGCCGCGGGTCCGGGCGCTCGCCACCCGCGCCAAGCGCGCCCCGACGGCGGAGGAGTTGCGCGCCTTCCACGACGACGCCACGCGCTGGAGCGCCGTCTCCTCGTGATCCGGAGGACCCCATGGCCGCGATCGACGCCCACCCGGACCTCACCATGACGGAGACCAGCCTCTGGCGTCTGCTGCGCGAGGACGTCGCCTGCGTCTTCGACCGCGACCCGGCGGCGCGCAACGTCTTCGACGTGCTGACCTGCTACCCCGGCATCCACGCGCTGGTGGTCCACCGGCTGTCCAACGCCGCGTGGCGGCGGGGGCTGCGCTGGCCGGCGCGCTTCCTGTCCTATCTGGCCCGCGCGCTGACCAACATCGACATCCACCCCGGCGCCACCATCGGCCGCCGCTTCTTCATCGACCACGGGGCCGGCGTCGTCATCGGCGAAACGGCGGAGGTCGGCGACGACGTGACGCTCTACCACGGCGTGACCCTGGGCGGCACCTCCTGGACCAAGGGCAAGCGCCACCCGACGCTCGGCGACGGCGTGCTGGTCGGGTCCGGGGCCAAGATCCTGGGGCCGATCACCGTCGGCGCCCACTGCCGCGTCGGCGCCAACTCCGTGGTGACCAAGGACGTGCCGGAGGGCATGACGGTGGTCGGCATCCCCGGCCGCGTCGTCCGTCCGGACGCCCAGCGCCGGCTGGCCGCCCACGGCATCGACCTCGACCATCACCTGATGCCCGACCCGGTCGGCAAGGCCATCGCCTGCCTGATCGACCACATCAACCGCATCGAGGCCCGGCTGGAGGCCCACGCGGCGGAGGAGGCCACGCGCGCCGCCCCGCTCCATCCCGCCCCACCGCTGAGCGCCATCCGGCTGGACGACCTGCCGCTCGACGGCATCGTCTGCCGGAGCTGCGGCAACCTGTGCGACCAGGACGCCTGCGGCGACCGCAACCACGATCACCACGACACCGGCCACCACGACACCGGCCACCACGACGCCGGCCACCACGACACCGGCGCCCGCGCCGATCATTACGTCATCTGAAGGGAAAGGACCCCGCCATGAGCTTCAAGGACGATCTGGAGGATCTGGAGACCGCGGAGGACTTCCTGCGCTTCCTCGGCGTCACCTACGAACAGCGCGTGGTCAACGTGAACCGCCTGCACATCCTGCAGCGCTTCCATGACTATCTGTCCGCCGACACCGGCATGGAGGGGCTGGACGACGAAGGCATGGCCGCCCGCTACGGCGCCCATCTGGAGCGCGCCTACCAGGACTTCGTGGTGTCCAACGCGATCGCCGAGAAGACCTTCAAGGTCCACCAGGATGAGGCCAAGCGGATGGCCGACCGCTTCGTCCCGCTGGACTCCCTGCTGCCGACCTGACCCGTTCCATCCGTCGATCCCAGGACGGCCCGCGGACCCGCCCCCGGCGAGCGTCCGCGGGCCGTTGCGCTTTCCGGCCGTCCTCCGCGCCCTGTGCCGGCGGTTGTCGGGTTTGTCCGGTAGGCGACAGAGGCCGGACCGGGTCGGGGAGTCGGTCCGGGCGCGACGGAAGCCCCCTGTTGAGAAGCCGACACGTCCGTTCTTTGTCGTTTTTGCGACAATCTCTCAACTGCCACAAAATCAATACATTCCAACAACTTACCGCACCGCGCAAATCTGGCACGCCGCTTGCTGATAGGGGCACAGCCACGCCGCGCGACAGGCGGCGGAATGTCAAGGAGACCGGGATGCACATCGTTGTCTGTATCAAACAGGTGCCCGACAGCGCCCAGATCCGCATCCACCCCGTGACGAACACGATCATGCGTCAGGGCGTCCCGGCCATCATCAACCCCTTCGACCTCTTCTCGCTGGAGGAGGCGCTGCGGATCAAGGACAAGGTCGGCGCCCGCGTCACCGTCCTGACCATGGGGCCGCCGATGGCCGAAACCTCGCTGCGCAAGGCGCTGTCGCTGGGCGCCGACGACGCGGTGCTGCTGACCGACCGCAAGTTCGCGGGGTCGGACACGCTGGCGACCTCCTACGCCCTGACCTCCGCCATCAAGAAGCTGTCGGAGGAGCAGACGGTCGATCTCGTCTTCTGCGGCAAGCAGACGGTGGACGGCGACACCGCGCAGGTCGGTCCGGGCATCGCCACGCGGCTGGGCTTCCAGCAGCTCACCTACATCTCGAAGATCGAATCGATCGACCAGGACGCCAGGGAGATCGTCGTGCACCGCCGCTCCGAAGGCGGCGTGCAGGTGCTGAAGACCGCCCTGCCCTGCATGATCACGATGCTGGAAGGCACGAACACCATCCGCTTCGGCAAGATGGACGACATGTTCCGCGCCGCCCGCTACGGCCTGAAGACCTGGAGCAAGGACACCACCGGCGCCGAAGAGACGAAGGTCGGGCTGAAGGGCTCGCCCACCGTCGTGTCGAAGGTCTTCGTGCCGAAGCCGCGCGCCCAGAAGGCGACCATGGTCGAGGCCGAGGCCCCCAGCGCCGAAGCCCAGGCGGCGGCCGCGGTCGATGCCATCTTCGGCGCCCAGCCGAAACTCGCCGACGAGCTGCTCGCCCGCGCCGCCGCCGGCCTCTGACGCGCTGGCCTTTGACGCGCCGTTCCTGACGAATCCTCCGCCGGAGACATCCCGATGAGCGAACCAAGCAAGCCGCAGGGACGCAAGTTCCAACTGCCCGAGCACCTGAAGGAATACAAGGGCATCTGGGTGATCGTGGAGCAGGAGCGCGGCTCCGTCCATTCCGTGTCGTGGGAGCTGGTGGGCGAGGCCCGCAAGCTCGCCGACAAGCTGGGGGTCGAGGTAGGGGCCGTGGTGCTGGGCGCCGACAGCCCGGAACTCAACGCCATCTGCGGCGACGCCTTCACCTACGGCGCCGACGTCGTCTACAAGGTGACCGACCCGGTCCTGGCCGACTACCGCACCGATCCCTACACGCGGGTGATGACCGACGTGGTCAACACCTACAAGCCGGAGATCGTTCTGCTGGGCGCCACCACGCTGGGCCGCGACCTCGCCGGCGCCATCGCCACCACGCTCGCCACCGGCCTGACCGCCGACTGCACCGAGCTGGACATCTACATGGACAACCGGTCGCTGGCGGCCACCCGCCCGACCTTCGGCGGCACGCTGCTGTGCACCATCCAGACGCTGGCCTACCGGCCGCAGATGGCCACGGTGCGCCCGCGCGTGATGTCGATGCCCGACCGCGACGACAGCCGCACCGGCCGCGTGGTCGAGGTGTTCCCGACGCTGCGCGAGGACGACGTCATCACCAAGGTGCTGAGCTTCATCGCCGACCGCGAACAGAACGAGGCGCAGCTTGCCTTCGCCGACATCATCGTCGCGGCGGGCAAGGGGCTGGGCAAGCCGGAGAACCTGAAGCTGGTCTTCGACCTCGCCAAGGTTCTGGGCGGCGAGGTCGGGGTGACCCGCCCGCTGGTCCAGGCCGGCTGGACCGGCTTCGACCGGCAGGTCGGGCAGACCGGCAAGACGGTGCGCCCGAAGCTCTACATCGCCGCCGGCATCTCCGGCGCCATCCAGCACCGGGTCGGCATGGAGAAGTCCGACCTGATCCTGGCCATCAACACCGACCCCAACGCGCCGATTTTCGACTTCGCCCATCTCGGGCTGGTCGGCGACGCGCTGACCATCCTGCCGGCCCTGACCGACGCTTTCGGCAAGCGCCTGTCGGTCAACCGGCTGGCCGGCTAAGCAACCGGACGATAAGGAGCCAACAGGACATGGTCGAAAAGTTCGACGCCATCGTCATCGGTGCCGGCCCGTCCGGCAACGCGGCGGCCTACACGCTGGCCAAGCAGGGCCTCAACGTTCTTCAGCTCGAGCGCGGGGAGTATCCCGGCGCCAAGAACGTCCAGGGCGGCATCATGTACGCCGCCGAGCTGGAGAAGATCATCCCGGACTTCCGCGAGGATTGCCCGACCGAGCGCCACATCATCGAACAGCGCATCTGGCTGCTCGGCGACGACAACTATATCGGCACCAACTACCGGTCGGACGCCTTCAACAGCGACAAGCCGAACCGCTACACGATCATCCGCGCCAACATCGACAAGTGGTTCTCCGAGAAGATCCGCGAGGCCGGCGGCCTGCAGATCTGCGAGACCACGGTGACGGAGCTGATCCGCGACGCGTCCGGCAAGGTCATCGGCGTGCGCACCGACCGCGAGGGCGGCGAGATCCACGCCGACGTGGTCATCATGGCCGACGGCGTGAACGCCCTGCTGGCCCGCCGCACCGGCTTCCAGCAGGAGCTGGCGCCGCAGAACGTCGCGCTGGCGGTCAAGGAGATCCTGTTCATCGATCCCGAGCTGATCCAGCAGCGCTTCGGCCTGAAGGACGAAGAGGGCGTGGTCATCGAGATCATGGGCAAGGTGACCAAGGGCATGGTCGGCACGGCGTTCCTCTACACCAACAAGGAATCGCTGACGATCGGCATCGGCTGCCTGATCTCCGACTTCAAGGAGGGCGCCATCCCGCCCTACAAGATGCTGGAGGACCTGAAGAACCACCCCGTCATCAAGCCGCTGATCGAAGGGGCGGAGATGAAGGAATACGCCGCCCACATGATCCCCGAGGGCGGCTACAAGGCGGTTCCGCAGCTCTACGGCGACGGCTGGATGGTGGTCGGCGACGCCGCCCACTTCAACAACGCCGCCCACCGCGAGGGCTCCAACCTCGCCATGGCGTCGGGCCGCATGGCGGCCGAGACGGTGATCGAGCTGAAGCAGGCCGGCAAGCCCTTCAACGCCGCCAACCTCGCCGCCTACAAGAAGAAGCTGGACGACAGCTTCATCATGAAGGACCTGAAGAAGTACCGGAACCTGCCGGGCATCATGCACGAGAACAAGCAGTTCTTCGGCGCCTATCCCGACACGCTGACCGCCGCCGCCCACAGCTGGTTCACCGTGGACAGCGTGGACAAGAAGACGAAGGAGAAGGAGATCATGAAGTCCTTCGTCAAGAAGCGCTCGATCATGGGTCTGGTCGGCGACGCAATCAAGCTGGTGAGGGCCGTGCGATGAGCATCGTGGTCAAGATCGAAGAGAAGCTGTACCAGAACCGCTACATCGTGGACGAGAGCCGGCCGCACATCCAGATCCGCAACGACGCGGTCTGCAAGTCCTGCGAGTCCCAGGCCTGCACCGTCTGCTGCCCGGCGGCCTGCTACAGCAAGAACGAGACGGGCAGCGTGACGCTGGCCACCGACGGTTGCCTGGAATGCGGCACCTGCCGCGTCGTCTGCCAGGACAAGGAAAATATTCAGTGGGACTACCCGCGGGGCGGCTACGGCATCAGTTATAAGTTTGGTTGAGGAACGCACCGGCGGTCCTACGGCCTACGCCGCTGGTCCGCCGGTCGTCTCCCTCTCCTATCCGCCATGACTGAAACCCCTTCCCGCCCCGCGGGGAGGGGTTTTCTTCGTCGCGCCCATCCGAATTTTCAGCCGCCCGGCGGATGCGGACGTGATGGACGCTGCACATATCCGTTGTATCGAGACCCGCGGAACGAGGGAGACGGAACATGCAGCTTCGTGTCTGCTTCGAGAACATGAAGTCGGTCAACGTCAACGACGCGTCCATGATGCGGCACTACGCCGAAAGCTATCTGGCCGATTTCCGGCCGGAATGGGCGGGCTTCATCATGCTGCCGCACAACGAGACCCAGCGCGCCACCATGGAGCCGGCTTGGCAGATGCTGATCCGCAACGCCACGGCGGATACGGAGCGGCGGCTGGTCGAGTATGTGCGGGGCAACCCGATGGCCGCCTATCACGTGCATATTTATCGCCGGGACCATGGCAACGAAGTGAAGGTCCACTGAAATTTTCTATCTCTTCGCCGAAACGACACAGAGTAAATAAGCAAAGCTTGGAAATACTCCAAAAGACCGCCACTCCATATCGGACATACGACCGTTTACGACGGAAAGAGAGGGGCGGTCTTTTCATTTCATTTACCTATCGAACGCACGATGGTGCCCGCAAAGAAGCGCAAAAAGGCGGGCGTGATCCCGCTGGGAGAAGGGAACGCGTCATGCGAGTCACCATCAAGTTCATTTTGCTCTCGGTTCTCACCCTGCTGGGCGTCCTGCTGGCGCTGAGCGACCTGATCGGGCTGCGCGCGCTCAACGTGGCGAACGGAAATCTCCGCACCGTCCACGATGACCGCGTCCTGCCCTTGCGGGACCTCAAGATCATCTCGGACGCCTACGCCGTCTTCATCGTCGATGCGTCGCACAAGGCGCGCAACGGCAACTTCACCTGGAACGAAAGCCTGACCTCCGTCCAGACGGCCAAGGAGGACATCCGGTCACGCTGGGGCGCCTATCTCGGCACCCGGCTGAGTCCGGAGGAGGCCATGCTGGCGGACGGCATCAAGCCCGACATGGTCAAGGCCGACGTCGCGGTCGAACAATTGATCGGCATCCTCTCCGCCCGGAACGCGGCCGCGCTCGACGCGTTCGTGAAGGACGTGCTGTACCAGACCATCGACCCCGTCACCGACCGCATCAGCCAGCTCATCGATCTTCAGGTGCGGGTCGCCGGCGAGCGCTACGGGGAGGCCCAGGCCACCCATGCCTTCGCCAGCGCGACGTCCTGGACCCTGCTGGCGGTTGGCGTCGCGATGGCGGCGCTGGGCATGGCGGTGGTGATCCTGCGGGTCGTGAGGCCGGTGGCCCGGCTGACCGGAACGATGCGACGCATCGCCGCCGGCGACTACAGCGAGGCCGTTCCCGGAGCCGGCGGGCGCGACGAGATCGGCGAGATGGCCCGCGCGGTCGAGGTGTTCAAAGCCAACGGGCTGGACAACCAGCGCATGCACGAGGAACAGACCCGCCAGAGGCAGCAGGCCGAAACGGCCAAGCACGCCGCCCTGGAAAACATGGCCCAGACGATCGAGCGCGAAACCCGGAAGGCCGTGGACCGGGTCGCCGAGCACACCGCGCAGATGAAGGGCAACGCCGAGAAGATGACCCTGTCCGCGGGCGCCGTCGACGTGAACAGCCAGTCCGTGGCCACCGCCGCGCATCAGGCGCTGCGGAACGCCCAGACGGTCGCCGCCGCGTCGGAGGAGCTGGCCGCCTCCATCCAGGAGATCGGCACGCAGGTCGCCCAGGCCAGCCGAATCACCCGCGGCGCCGTGGAACAGGGCGACCGCGCCCGCGCCACCATCCAATCCCTGTCCGACGCGGTGCAGAAGATCGGCGACGTCGCCCAGCTGATCCAGAGCATCGCCAGCCAGACCAACCTTCTGGCGCTCAACGCGACCATCGAGGCCGCCCGCGCCGGGGAGGCCGGCAAGGGCTTCGCCGTGGTGGCCAACGAGGTCAAGAGCCTCGCCAACCAGACCGCCAAGGCGACCGAGGACATCGCCGTCCAGATCGCCGGCATCCAGTCGGCGACGGGGAATGCGGTGAGCGCCGTGTCCTCCATCACCGGCAGCATCGCCGAGGTGGACCATGTGGCCGCGTCCATCGCCGCCGCGATGGAGGAGCAGGGGGCCGCCACCCATGAGATCAGCCGGAGCGTCAACCAGACCGCCGACGCCGCGCGGGAGGTGTCGCGCCGCATCGCCGAGGTGTCGGGCGAGGCCAGGGTGACCGGCGAACGGGCCGCCGACGTGCGCGTCTTCGCGGACGAGGTGTCGGGCAGCATCGACGATCTGCGCGGCCTCCTGGTCCGCGTCGTCCGCACCTCCATGACCGAGGTGGACCGGCGGCACGAGATCCGATACGCGATGGACCTGCCCGCCCGCGCCGACACGCCCGCCGGCAGCCGGACCTGCCGCCTCCTGAACCTGTCATACAGCGGCGGCGCCCTGCAGGCCTGGGATGGCGCGACGGACGCCACGCGCGGCACGCTGCATGTCGAGGGCGTCGGCATGCCCCTGCCCTTCCGCGTGGTCACGCTGGATGCCCAGCACTGCCGCATCCGGTTCGACCTGACGGGCGAGGCGAAGGACGACTTCCAGCGCCGTCTCGACAAAATGGTCCGCGAGCGCGGGCTGCGGCCCATCGCGGCCTGACACCGTCAGGCGTCGGTTCCGACCGACGCCCGGCGATAAGGGCCGCCACGGCGGCCCCGCAGGCCCGCGCCTGCGAAAGGCGGGCGGCCGGCCCTGATGCCCTGGTGGCCGTGCCCGCCGCCGCGGTCGAAAGCGGACCGGACTCCGCTTCAAACCGGCGCCATGCCGCGGATGTAGGCGGCGGCGCGGCCCAATTCCCGGTCGGCGCGGGCGACCAGCGCGCCGACGCCGTCCAACCGGCGGTCGACGCAGGCCAGTTCGATGGCGTCGCTCGCCGCCGCCAGATCGCGCGCGCCCACCGTGCGGGAGGACCCCGCCAGCTTGTGGGCGGCCTGACGCACCCCGTCCCAATCCTCCGCCTGATGGGCGGCGACCAGACGGTCGCGGCTGGCGCTGTTGGAGACGATGAACTCCTGAAGCAGTTGCCCGACGAACTCCATATCCCCGTCGAACAGCGTCGCCAGAACGCCCACATCGATGGGCGGCGCATCGGGTCCGGCCTCCGGCGCCGCGGCGGACGGCGGCGGAGCCGGTTCGGTCGCGGGTCGGGACGGCAGATGGCGATCCAGCAGCCGGCGCAGATGGCCGATCTCCACCGGCTTCGACACCGCATCGTCCATCCCGGCGGACAGGCAGCGCTGCGCCTCGCCGGCCATGGCGTTGGCGGTGACGGCGATGATGGGCAGGCGCGGGCGCCCGCTCGCCGCCTCCTCGGCACGGATCAGGCGGGTCAGCTCGAAGCCGTCCATCTCCGGCATCTGGCAGTCGGTCAGCAGGAGCGCGTAATCGCCGTCGCGCCACAGGGCCAGCGCCTGGACACCGTCCTCGGCAAGGTCGGCCGTCTGGCCGAGCAGGGCGAGCTGCCGCTGGATGACCTGCCGGTTGGTCGGATGGTCCTCGGCCACCAGGATGCGCGGCGGGGCCGCCGCCCCATTCCCCGCCGGGGAGGCCGTGGCCGGTCCGGGATGCCCCGCCTCGGCCTCGACGGCCGGCCCGCGGCCCGCGGCGGCCAGCACGGCGCGCACCAGATGGCCGCGGCGCACCGGGCGGGCCAGCGCGACCGCGTCGATCAGGGCGCCGCGCCCGCCCAGCAGCACCTGCCCGCGCGCCAGCCCCGGCGCGGCGGCGTTCAGCGCCTGCACATCCGCCTCGGCGGTGGTCACCACGACGTCGCAGGGCGTGCCCGGCGGCAGCGCCCGCATCCCGGCCGCCGCGTCCGGCGCGTCCAGCAGCACGGCGCCGTCGGTGCTCAGGTAACGGGCGAGGAACTGCCGCTCCTCCGCGTCGGCGGCCAGGAGCAGCACCGACAGCCCGGCCAGCGGCGGAGCCGCGACGCCCGCGGCGTCGCCGTCCGGGGCGAGATCGGCGGTGAAGGTGAACCAGAAGGTCGAGCCGCGGCCCGGCTCGCTCGCCACCCCCACTTCCCCGCCCATCAGCTCGGCGAGGCGGCGGCAGATCGACAGCCCCAGCCCGGTCCCGCCGAAGCGCCGGGTGGTCGAGGCCTCCGCCTGGGTGAAGGGGCGGAAGAGCTGGGCCTGCGCCTCCCTGGCGATGCCGATGCCGGTGTCGGTCACGGCGATCCGGATGGTCGCCCGCCCGTCCTCGAAGCGCGCCAGCTCGGCGCGGATGCGCACGGAGCCGGAGGGGGTGAACTTCACGGCGTTGCCGGCGATGTTGAACAGCACCTGCCGGATGCGCACCGAATCGCCCATGACCAGCGGCGGCAGGTCGGGATCGACGTAGGTGACCAGAGCCAGATCCTTCTGCCGCGCCGCCGGGGCCAGCGTCTCGGCCACGCCCTCCACCACCGCGGACAGCGACACCGGGGCGCGCTCCAGGTCCAGCCGCCCGGCCTCGATCTTCGAGAAGTCGAGGATGTCGTTGATGATGGTCAGCAGCGCCCCCGCCGAATCGCGCACGACCGCGACCAGCTCCTGCTGCTCGGGAGTCAGCGGCGTGTATTCCAGCAGCTCCAGCATGCCCTGGACGCCGTTCATCGGGGTGCGGATCTCGTGGCTCATGGTCGCCAGGAACAGCGACTTGGCCTGGTTGGCGGCCTCCGCCTCCGCCCGCGCGGCCTCCGCCGCCTCGGTCGCGGCGACCAGCTCGCGGGTGCGGTCGGCCACCTGGCTTTCCAGGTTGCGGTTCAGAGCGGTCAGCTCCTCGTACAGATGCACGTTGTCGAAGCCGACCGCGACCTTGGAACAGAAGACCTCCAGAAGCCGCCGCTCGTCCTCGGTCAGGGGGCGGCGGTGGCTGATGTGGAACACCGTGTCGTGGTGCCGCGAGGTGGAGCGGAAGACCAGCAGGCTGCGCTCCCGCTCATAGCGGTTCCGCCCGTCGGCCAGCGCCTGGGTCACGGCCTCCGCCGCCTCCGCCGGCAGGGCGGCGCGCACCGGCTTGCCCTCCGCCGCCGCGTGGATGCCCCCGGCCCCCAGCACCAGCGGGTCGCGCGCGGCGCCGTCGGCCTCCTCGCCGGTCCAGCGGCTGCACAGGGCGATGCCGTCGCAGGGCGGGCAGATCTCGGCGATCTTCGACACCGCGCCGTGGACGAATTCCGCCATGGTCCGCTTGTCCAGCAGGGCGGAGGAGGCGTCCAGGATGCGCTCCAGCCCCAGGCGGTGGTCCTCGATGGCGGTGATGTCCTGATAGCCGCGCAGGGCGGCGACGACCGAGGTGAACAGCTTCTGCGCCGTCAGCTCCGTCTTCGATTTGTAGTCGTTGATGTCGTAGTTCAGGATGACGTCGCGTTCCGGCGCCTGCCCCGGCTGGCCGGTGCGCAGGATGATGCGCACGCGCCGGTTGTTCAGCTCGCTGCGGATCATGCGCACCAGCCGCAGGCCGGCGTCGTCGGATTCCATCACCACGTCGAGGAGCACCACGGCGATGGCCGGATTCTGCTCCAGCAAGCTGCGCGCCTCGGCGGCGGTGCCGGCGGACAGGAACTGCGCCGGGCGGCCTTCGAAGGTGAAGCCGCGCAGCACCATCTTGGTCGTCGCGTGGATGGCCGGGTCGTCGTCGACGATCAGGATGATCCAGGGATCGGCGGGCTCCGGCGCCGTTTCCTTCGCCGTCTCGGCCTCGATACCCGGCTCGTCGTCGGCGAAAAGAAACTCGTCGCTCATCCAACTCCCTCCGCACCGCGGCAGCTTCCGGATGCGGGAGGATACCACAGCGCCGCCGCGCGTGAACATGCCCCAGCGGCCCGCCACAACCCTTCATCGGCAAGGCGCCGCGCCCGACGACAACCCCAGACTGCGCCCCGCCCCGCCCGTCAGCCGCGGGAGTCGCCCCCGGAGTCGGCGTTGCAGAAGCGGCGCAGCGCGTCCAGGTCGGCGACGGACACCGTCCCGCCCTGCGTCTCCACCCCCACGCCGCGCAGCTTCGCCAGCGCGCGGGAAAAGGTCTCCGGCTGCATGCCGAGGCGCCGGGCGACCAGCGCCTTGTCGAAGGGCAGAGCGAAGCTGGTGGCGCCGCCACCGTCCGGGCAGAAGCGCAGCAGGAAGCTGCCGACCCGCTGGGCGGTCGGCTGAACCTGCAGCTGCTCGATCTGCTGGACGAGGTGGCGCAGCCGCACCGACAGCGACCCCAGCATGGCGAAGGCGATCTGCTCGTCGTCGCGCAGGCAGCGGGCGAAGCCCTCCGCCGTCAGGGTCATGACGCGCGAGTCGGCGACCGCCTCCGCGCAGACCGGGAACTTGCCGCTGGCGAACATGGCGGCCTCGGCGAAGGTTTCGCCGGGGGCGACGATGGTCACCACCGCCTCCGCCCCGTCGCGGGTCAGGCGGTACAGCTTCACCCAGCCGTCGAGCAGCGCGAAGAAGCGGTCGGCGTCCTCGTCCTGGACGAACAGGGTGGTGCCGCGCGGCACCGTGCGCACCTGCGCCGTGCTGACGAGAAGCTCCAGCGACCGGTCGGGCAGGCGGCCGAACAGCGCGTTGGACCGCAGCGTCGCGGCGTCCTGGGGCCGGAAGCCCGGCGGATCGTTCCTCATGCCTTCCCTCACCTCTTCACCCCCCACAGTCCCGGCCCGGACGACCGGCGGGCGGGACCGTCGGCGATAGCCCTCCAGGACCCCTGGGGCCATTCCGTCCGGCCACTGTCGCAGCATGCACAAGCTTTGGGCAAGACAGGGAATCACCGCGACGATGCGGATGCCTCGGGCGCCGGCATCCGGAGCCCCAAAACGAACCGGGGCGCCCCCTCGCGGAAGCGCCCCGGCCGTTCTTCAGAAGCTGAAGAGGCTTAGCGGTACTCGACCTTGCCGGCCTCCGGACCCTTCTGGCCCTGGCGGACGGTCACGCGCACCTGATCGCCTTCCTGGAGCGTCTGCATGCCGGAGCGACGCAGAACGTTCACATGGACGAACACGTCCTTGCCACCGGTGCTCGGCGTGATGAAGCCGAAGCCCTTGTCGGCGTTGAACCACTTGACGGTGCCGTCGACCTCTTCGCCGCCGCCGGCGTCGTTGCCCCAGCCGCCGCGGTCGTAACCGCCGCCGCCGCCGAAGCCGCCACGGTCATAACCGCCGCCGCCGCCGAAGCCGCCGCCGCCCGTGCGGGCCGGACGGGCCGGCGAGCGGGATGCGGTGGAGGTGTCCACGGATTGGATGGAAGCAACCTGCGGACCCTTCGGGCCGCGGGCGAGGTCGCAAACGATGGTCGCGCCTTCGTCGAGCGCGTCATAGCCGGCGGCCTGGACCGCGGAGACGTGCAGGAAGGCGTCGGGCGAACCGTCCTCGGGTGACACGAAGCCGAACCCCTTGGTGGGGTTGAACCACTTCACAGTGGCGGTAACGTTGGCCTTGGTGATCTCGGGAGCGCGGTAGCCCTGGCGGGGCGGGCGGTCGAACATGTGTCTTCAAGCTCATAGAGGATGCCGAATTATCTTTGTCACAGGGTACGAGCCATCCGTCAAGCACGCCAAAGGCCAGACGCCCCTTCCTGCGACATTCGGCCAAGGGGAGGTCCGTCCGTTCGGAAGGGGTACCGGTCCCGAAGACCCCCGATGCCGCACCCGGCGGACTCCGCGCGCCCACGCCCGCCGCTGTCCCGGAACGAAGGGGATTTCTTCCGCCAATTGAACGGCTTAAGACAATTTCTCCACGCCGCGTCGAAACATGCGCCGCACACCGGGTCCGGCGCCGCTAACGGCGCGCGCATACGTCTGTGACAAAATCCCGACATGGTTGTCCTCCCCCAAGGGTCATAGAGGCGACAGCCATTCCCCCAGCTTGGTCCAGCGCCGCCGCCCCTGCGTCCCGCGCACCGCCATGGCGAGCGCGCGGCGCTGGCCGAGCATGATCACCAACCGCTTGCCCCGCGTCACGCCTGTATAGATCAGGTTGCGGTGGAGCATCGTGTAATGCTGGGTCACCACCGGGATCACGACAACCGGGTATTCGGACCCCTGGCTCTTGTGAATCGTCGTCGCGTAGGCGAGGACGATCTCGTCCAGTTCTCCGAAATCATAGGTCACCGGGCGCCCGTCGAAAGCGGCGGTCAGCGTCCCTTCTTCCGGATCGACCGCGGATACGATGCCGAGATCGCCGTTGTAGACCTCCTTGTCGTAGTTGTTCTCGACCTGCATGACCTTGTCGCCGGGGCCGAAGGTCCAGCCGAATCGCTCGACTCGGGACTCGCCCGGCGGGTTCAGCACCTTCTGCAATTCGATGTTCAGCGACCGCGCGCCGAGGCCGCCGCGGTTCATCGGGCAGAGGATCTGCACGTCGCGCACCGGGTCGGCGCCGAACCGGCGGGGAATGCGGTCGCGCACCATCTCGATCAGCTTCGCCACGCCGGCCTCCGGAGTCGCCGCCTCGACGAAGTAGAAGTCGCTGTCCTCCCCGGCCTTCGGCGTCTCCGGCATCTGGCCGGCGTTGATGCGGTGGGCGTTGACGATGATTCGGCTGGTCGCCGCCTGCCGGAAGATCTCGGTCAGCCGCACCACCGGCACCGCGCCGGAGGCGATCACGTCGCCCAGCACCTGCCCCGGCCCGACCGAGGGCAGCTGGTCCACGTCGCCGACCAGCAGAAGGGCGGCCCGCCCCGGCACGGCGCGCAGCAGGGCGTTCATCAGCGGCACGTCGACCATGCTGGTCTCGTCCACCACCAGCAGGTCGCAGTCCAGCGGGTTGGTCTCGTCGCGCTTGAAGCCGCCGGCCTGCGGGTCGGTCTCCAGCAGGCGGTGGATGGTCCGCGCCTCCAGGCCGGTGCTCTCGCTCAGCCGCTTGGCGGCGCGGCCGGTCGGGGCGGCCAGCGCGATCGACACGCCCTTGGCCTTCAGCATGGTCAGGATGCTGTTCACCAGCGTGGTCTTGCCAACCCCCGGACCGCCGGTGATGACCAGCAGCTTCGACGTCGCCGCCTGGCGCAGCGCCTCCCGCTGTCCCTCGGCCAGCGTTATGCCGGCCTTCGCCTCCACCCAGGGAATGGCCTTCTCCGCGTCGATCTCCGGCCAAGGCACCGGGCCGCCGGCCAGCCGGCGCAGCCGCTCGGCGATGGCCCGCTCCGCCCGGTGCAGGCTCGCCAGGAACAGGCAGGGCTCGCCGCCCAGGCTGTCGGCGACCACCGCGCCGTCCTGCCGCTCCAGCTCCGCCGCGGTCTCCAGGATGGACGCGTCGATCTCCAGCAGCTTCACGGCCATCGGGATCAGCTCGGCCACCGGGACGCCGCAATGGCCCTGGTCGGTCGCCTCGGCCAAAGCGTAGGCGATGCCGGCCCGCGCCCGGATCATCGCGGTCTTCTCGATGCCCAGCCGGGCGGCCACCGCGTCCGCCGTCTTGAAGCCGATGCCGCGGATGTCGCGGGCCAGCCGGTAGGGGTTCTCGGTGATGAGGCGGATGGCGTCCGGCCCGTAGGTCTTGAAGATGCGCACCGCGCGCGAGGTGCCGACCCCGTGGCTGTGCAGGAAGACCATGATCTCGCGGATCACCTTCTGGTCGGCCCAGCCGGCGATGATGCGCTGCGCCCGCTTCGGTCCGATGCCGGTGACCTGCCGCAGCCGGTCCGGCTCCTGCTCGATCACGTCGAACACGGCCTCGCCGAACGCCTTGACCATCTTCTTCGCGTAGACCGGCCCGATGCCGCGGATCAGGCCGGAGCCGAGATACTTCTCGATGCCCTCCACCGTGGTCGGCGGGGTGGCGCGCAGGAAGTCGGCCTTGAACTGGAGCCCGTGGTTGCGGTCGTTCACCCAGGCTCCGCTGGCCTGCACGAACTCCCCCGCGCCGATCGTGGCGGCATGGCCGACCAGCGTGACGAGGTCGCGCTGCCCGCGCACCTTCAGCCGCAGCACGCAGAATCCCGTCTCCGGGCTGTGGAAGGTCACCCGCTCCACCAGCCCCGACAGCGGTTCCCGCGGGGGGCCCGCCGCGGTGGAGGCATCGCCGGATATGCTCATGCCACCCAACATAGGTGCTGGCGGGCCTTTGGGGGAGTTCCCCGCGCAACCGCTGCATCGCGTCAAATCGGAGGAAGACCGGAGCGCCGCGAATGTGTACTTTGTCGCCCGAAGCCCGCGCCGGGGCCGCACCGAAGGAACGGCGCCGCGCGCGGGCTTGCGGTGAAAAAACGTCAGCCAAAGAACGACAAACCGAAAAACCGCGGTGTCTACGACTTCGGAAGGAAAGAGCAGCAATGGTGACGGAACGCATTCAGGTTGGCGGCTTGCAAGTTGCCACGGAGCTTCACCGCTTCATCGAGAACGAAGCCCTGCCGGGCACCGGCGTGACGCCGGAGCAATTCTGGTCGGGCCTTGACGCGATCCTCCACGATCTGGCCCCGCGCAACCGCGCGCTGCTGGCCAGGCGGGACGCGCTGCAGGCCCAGATCGACGAGTGGTACCGCAGCCGCCGCGGCCAGCCGCTGGACCGCGCCGCCCACACCGAGTTCCTCAAGGAGATCGGCTATCTCCTGCCGGAAGGCCCGGACTTCGCCGTGACGACCGAGAACGTCGATCCGGAGATCTCCACGACCGCCGGCCCGCAGCTCGTCGTGCCGGTGATGAACGCCCGCTACGCGCTGAACGCCGCCAACGCCCGCTGGGGCAGCCTGTACGACGCGCTCTACGGCACCGACGCCATCCCCGACACGGACGGGGCGGAGCGCACCGCCGGCTACAACCCGAAGCGCGGCGAGAAGGTCATCGCCTTCGCCCGCGACGTGCTCGACCGCGCCGCCCCGCTGTCCGACGGGTCGCACGCCGACGCCGCCGGCTACACGGTGGACAACGGCCGCCTCGTCGTCGCGCTGAAGGACGGCCGCGCCACCGGCCTCGCCGAGCCGGAGCGTCTGGTCGGCTACACCGGCGAGCCGTCCGCCCCGACCGCCATCCTGCTGGCCGACAACGGCCTGCACATGGAAATCCGCATCGACCGCAGCCACCCGATCGGCAAGACCGACGCGGCGGGCGTCGCCGACCTCGTGCTCGAATCCGCCCTGACCACCATCCAGGACTGCGAGGACTCCGTCGCCGCCGTGGATGCCGAGGACAAGGTGCTGGCCTACCGCAACTGGCTGGGCCTGATGACCGGCAGCCTGACCGCCAGCTTCCCCAAGGGCAGCGGCACGGTGGAGCGCCGGCTGAACCCCGACCGCAGCTACACCAGCCGGAACGGCGAGACGATCACCTTGCCGGGCCGCAGCCTGATGCTGATCCGCAACGTCGGTCACCTGATGACCAACAGCGCGGTCCTGCTGAAGGACGGCAGCGAGGCGCCGGAGGGCATCCTCGACGGCATGATCACCTCGCTGATCGCGCTGCACGACGTCAAGGGCGCCCGCCTCAACAGCCGCGCCGGCTCGGTCTACATCGTGAAGCCGAAGATGCACGGGCCGGAGGAGGTCGCCTTCGCGGACGAGCTGTTCGCCCGCGTCGAGGACGCGCTGGGCATCGCGCGCAACACGCTGAAGATGGGCATCATGGACGAGGAGCGCCGCACCACGGTGAACCTCAAGGAGTGCATCCGCGCCGCGGCGGCGCGCGTGGTGTTCATCAACACCGGCTTCCTCGACCGCACCGGCGACGAGATGCACACGGCCATGGAAGCCGGCCCGATGATCCGCAAGAACGACATGAAGTCGTCCGCCTGGATCAAGGCCTATGAGGACTGGAACGTGGACACCGGCCTGCTCTGCGGGCTGAAGGGCCACGCCCAGATCGGCAAGGGCATGTGGGCGATGCCCGACCGCATGGCCGACATGCTGGCCGCCAAGGTCGCCCACCCGCAGGCCGGCGCCAACACCGCCTGGGTGCCCTCGCCCACCGCGGCCACGCTGCACGCCCTGCACTACCATCAGGTCAACGTCGCCGCCCGCCAGGAGGAACTGGCCCGCCGCGAGCGCGCCAGCCTGGACGCCATCCTGACCATCCCGCTGGCCGACCGCCCCAATTGGTCGGAGGAGGAGATCCAGCAGGAGCTGGACAACAACGCCCAGGGCATCCTCGGCTACGTGGTGCGCTGGATCGACCAGGGCGTGGGCTGCTCCAAGGTGCCGGACATCAACAACGTCGGGCTGATGGAGGATCGGGCCACGCTCCGCATCTCCAGCCAGCACATCGCCAACTGGCTGCTCCACGGCATCACCACCGAGGCGCAGGTCATGGAGACGATGAAGCGCATGGCCGCCGTGGTGGACAAGCAGAACGCCGGCGATCCGCTCTACCGCCCGATGGCCGCCGACTTCGACGGCAGCGTCGCCTTCCAGGCCGCCTGCGACCTCGTCTTCAAGGGCCGCGAGCAGCCGAACGGCTACACCGAGCCGGTGCTGCACCGCCGCCGCATCGAGGCCAAGGCGAAGGCCGCCGGCTGAGCCGGCACGCCATCCGGCGCGCATCGCAGGCCCTTTTCCGGAGGCCCTTCCCCGTTCGCGGGGGAGGGCCTTTTTCTTTGTCCGCTCGCAACGAAATTACCAACCCCATGAAACAAAATAAGAGACCACGAATGATAACATTCGATCATCACGCCAAGAAAAATTCGTTGTTCGTACCAATATTTTTCTGAACGAAACCTCCCTCCCGAACGTCCATTCATCGCACACGAACACCTCACACCAGATGTAAACCTCATTCATAAGGCAGCTCACCTCAGGGCTTTGTAATACGATCAACGGTAAACTTGATTTCATGCATGATTGGATGAATTGTCCAATCGACACATCTGCTGGCGGTGAGCCAGCAGCAGCAATATATGAAATGGAGCATTGTTATGAATTTCTTGCACGCCATGACCATCAAACGAAAGACAACGCTGATCTCAGTGTTTGTTTTTGTCGTCATGGCGATCGCAACATTCTCCGTCGGGACAGAAACATCACGGCAGGAACGCCACCTCTCCCACGTCCGCCAGACCGCCGACGAGGTGAGCCGCAAGGTCGTGCCGTTAAGCGAGCTGATCGCCAACATCCGTTACGACGTGGCCCAGGTGCAGCAATGGTTGACCGACGTGTCCGCGACCCGCGGGCTGGATGGGCTGGACGACGGGCCGGCCAAGGCGGAGGAGTACGCGAAGGCCTTCGGCCGGCACGCCGATGACGCCGTCGCCATCGCGCGCGAGCTGGGGCTGGCGGACATGGTGCAGAGCATCACCGCCACCCGCGCCGCCTTCCCCCCCTTCTACGAGCTGGGGCAGCGCATGTCCCGCGCCTACGTCGAGGGCGGCCCGTCGGAAGGGAACGCCATGATGGGGCAATTCGACGCGGTGGCCGAGAGCATGGATCAGGAGATGGAACGGCTCCTCTCCACCATGGAACAGGTCCGCGGGGAGCGCCTGAACGGACTCGGCGCGGCGGTGACCGACATCGAATTCTCCGCCGCGATGCTGGAAACCCTGCTGATCGCCGTGGCGGTGACGGTGCTGTCCCTCATCGCCGCCTCCATCGTCTTTCTGCGCTGGGCGATCGTCGGGCCGATCGACCGCTTGCGGCTGACCATGAGCAGCATGGCCGCCGGCAATCTGCGGGCGGAGGTCGGGTTCACCGGGCGCGGCGACGAGATCGGCCAGATGGCCGATGCCGTGCGCGTGTTCCGCGAAGCCGGCCTGGAGAACGAGCGCCTGCGCGCCGAACAGGAACGCACCCGCACGGCCGGCGAGGAGGAACGGCGCCGGTCCCTGGCCGCGATGGCCGACACGGTGGAGCGCGAAACCCGATCCGCCGTGGAGCAGGTGGCCCGGCACGCCGGGCAGATGGCCAGCAACGCCGAGGCGATGGCCGCCTCCGCCGGGATGGTCAGCGACAACTCCCAGACCGTGGCCGCCGCGGCGAGCCAGGCGCTGTCCAACGCCCAGACCGTCGCCGCCGCGGCCAACGAACTGTCCGCCTCCATCCAGGAAATCGGCCGGCAGGTGGCGGCGTCGGTGTCGGTGACCGGACAGGCCGTCGAGAAGGCGGGCTCCGCCAGCGCGATCATCGGGCATCTGTCGGAGGCGGTCGACCGCATCGGCGCCGTCGCCCGCCTGATCGGCGACATCGCCAGCCAGACCAATCTGCTGGCGCTGAACGCGACCATCGAGGCGGCGCGGGCCGGCGACGCCGGAAAGGGCTTCGCCGTGGTGGCGCAGGAGGTCAAGAACCTCGCCAGCCAGACCGCCCGCTCCACCGAGGAGATCGCGACGCTGATCACCGACGTGCAGTCGGTCACCAAACAGGCCGTGGACCGGGTTGGCGAGGTCGCCGCGACCATCGATCAGGTTTCCGACATTTCCTCGTCCATCGCCGCCGCGGTCGAGGAGCAGGACGCCGCCACCCGCGAGATCGCCCGCACCGTCAACGAGACCAGCCACGCCGCCCAGGAGGTGTCCAGCCGCATCGCCCTGGTGTCCGAGGAGGCCAACCAGACCGGCGAGCGGGCCGACGGCATGCGCGCCGTCGCCGGGGACGTGGCGCAGAGCATCGACGATCTGCAAAGCGTCCTGGTCCGCGTGGTCCGCACCGCGACCAGCGACGTCGACCGCCGCCGCAAGGCCCGCTTCCAGGTCGACCTGCCCTGCACCATCGACGGCGCCGGAGCGGGCACGGGCAGCAAGGCGCGGATCGCCAACCTGTCGTCCGGCGGCGCGATGATCATGGACGCGCCGATGATGGCGGTGGGCACGCCCGGCACCCTGCGCGCCCCGGAGCTGTCCCGTCCCGTGCCCTTCACGGTGAAGCTCTGCGAGCCGGGACAATTGCACGTGAAGTTCAGCGTGCCGGAGGCCGACCAGCCGGCGCTGGACCGCGATCTGGAGGCCCTGGAGCGCCGCATGGTACCAAACCGCAACGCGGCCTGAGAGCGCCTGGCGAGGCGGTCCGTGCGCTGACGAGGGCATGGCCGCCCCCATCCTCCCGCCGGCCTGTGGTCGCTCACCGAGCCGTTGCTCCCCTGGGGAAACCCGAGGGAGCAACGGACGTCCGCGCTGAAGACTGGCCGAACACGGCCCCGCGCCCCTTCGAGACCGAACCGGGAAACCGAACCCGTCAGGCGGCCCGGATCTTCCCCAGGAAGCCGTGTACCACGCCGCGCAGGCGTTCCGATTCGACGCTCAACTGGCCGGAGACCGACAGCACCTCCTGCGCGGAGTGGCCGGCCTCGACGGCGGCCCCGCGCACGCCGGTGATGTTGGCCGACACCTCCTGGGTGCCGGTCGCGGCCTGCTGGACATTGCGGGCGATCTCCAGCGTCGCGGCGCTCTGCTCCTCCACCGCGGCGGCGATGTTGGCGGCGATGCCGTCGATCTGCGCGATGATGGAGCCGACGCCCTTGATGACTGTGGCCGTATCGCCGGTGACACGCTGCATCTCGTTCACCTGGAGGGCGATGTCCTCGGTCGCCTTGGCGGTCTGGTTGGCGAGATGCTTCACCTCGCCCGCCACGACGGCGAAGCCCTTGCCGGCCTCTCCGGCGCGGGCCGCCTCGATGGTCGCGTTCAGCGCCAGCAGGTTGGTCTGCGCCGCGATGTCCTGGATGAGCTGGACCACCATGCCGATCTTCCCGGCGGCCTCGGTCAGGCCGAGAACCTGATCGTTGGCCCGCTGGGCCGCGTTCACCGCGTCGCGGGCGATCTCGGCGGACCGGTTGACGCGCTCGCCGATTTCGCGGATGGACCCGGACAGCTCCTCCGTCGCGGCGGCCACGGTCTGGACGTTGACGTTCGCGTCGTCGGCGGCGCTGGCCACCGTCGCCGCCTGCTGGCTGGTCTGCGTGGCCGTGGAGGTCATGGTCTGAGCCGTCACGCCCATCCCCTTGGCCGCGGCATCGACGCCGTCCACGACGCTCATCACGTTGGATTCCAGATCGTCGGCCATTTTCAACATGGCGGCGCGACGCTCCGATTCCGCCTGCCGCTGGTCGGCGGCCCGCTGCGCGATCATGCGCTGAAGGTCGGTCAGCATCTTGCGCAGCGCATCGGCCAGGGTGCCGATCTCATCCTCCTGCCGAACATCAAGCGTCTGATTGAAATCGCCGTCGGCGATCCCCTCGGCGAAGCGGACGCAGGCGCGGACCGGGCGGGCGATGCGGCCGGCCATCATCCACATCAGACCGACCGCCGCGACGATGACCAGCAGCCCGACGCCCACCTGCCACAGCATGCCCGAGTTTGCCCGGTCGTTCAGCGCTCCGCCCAGCGCGTTGGCGTCGGCCAGAACGATGTCCTTCGGCACCTGGATCAGCACCGACCAGGGCTTGCCCGTGCGGCCCATCGAGATCGGGGCGAAGGTGCGCAGCAGGCCGCTGTCGGTCTGCACGTCGACATGGGCGTTCCCGCCCTGCACGTAGGTGAGGTCGTCCCGCCACGCGGTGTCGAAGGACGAGATCGACTGCCCGATCAGGTTGGGTTTGCCGCTGTGGGCAACGATCAGCCCCATGTTGCTGATGATGACGACCTCGCTCTTGCCGTCGAAAACCGCCTGGCTGACCTTCGTGGCCAGTTGCTGAACGAAGTCGAGGTTGAAGTCGGCGCCCGCCACGCCCTGGAACTTGCCGCCGACGACCACCGGAACGGACAGGGTGGCCAGGAAGACCTGCCTGCCCTGCACGACGTACGGCAGCGGGTCGAGAACGCTTTCCTTCCCGGTCTCCTTGGGGCCGATGTACCACCCGCCCTTCATGACGCCGTTGGGATGCAGGTCGCGGCTGTCGTATTCGACGAGCGGCTGCATGGCGATCCGGCCGCTCTGGTCGCGATTCCAGTAGGGAATGAAACGCCCTGTCGCGTCGTGTCCGGATTCCCGATGTCCCTTGAAGGCGGCGTCGTCCCCGTCCAGCGCGTCAGGCTCCCACGCGGTGTAGGTGCCGTTGAACAGCTTGTTGTTCTGCAGCACGTTGAGCAGGATGCTGTTGATGGCGTCGCGTCGGGTGGCGACCGGGGCGCTCCCCGCGTTCTCGGGATCGACGATGGACGCGAAGCCATGGGCCATGGTCCGCGCTGCGTTCAACGCCGTGTCGAACTCCGCCCGCACCAGCCCGGCTTGTGAGGACGCGAGATTGAGCAGCGATTCCTTGGTCTTGCGCTCCAGGATGTCGGTGACCTGGGTGTTGACGTAGGTGTTGGTGGTGTTGGCCGACAGAACCCCGAAGCCGACCAGGACACCCACCGTTCCAATCAGGCACAGCCCCGCCAGACCAGCAATCTTTTGTTGAATAGTTCTTATTTTCATCGAGAATCCGCCTCACGCCTGATGCTCTCAAGCGCGAATAATTCCATAAAAATTATAATGACATGTTAAGTCATCCCTATAATCAACTTCATATTACTTATGAATGAGGAAATTTAAAAGCACTCGAAACATTTATCAGAGAAACAACTCAAGATTTAAAAAATGACGATATGGAATTTTACCGGCATCTCTTATTACCTTCTTGCGGTCATTATATGACGAACCAGCAGAACAATGGAAGCAAACTGGCGAATTTTATTACTCTCCATGCCGTCGAGCGTCTTCTTTTCAGGGAGAGGGAACGCCTTTCGGCCCCAACGATCGCCGGCGGCTCAGCAGACTTGGAAGACTGGGGGACGCTCTTTGCCGGCCTGGGGCTCACCCGAGCCGGGACCGGCGCCAGATATGGCGAAGGCCGGAAACCCGTCTGGGTTCCGGCCTTCGAGGATGGTGGGCGCGACAGGGATTGAACCTGTGACCCCTACGATGTCAACGTAGTGCTCTCCCGCTGAGCTACGCGCCCATCCGTGTCGCCGGTCGGTTCGGGGTTCGGCATCCGTCTTGCGTCCCGTCCGGCGTGGGCGTGGGGTGTACCATCATCCCGGAGGTCTGGCAAGCCTGGATTTCACTTTTTTGCCGTCCCGCGATGGACGCGTCCAATTTTCCCGCCGACGCGACACCGTGTTCCCCCCTCTGTTGAGGCGCGAGCGGGACGGCGCGTGACAGAGCCGCCCGGGTCCACTACATCACATGCCATGGATGCTTCCGTCGACGCCGCCACACCGGAGCCGGCCTTCGAACTTCTGGCCCCGGACGAACAGACCAAGCCGCTTGTGCTGGCCTCGCCGCACAGCGGCAACCGCTATCCGGCCGCGTTCCTGGCGGCGGCACGGCTCGACCCGCGCGCGTTGCGCAAATCGGAAGACTGCTTCGTCGACGAAATCTTCGCGGGCGCCCCGGCGCTGGGCATACCGCTGATCCGCGCGCTGTTCCCCCGCGCCTTCCTGGACGTCAACCGCGAAGCCTACGAGCTGGACCCGGAGATGTTCGCGGACCCCCTGCCGCCTTATGTGAACACGCGCTCCCCGCGCGTGGCCGCCGGGCTGGGCACCATCGCGCGGGTGGTCGCCAACGGTGAGGACATCTACCGCGGCAAGCTGCGCTTCTCCGAAGCGGTGCGACGGGTGGAGCAATGCTACACCCCCTACCACAACGCCCTGCGCCGTCTGGTCGAGGACACGCGCGCCCGGTTCGGCCACGCGGTGCTGATCGACTGCCATTCCATGCCGTCCCCCGGGCTGGCCGACCGCGACAACCGGCGCAGCGACATCGTGCTGGGGGACTGTTTCGGCAATTCCTGCGCCCCCGCGGTCACCGAGACGGCGGAGCGCTTCCTGCGCGGCCTGGGCTACACGGTCAGCCGCAACGCCCCCTATGCCGGCGGCTACACCACCCGCCATTACGGGCGTCCGCGCCAGGGCATCCACGCGCTTCAGATCGAGATCAGCCGCGACCTCTACATGGACGAGGCCACGCTGTCCCGTCTGCCCTTCCTGACCGTCCTGACCCGGCACATGCACGAGCTGGTGGACAACATCGCCCATCTGCCGCCCGATCCCCTCGCCCCGCGCTGAGCGGTCCGCCGCGCGCCGGACCGCGCACAAAAAAAGGCCGGGGCAAAGGCCCCGGCCCGAGTCTAGGGAGGAAACGCCCAAGAAGTGCGTTACGGCACCACCCGCGTCGCAGACACGATCGATGCCGCACTGCACAATATGATGAAGCCCCGTTCAGGGATCAAGAGGGAAAATGTTTTTTCATGTTATTCAATGGCTTAACCAAAGTTAAGACAAAGCTCCGGCGCAGCGCAAACAGCCGTTTATGCTGCATTGCACACAGAATCCCGGCTCTGCTCCCGCACAATCTGGGGCTGGCGGCGCGTCCGCCAACCCACCCCGGTCCTTCGGCATAACCCATCCGACCGATAGGGAACCAACCCCCCACACGGTCGTTTTGTCCCTGCGCGTCCCGGGGCCTGCCCCGCCACGCGCCATTCGGCCGCCCGTCCAGGCGGCCGTCCGGCACCGGAGAACCACCCACGTGAGCAGACTGGTCGTCGTATCCAACCGCGTCGCCCCCATCGATGAAGGCAAGCAGGCCGCCGGGGGCCTCGCCGTGGCCGTGCTGGCCGCGCTGAAGAAGACCGGCGGCATCTGGTTCGGCTGGAGCGGCACGGTGGTCGAGGAGGAGTCGCAGAGCGAGCCCCGGCGCACCGACGTCGGACGCCTGACCTACGCGACGCTGGACCTCAGCCGCCGCGACTTCGAGGAATACTATAACGGCTTCGCCAACCAGACCCTGTGGCCGCTGTTCCACTACCGCGTCGGCCTGATCGAGGTCAGCCGCCGCACGCGCGAAGGCTACAAGCGGGTCAACGGCTATTTCGCGGAGAAGCTGGTCCCGCTGCTCAGCCCCGACGACATGGTGTGGGTCCACGACTACCACCTGATCCCCTTCGGCGAGGAGTTGCGCCAGCGCGGCTGCACCCAGCGCATGGGCTTCTTCCTGCACACGCCCTTCCCGGCCCCGGAGATTCTGGTGGCGCTGCCGAACCACCGGGAGCTGATCCGCGAGCTGTGCGCCTACGACCTCGTCGGCTTCCACACCCAGGTCGACCTGCGCAGCTTCGCCGACTACATCCGCCAGGAGCTGGACGGCGAGGTCGAGGACCGCGGCCCCGACGGCGGCATGCTGATCCACGCCTTCGGGCGCACGCTGCTGGCCCGCGCCTTCCCCATCAGCATCGACACCGAGAATCTGGTGGGCATCGCCGAGATCGCCGCCCGCTCCCGCCACACCCAGCGGCTGAAGGAAAGCCTCGTCGGGCGGCGGCTGATCATCGGGGTGGACCGGCTGGACTATTCCAAGGGCCTGCCGCAGCGCTTCCAGGCCTTCGAGCAGCTTCTGGCGGCCTACCCGGAGCATTGCAACCGCGTCTCCTTCCTCCAGGTGGCGCCGCCGAGCCGGGAGGACGTGCCCGAGTACATCGCCATCAAGCGCGAGCTGTCGGAGCTGTCGGGCCGCATCAACGGACGCTTCGCCGAGTTCGACTGGGTGCCCATCCGCTACCTGAACAAGAGCTTCGGGCGGCGCGTGCTGGCCGGCTTCTACCGCACCGCCCATGTCGGGCTGGTGACCCCGCTGCGCGACGGCATGAACCTCGTCGCCAAGGAGTATGTCGCCTGCCAGGACGCCGACGACCCCGGCGTGCTGGTGCTGTCCACCTTCGCCGGGGCGGCGCGGGAGCTCGATTCGGCGCTGATCGTCAATCCCTTCGACATCGAGGCGGTGGCCGACGCCCTGCAGCGCGCCCTGACCATGTCGCTGCCCGAGCGCAAGGAGCGCCACGCCGCCATGATGCGCATCCTGCGCAGCCACGACATCGGCTGGTGGCGGGAAAGCTACGTCGATGCCTTGACGCGCGCGCCGTACGGGTGAAACTGATTTCATGACCACAGACAGCCATGCCGCTTCCGGCCCCGTCACCCTGGTCGCCGACATCGGCGCCACCAACGCCCGCTTCGGCCTGATCGACGGCACGGGCATCCACGGTTCGCGCGTGCTGCGCTGCGCCGACTTCCCGTCGCTGGAGGCGGCGGCGCTCGCCTATCTGGGCGGCGTGGCGCATGACGCCCGGCCCAGCCGCGGCGCCTTCGCCATCGCCGGGCCGGTGACCGGCGACGAGGTGCTGATGACCAACCGCGGCTGGTCCTTCTCCACGGCCAAGGTGCGCGGCACTCTGGGGCTGGAGCGGCTGGCCGTCATCAACGACTTCACCGCCGTCGCCCTGTCGGTGCCCCGCCTCACGGCCGCCGACGTGCGTCAGGTGGGCGAGGGAGCGCCGGTGCCGGGCCGCGTCGTCGGGGTGATCGGGCCGGGCAGCGGGCTGGGCGTCTCGGGGCTGGTGCCCGGCCCGGAGGGCTGGACCGCGCTCGCCGCGGAGGGCGGACACGTCACCATGGCCCCGGTCAGCGACCGCGAGAGCGCCGTGCTGGCCCAACTCCGCAAGAGCTTCGACCATGTCTCGGCGGAGCGGGTGCTGTCCGGGCCGGGGCTGGTCAACCTCTATCAGGCGCTGTGCGTCCTCGACCATCAGGAGCCGGAGACCTTCACCCCGGCCCAGGTGTCGGACGCGGCGACCGCCAACACCAACCCGCATTGCGTGGAGGCGGTGGAGATGTTCTGCGCCATGCTCGGCACCGTGGCCGGCAACCTCGCCCTGACGCTGGGCGCCCGCGGCGGCATCTACATCGCGGGCGGCATCGTGCCGAAGCTGGGCACCCTGTTCACCTATTCCCGCTTCCGCAAGCGCTTCATGGAGAAGGGCCGGATGCACGACTTCCTGGCCCCCATCCCGACCTACGTCATCACCCACGAGCTTCCCGCCTTCCTCGGTCTGGCGGAAGCCGCGGAGCGGGCGTAAGCGACGGTCAGACCGTCAGCCGCGAGGCGGCCAGCGTGATGTCGGCGAGGAAAGTCGGCTGCTCGGCGAGCTGGCCGCGCAGGATGTAGCTGGGGTGGAAGGTCGCCACCACCTCCGCCCCCGGCACGAGGCGGCAGGGCTGGACGGTGCCGCGCAGCTGCATGATCCCGTTCAGCCCGGTCAGCGCCCACAGCGGCGTGCGGCCCAGCGCGACGATGACGCGGGGGGCGAAGCCCTCCAGCGTCCGCTGCAGATGCTCGATCTCGCCGGAGAATTCCGCCAGGACCCAGTCGGAGGTTCCGAACGGCCCCCACCGCTCGTCCAGCGCCCGCCCCTCCTTCTTCGCGCGGGTGCGTGAGGCGAAGAAATGGCCGACCTTGTTGCCCGGCGGCTGGTAACGGAAGACGTTGGCGACGAGGCATTCCGCCCGCTCCACCCCCGCCGCCTTCAGCGTCTCGTCGAGCAGTTGGCCGCTGCGCCCGACGAAGGGCACGCCCCGCCGCGCCTCCTCCGCCCCCGGCGCCTCCCCCACGATGGCGAGGCGCGGCCCGGCGGCGGTCTTCGTGGGCTGCTGATAGTCGGCGAAAGGCAGGTCCGTCATGCGCGCGTCCATTACTGGTCGTGAGGCTTGCCGCCGGGAGGCTTGTCCTTGGGAGGCTTCGGCCCCAGCATTGTTCGAAACGAGAAGTCCGAACCAACAACACCGGAGGGCATGAGATGGCGACTCAACAGGAGCTGGCGGGAAAGAGCTGCGAACCCTGCCGCGGCGGCATTCCCCCGATGGACCGCGCCATGGCGGAAAATTATCTGGTCCAGGTGCCCGGCTGGTCGATCAAGCCGGACCCCGACCGGCTGGAGCGCGACTACCGCTTTTCCAACTTCCGCGAGGCGCAGCATTTCGCGATGCGCGTCGGCGACCTGTGCGAGGCGGAAGGCCACCACGCCGAGATCCTCTACGGCTGGGGCCACTGCACGGTCACCTTCTGGACGCACAAGATCAAGGGCCTGCACGAGAACGACTTCATCATGGCCGCCAAGGTCGAGGGGCTGATGGACGAACCCTACGCCCCGGTGTCGGAGTCGATGGGCGACGTCTCCCCCACCGCGCGGCACGGGTGATTTCTTCCCTTTTTCCTCAACTTTTTCCCCTCTCCCTTCCGGGGAGAGGGTTAGGGTGGGGGGTTGCGCCTTTGCCGGACGTCCCGCAAAGCGCATCCCCCTCACCCGGCCCTCCGGGCCACCCTCTCCCCCGGAGGGGAGAGGGAAACCAACCCGAAGGACACGCCATGCCCAACGCCCAGCCCGCCGTCATCCAATGGGGCCTGTCCAGCTACAGCGGCTGGGGCGTCAACGGGCTGCAGCTGGCGCTGAGCTGGACGCGCAGCGGTCGGCTGGTGCCGGTCTGCTCGCTGCCGCTTCGGCTTGAGGACATCGCGCTGTCCCCGCTGGAATGGCGGCGCATGGCCGGCTTCGTCCGCGAGTCCGAGGCGCTCTGCCGGCAGATCGCGCCCCATGCGGGGCAGGAGGTCGGAGTGTCGGTGCCGGTGCTGCGCGGGCTCGGCAACAACCTCGTCGGCAGCCGGTCGGTGGAGGGCGTGACCCTGAAAGGCCAGCCCACCGTCGGCGTCTGCTATCTGGAAGACACCGTCATCGACGCGGAGGGCCGGGCGCGGGCGGAGCAATGCGCGGCCATCGTCGCCGGGTCCAGCTTCGTCGAACAGGTGCTGAGCGGCGCCGGCATCGGGCGGGTGCGGACGGTCCTGCAGGGCGTCGATCCCACCCATTTCCACCCGGCGCCCAAGGTCGGCTGGTTCAAGGACCGCTTCGTCGTCTTCTCCGGCGGCAAGCCGGAGTTCCGCAAGGGGCAGGACCTTGCCCTGCTCGGCTTCCGCGCCTTCGCCGAGCGTCATCCGGAGGCGCTGCTGCTGACCGCCTGGCACAACCCCTGGCCGGAGAGCGCCCGCTCGCTGGAGGCCAACCCCGCCGTGGCGCCCGTATGCTTCCATGAGAACGGCGCGTTCGACGGGGCCGGCTGGGCGATCGCCAACGGGCTGCGCGCCGATCAGGTGATGGACCTCGGCCCGGTGCCCAACGCCGACATGGCCCGCATCCTGCGCGAGGTCGATGTCGGCCTGTTCCCCAACCGCGGCGAGGGCGGGACCAACCTCGTCGCCATGGAGTGCATGGCCTGCGGCGTGCCGTCCATCCTGTCGGCCAACACCGGGCATCTCGACCTGATCGCGGGGGATCGCTGCCTCCCCTTGACCCGGCAACGCCCCATCCGGACCGACTTCGGCACGGAGGGCTGGGGCGAGAGCGACGTGGAGGAGATCGTCGCGGCGCTGGAAAGCCTGTGGGCCGACCGCGCCCGTGCCACGGCCATCGGGCGGGCGGGCGCCGCCTTCCTGGCCGGGCTGACCTGGGACCGCTACGCGGACGGTGTGGCGGAGGTCGTGGAGTCGGTGCTGTAGCGCCTACAGCGCCTTGACCGCCGCCAGGAGCCGCTCCACCTCCGCCTCGTCGTTGTAATAGTGGGGGGAGGCGCGGACGACCTCGGTCAGGCCGCGGGCGTCCATGTCGAAGGGGGTCGAGGGCGCGGAGGACACCGACAGGTTGATCCCCTGGCCGCGCAGAGCGGCCTTGATGGCGCGCGGTTCGTGGCCGTCCACCGTGAAGGTAACGATGGCGCAGCGCTCCGCCCCGAGATCGCGCACCGTCACGCCGGGAAGATCGCTCAAACGGTGCCGCAGCGTGTCGGCCAGGACGAAGGCGCGGTCGCGGATCGCCGCCAGCCCCCAGGTCAGCGCGTAATCCACCGCTACCCCCAGCCCGAGCCGGGCGGCGGTGTTGCTCTCCCACAGCTCGAAGCGGCGGGCGTCGGGACGCATGGTGTAGCGGTCCGGCCCGGCCAGGGCGGCGCCGCTGTGGTCGAGCGTGTATGGCTCGATGCGGTCGAGCCACTCCTTGCGAACATACAGGAAGCCGGTGCCCCGCGGCGCGCGCAGGAACTTGCGCCCGGTCGCCGACAGGAAGTCGCAGCCCAGCTCCTCGACATCCACCGGCATCTGGCCCACCGTCTGGCAGGCGTCGAGCAGATAGGGGATGCCATGCCGCCGCGCCACCCGCCCGATGGCGGCGGCCGGGTTGACCAGACCGCCGTTGGTCGGGATGTGGGTGATGGCGATCAGCCGGACGGGACCCTTCCCCGGCTCGCCGATCATCGCCTCCAGCGCCGCGACGGAGGTCTGGCCGGTGTCGTCGCTGGGGATCACCTCGACCGCCACGCCGGTGCGGCGGGCGGCCTGCAGGAAGGGGATCAGGTTGGCGGCGTATTCGGCGCGCGCCGTCAGGATGCGGTCGCCGGGCCGGAAGCCCTCCCCCGGCAGGGCGGCCAGCGCGTTGAAGGCCATGCCCCAGGCCGCCGTCGCGCTTTCCGTCAGGGCCACCTCCGCGCGCGAGCAGGCGAGCAGGCGGGCCACGGAGTCGTAGACGCCCTCCAGCCGCTCGTCGGCCCGCTCCGCCGCCTCGTAGCCGCCGATGGTGGCCTCCAGCGCCAGATGCGCGGTCACGGCGTCCAGCACCGGTTGCGGCGGCAGGGCCGCCCCGGCGTTGTTGAAATGGGCGACGTGCCGGGTCCCCGGCGTCTCCGCGCGGGCGCGCGCGATGTCGATGGTCATGCGTCCTCCCCCTGCCCCCTTGCTTGCGGCGGTTTCTGTTCGCCGATGTGGACGGCCAGCCAGACGGTCGGGGCGGCGGGATCGGTCCAGGCCACGCGGTGCCGCCGCCCGGCCGGGATCATCAGCCAGTCGCCGGGTCCGAGCGCGCGCTCCGCCTCGCCCTCAAGCTGCAGCCGGGCGGCGCCCTGGACGACGAGCACGAACTCGTCCCAGTCCTGATCGTACCAGAAGCCGTCGGGGGACGCCTGACCGGTGGACAGGATGCGTTCGATCCGCACCGTCCCGGACGATGCCGCCGACTCCGT
The DNA here is from genome assembly GCF_003119115.1 of Azospirillum sp. TSH58. NCBI lineage: Bacteria > Pseudomonadati > Pseudomonadota > Alphaproteobacteria > Rhodospirillales > Azospirillaceae > Azospirillum > Azospirillum sp. TSH58. Next base: position 927,272 of record NZ_CP022364.1, read on the forward strand.
CAATGTCGTGAAAAGCTCGTCCAGCAGGACACCGGGCGGCAGGCCCGCCAGCAGGTTGCCGGCCGGGACGCTCATCCCCACAGTTCGGGGGCGGGCGGGAACAGCGTGCCGCCGTCGTAATGCAGGGCCGGCGTGCGGTCCTCGGCCAGCAGCAGCGGACCGTCGAGATCGACGTAGCGCGCGCCCTGGGCCAGCAGGACGGCCGGCGCCATGGCGAGCGAGGTGGCGACCATGCAGCCGACCATGATGTCGAAGCCGGACTCCTGCGCCGCCTGCTTCAGCAGCAGCGCCTCGGTCAGGCCGCCGGTCTTGTCCAGCTTGATGTTCACCACCCGGTAGATGCCCTTCAGCCGGTCGAGCGAGTCCAGCCCGTGGCAGGATTCGTCGGCGCCCAGCGGCACCGGGCAGTCGATGCCGCGCAGCGCCTCGTCCTCGCCGGCGGGCAGCGGCTGCTCGATCAGCTCCACCCCGAGATCGGCCAGCACCGGGGCGAAGCGGTGGAGCATCTCCAGCGTCCAGGCCTCGTTGGCGTCGACGATCAGGCGGGTGGCCGGGGCGGCCTCGCGCACCGCGCGCACGCGGTCGAGATCGCCCTCCCCGGTCAGCTTCATCTTCAGCAGCGGATGGTCCGCCGCCCGCGCCTTGGCGGAGGCGGCCATCGCCGCCGGCTCGTCCACGCTCAGCGTGTAGCAGGTGGTCAGCTTCTTCGGCGCGTCGGGCAGGCCGGCGAGCCGCCAGGCCGGTTTGCCCGCCTGTTTGGCCTCCAGGTCCCACAGCGCGCAGTCCAGCGCGTTGCGCGCCGCCCCCGGCGGCAGGAGTGTCCGCAGCCGCTCGCGGTCCAGCCCGTCCGCCACCGCCCCGGCCAGGGACTCCAGCGTCTTGACCGTCTCGTCCAGCGATTCCCCGTAGCGGGCGTAGGGCACGCATTCCCCACGGCCCCGCTTGCAGGATTCGACCACTTCGGCGACCACGACCTCGGCCTCGGTCTTGGCGCCGCGCGATATGCGGAAGGTCCCCGCGATGGGGAAGGTATCGCGGCGGACGTAAAGACGGCGGGCGGTGGACGACATGCAACTCTCCAGCAACGCGGCGGACCCGAAGTGTAAGCAAACCCGCCGCGATGACCAGAGCAGGGTGGGAATGCCAGCCTTACCCGTGAAGCCCGGCCCCGTTCATTCCCACGCGCCCGTTCATACCGGAGGTTGCAGGCGCCTGCTGCTGGCGCGGGTCCGGGTCCTGCACGATCACCCCGTACCAGCCCAGCCCCTTGTAGGTCTCGTAGCCCGGCGTCAGGGCGTAGCCGTAGGTGCGGCCGGCGGCGTCGGCGTAATGGCCCATGCTCTCCCCGTTGCGGCGGAGCTGGACGGTCTCGCTGAGGATGCCGCGCCCGTCGGACGAGGCGATCACCCGGTGCCGGGCGTCGAGCAGAAGGCAGCGCGAGCGGGAGCGCTCCTCATCCTCCAGCCGGACGCCCTGGACGACGGCGGCGGCCTGCGGTTCCCAGTCGAAGAAGATGCCCAGCACGCCGATCGGATCGCCGTCCGCCTCGCCGCCGCGCCGGATCGCGGTGGCGTAGGTGGCGACCACCCGGTCCTCCAGGCGGCCGTTGCGCGCCACGTCGCCCACCGTGAACTCGCCGCCGTTGCGCGTGGCCAGCGCCTGGCGGAACCAGCCCTCGTCCCCCACACGGGCGCCCAGGGCGCCGGGATAGCGGCCGGGCCGGCCGGTGGCAATCACCTCCCCCTTCAGGTCGGCGATCCACAGGTCGAGATAGACGGTGTAGGACTCGAGGATGACGCCCAGCCGGTGGGAGGCGTGCTGGCGGTTCACCTCCGTCGGGTCGGCGGCGCAGTCCACCACCGCGCTGTCGGTCGCCCACCAGCGCACGTCGCAGGACCGCTCGTACAGGTTCCGGTCGATGATCTCGATCATGTTGAGCGACAGGTCGGCCAGACGCCGCCCGTGCATCTCCTGCACCATGGCGCTGCCGGTGGTGGTCAGGTGATCGACGCGGGAGACGATCTCCGACCGCAGTTCCTTGGTGATGGTGTTCACCTGCTTGGAGATCTCGGAGACCTCGTTCGCCACCACCGCGAAGCCCCGCCCGGCGTCGCCGGCCCGCGACGCCTCGATCAGGGCGTTCATCGCCAGCATCTTGGTGCGGCGGGTGATGTCTTCGATCAAAGACACTTTCCGGGAGGCGACGTCCAGGACGCCCCGGGAAAGCTCGAACAGTTCGTTTCCGGCCACACTCATCCCGAACACCTCTGTGAGTTTGGGTGGGATATCTTTTTTAGACGTCTAACCATCAAACGCTGTGCCAAACGCCCTTTGGGGACCATCTGGACGCGCAAAGCCGCGAAACGCCTGCGTTTGCGGGCGGCGTCACGGGCTCCGGCTCAACGTCTTTGAGATGTCAGTTTCGAAATTGTGATGAATTCGGCGTCATATTGGAGTCCGAACAATCACACGCGGCACCGGCCTTGCCGCACCGCACCCCGCACACCGCGTGCGCCGCAACAAAAGCAACGGTTTCTCCTAAAAAATGAGGCAAAAGGTCGCATGGACCCCGCCAGCCGCTCCGACACTGCTTAGCATACAAGCAAATGCCGGGCGGCTAATCAATGCTCACCTAATGAGCAAGTGCAATTTTTCGGACAAAAAAGGCGAGATTGCACAAAAATGCGTCAGGCGACCTTGTGCATCTCGTCGAGGAAAAGCTGGACCTCGCGGGTCAGGCGGTCGGCCTGGACGCTCATCCGCTCCGATGCCGCGAAGACCTCATGGGCGGTGCCGCTGGTGCGCTCGGCGGCGGTGGTGACGTCCTGGATGTCCTCGGTGACGGCGCGGGTGCCGGCGGCGGCCTGATCCATGTTGCTGACGATCGAGCGGATCGCCGAGCCCTGCTGCCCGATTCCCGCGGCGATGCCGCCGGCGATGTGGTTGATGTCCTGGATGGTGTGGCCGATGCCGACGATGGAGGCGACCGCCACGTCGGTGGAGGACTGGATGCCGGCGATCTGCCCGGCGATGTCGCCGGTGGCCTTGGCGGTCTGGTCGGCCAGCCGCTTGACCTCCTGCGCCACCACGGCGAAGCCTTTTCCGGCTTCCCCGGCGCGGGCCGCCTCGATGGTGGCGTTCAGCGCCAGCAGGTTGGTCTGGCTGGCGATGTCGTTGATGAGGGTGACCACCTCGCCCACCGTCTTGGCGGCCCCCGACAGCTCGGCGATCAGCGCGTTGGAGCGCTCGGCCTCGCCCGCCGCGTTGGCGGCGACCTTGGCGACCTCCTCCACCTGCCGGGCGATCTCCCGGATGGACGCCGACAGCTCCTCCGTCGCGACGGCGACACTGCCGACCGAGGAGCCGGTCTGCGACGCGGCGGCGGCGACCGAGGACGCCTTGCCGGTGGCGGTCTGGGCGTCGGTCTCCATGGTGCGGGCCGACATCTCCAGCTGGTGGGCGGTGCCGGACACCTGCTCGCACACCGCGCGGATCTGCGTCTCGAAGCGGTCGGTCACCCCGGCGAAGCCCTTCACCTTGGCGGCGATGGCGTCGGTGGCGGTGTTGATGGTGCGCGACGCGTGCAGGAAATTGCCCTGCATGCCCTTCAGGACGATCCGCCGGAAATACTTGTTGGCCGACACGTAGCTCATCGAGGCGGTGGCCTCGCGGATGAAGGCGTCGGTGCGGTCGATCGAGTCGTTCAGGGCGTGCATCAGCTCGCCGAGGTCGCCCTTCTCCCGCACGTTGACCACCCGCGCCTCGAAGTCGCCGCGCGACACCGCCTGGCAGACCGCCACCGCCTGCCCCACCGCGGCGCGGGCGCGGACCATGCACAGCATGACGCCGACCAGCGCGGCCAGGGCCGCGGCCCCGATCCCGATGCGCAGCGGCGCGCCGCCGACGTCCAGCGAATCGGTCACCAGCAGCACTGCGACGAGCAGCGCGGCGACCGCCCCCAGCCCGAACGCCTTAGAGAGAGAAGACGAATTCGTCATACCCGATCCCCTTCTCCGTCAGCAGCCCGACAACGGTGGCGAAGGCCTCGTTCATGCCCTGCTTGCGGTCTTCGTGGCGGTTTTCGATGTCCAGAAGCGTGCGGTAGAGCGGCACCACCTTGTCGATGGCGCCGCGGTCCGGCACCCGGCGCGACGAGTGGTAGCCGACGAGCCGGCCGTTGACGTCGTAGCTGGGGGTGACGTGGGCGAAGACCCAGTAGTGGTCGCCGTTGCGCGCCCGGTTCACGACGTAGGCGAAGATCTCCTGCCCCGCCCCCAGCGTGTCCCACAGCAGCTTGAACACGCAGCGCGGCATGTCCGGATGACGGACGATGGAGTGCGGGGCGCCCATCAGCTCCGCCTCGCTGTAGCCGGCGACGCGCTGGAACACCCGGTTGGCGTAGGTGATCCGGCCCTTCAGGTCGGTCTTGGAAACGATGACCTCGTCGGCGTCGAAGAACCGCTCGACCCCGGTCAGCGTCCGGTCGCGGGGGCCGGGACTGAGAACAGCGCTGTGTGCCATGTGCCTGCGGTCGCGGGCCGAGAGCCCGGCGCCCCCTTATTGGTTCGCGGTCGGTTACAGGGCGTACATCTCCCCATCCGCGCGTTCCCGTCGGGCACTGGCGGACGCCGCAAAATAAAGACCATGCAGGTTATACAAAAGATTAAATTTGTTGCCGGACGGAAATATGATTCAGCTCAACCGTCCGCCCGACATCGCTCAACCGCGGACCGCACGCAACATTGTGCCGTCCGCTCACTCCGGCGGATAGGGAACGGTCAGCAGCCGGCCGATGGGCGGGTTCTCGACGATGGCCGTCATGCCGTCCGGCCAGCGCACCTCCAGCCGCTCCACCGCGCGGGCGCTGCCCAGCCCGAAATGGGCCACCGGCTCCATCTGGCAGAGATAGCCCGAGCCGGCGCAGACGGACCGCACCTGCCGCCGCCCGTTGGCCGTGCAGGTGACCAAGGCGCCGCGCGCCGGGGCGCCGTAGGGGGTCAGCGGCAGCACGCGCAGCCACCCGTTGTGGTTCGCCGCCGTGCGGTAGAGCGACAGGGGCTGCGGCGATCCGCCGCCATGCCCGCCGCCATGCCCGCCGCCCACCCCATTGCCATGCGCGACCAGCAGTTCCAGCCGTCCGTCACCGTCGATGTCGGCCACCACCGCCCCGGTCCCCAACCCCTTGGGCTCCAGCGCGTCGCCGAGATCGATGGCCTGCCAGCGGTCGTCGCGCCACCCGAACAGGCGGTTGGGCTCGCCATGCAGGTTGAAGAACAGCTCCTCGTAGCCGTCGTTGTCGAAATCGGCGGCGATCACGCTGGACACCCGGCCTGGAAAGGACATCTCGGGATCGGCCTCGTCGACGAAGCCGCCGCCGGAGCGCTGGACGAACAGGCGCTGCGGCCCTTCCCAGGCGCCGACCAGCAGCCCGAATCCGCCATAGCCCGGCCCGTCCACCGCGGTCACCGCCCGCCCGGCGAAGCGCGAGTCGGCGACACCCCGCTCCTCGGCGATCTCCTCGTAGGTTCCGTCGCCCAGATTGCGGAACAGGAAGTTCGGTCCGCCCTCGTTGCAGGCGAACAGGTCGACGCGGTCGGACAGGAACGGCAGGGCGAGCAGCCCGCGCCCGGCGCCGATCAGGTCGATGCCCGCGTCCTCCGCCGCGTCCTCCAGCCGCCCGCGCCGGCTCAGCTCGAACAGGCGGAAGGGGCCGCCGTCCGCCGCCACGACGAAGCCGTAACGGCCATGGCCGTGCCGGTCCATGGCGACCACCGACCGCCCGGCGACGCGGTTCGCCATGCCGGCGTTCTCCGGCTGGGCCAGCAGGTCGAGCCAGTGCTTGCCGAAGCAGGCGAACAGCCGGTCGCCCATCTCCTTCGGCCCGCTCGCCCGGTCGGAGTTCAGGACATACAGCTCCTCCCGCCCGTCGCCGTCCACGTCGGCGGCGGCGATGGCGACCGCGCAGCCCGAGGGGTCGGCCAGCAGCGGCCCGGCGATGTCCACCAGCCGGGAGCCGTCCCATTTGAGGATGAGGTTGTTGGTGGCGTAGCCCGTGACCACCAGTTCGAATGCCCCGTCACCGTCGACGTCGGTCACGGTGATGCCGTTGGACAGGCGCGGCTGGTTGCCGTCGATCAGCCGCGAGCATTCGAAGAACATCGGCCGCCACTCCCTCACTGCCGCAACGCCGCCCGGTGAGGGTTTGGCCCGCGAGGGCCGGTCCCTGACGGGCTCCAATCCGTTGATACCTCTTCGAACGGCTGAGGTAAACCCGCACGGAAGTCCAGCCCACGGTCGGGCTGCGGCCTATGACCGCGATGGACGCCTCCCCGCGGGCATGAAAAATCCCGCCGCAGCGGGCCGGCTGCGGCGGGATCGGTCCTGGAGCGCCCGACGCTCAGCGGCGCTTCTTGACGCCGCCGTTGGTCAGTGAACCGCCCGCGGCCAGCTTGACGGGATCGGACTCGTCCGCGTCCTTGGCCGCCGGACGGTTCCCGGCGACCGCCAGCTTGGCGCTTTCCTTCAGCGCCTTGGCGGCGGCCTCGCGGGCCGGCAGCTCGATGTTCAGTTCGAGCGTCGAGCAGTCGCCGCCGCGGTCCAGCTTGACCTCGACCTTGTTCTGGTCGATGTCGATGTATTTGGCGATGACCGCCAGCAGCTCCTGCTGGAGCATCGGCAGATAGTCCGGCCCGGTGCGCCCGGCGCGCTCGTGCGCCATGACGATCTGGAGCCGCTCCTTGGCCTGGACCGCCGACGCGCGCGGGGCGGACCGGAAAAAGCTGAAGATGCTCATGCGGACCTCCGGAGGAGGCGGCTGAACAGGCCCTTCTTCTGGGGCGTGACGAAGCGGTGCTCGACATCCTCGCCCAGGAAGCGGGAGACCGCGTCCAGATAGGCCTGGCCGGCGTTGGACGCCTCGTCGAGGATGACCGGCATGCCGACGTTGGAGGCGCGCAGCACGGCCTGGCTCTCCGGGATCACGCCGAGCAGCGGGATCGCCAGGATCTCCAGCACGTCGTCGACCTTCAGCATCTCGCCGCGCTCCACCCGCTCCGGGTCGTAGCGGGTGAGGAGAAGCTGCTGGGTCACCGGCTCCAGCCCCTGCTCCGCCCGGCGCGAGCGGGAGGCCAGCACGCCGAGGATGCGGTCGCTGTCGCGGACCGAGGAGACTTCCGGGTTGGTCACGATCACCGCGTGGTCGGCGAAGTACAGCGCCATCAGCGCGCCGCGCTCGATGCCCGCCGGGCTGTCGCAGACGATGTAGTCGAAGTCCTTGGAGAGTTCGTTCAGAACCTTCTCCACGCCTTCGCGGGTCAGGGCGTCCTTGTCGCGGGTCTGCGAGGTCGGCAGGATCGACAGGTTGTCGATGCGCTTGTCCTTGATCAGCGCCTGGCTCAGCTTCGCTTCGCCGTTGATGACGTTGATGAAGTCGAACACCACGCGCCGCTCGCAGCCCATGATGAGGTCGAGGTTGCGCAGCCCGACGTCGAAATCGATGACGACCGTCTTGAAGCCGCGCAAGGCGAGTCCGGTCGCGAAAGCGGCGGAGGAGGTCGTCTTGCCGACGCCGCCCTTGCCGGAAGTCATGACGATGATCTTGCCCAACGGAGCTTCTCCCACGTTCCTAAATGTTGCCGCCAAGGTCCGGTTACCGGGTTACGCAGATCAGGGCCTGTGCCGGGCACGCTTTGCGTGACACCGTCCTCGCACAGGGGGCCGTTCGACCGAAAGCGCTCAAAAGCGTCATCACTGGGGCTCCATGTGAAGATAGCCGTCGCGCAGGAAGATCTGCACCGGCTTCTTCAGCACGTCGTTCCCGAAATCCTCGCTGACGCGGTACAGCCCGGCCACCGAGACGACCTCGGCCTCCAGGCTGTGACAGAAGATGCGCGCGTTGGTGTCGCCGGACACGCCGGCCAGCGCCCGGCCGCGCAGCGCGCCGTAGACGTGGATGTTGCCGTCGGCCACCACCTCCGCGCCGGGGGACACCGGGGCGGTGATGACCAGATCCGTCTTCTCGGCGTAGATCTGCTGGCCGGAGCGCACCGGCTCGGTCACCAGCAGCGCCGGGCGGTAGATCGGCTCGGGCGGCGGGGCCGGGATCGCGGGGGCGCCGGCCTGCGGGTCGGCGGCGGGGGGGGCCGCGGACTCCAGCTTGGCGGCGCGCCCGGCGGGCATCGGGGTCAGCCCGGCGGCGAGCGCCCCCTCGTGGACCGCACGCGGCCCGCCCCGGAAGCCGACCGGCAGCAGGTACAGCGCGCGCAGGTTGGTCACCAGGGCGGCGATGTCGAAGCGCGGAGTGTCCTCCGTCAGCTCCTCGAAATCGAGGACGACGGGGGCGTTGCGGAAGAAATTGGGCGCCTGCCGCACCTTGACGGCGAGCTGGGTGAAGAAGTCCGGCGACGCCGGATCATTCACCTTCAGCACCATCATGGTGAAGGAATTGCCCCGCAACTGGAACGGACCGTCCCGATCGGCACCCTGCCTGGCGCTGCTCACCGCTGCCATCCTGCTTGTGTTCCTGCCGAATCCGTGTCGTCCGCATGTCTGGGGCCATCGGCCAGGCACCAGGGCGGAAGGGTCAACCACCCGGGTTCTAGCGGCGCGGACCCCATCCGTTCAAGCCTTTCCCGGCGCCGATGGAGTGACAACCGCCGGACACACGCGCCTTGGGCCGGAACAGGGCGTCCCCGTCCGGGCTGGAGGTCCATGTGTTGCGTCAGCGGAAGGTCTCACTACAAAGTATGGTAATGGAACTGGATTCGCCGGGCAAAGGGTTTTGCAGGGATATGCCCTTTTCGCGCTGCGGCATCTTTCCCTCGCCACAACGCCCGCAGAGATGGTCCGCGCGACCTCAACACATCCCCTCGTCGCGGTGCCGCCGGGTTCCCTCCGCCTCTGGCGGTAGTCCGTCGCCGTCGCGCCTCCACCTGCGGCTCATCCACAACATCTTGTGTGAATCTTTTGCGATGCCCGCAATTTCGCCTGACCTTCGCCGCCGCGCGACCTATGTTTGTGATGTGAGGTTCCTTTCCTGACGAAGAGGTCCGCTTGCATCCTGCTTCGTTCCCGAGCGTCCGATTGTCGCCGGCACCCCATGACGGGCGCAGCCGACGGGACGCACGCCTCGCACCGGCAAGCCAGACTCCGGCCATCCTGTTGCACAGCAACATCGACGACCTCCCCCTTGCGGGAGGTTTTTTTGTGCCCGGAGCCGCCGCCCACCAACGTGACGTTAGGAGAGCGATATGGCCAAACGCCAGACCAAAGGCAGCGCCGTTTCAGCGTCCGAGTCGACGGTCCACCCACTGTTCCCCGCCGCCGGCGGCTGGAACCCCGTGGGCGGCGCCGACCGCCGCGACCAGAGCTATCTCCGCAAGGTCAAGCCCCAGAGCCCCAATCAGAAGAGGCTGATGGAGGCGATCAAGGACCATAACCTCGTTGTGGCGCTCGGCCCCGCCGGCACCGGCAAGACCTATCTGGCGATCTCCTCCGCCGTGGAGGCGCTGGAGGAGGGCAAGGTCGACCGCATCGTGCTGTCCCGCCCGGCCATCGAGGCGGGCGAAAGCATCGGCTATCTGCCGGGCGACATGCACGAGAAGATGGCCCCCTTCCTGCGCCCGCTCTACGACGCGCTGAGCGAGCGGCTGGGCGCCAAGCGCCTGCGCGCCCTGATGGCCGACGGCACCATCGAGATCGCGCCGGTCGGATTCATGCGCGGGCGCACCCTGAACAACGCCTTCGTGGTGATCGACGAGGCGCAGAACTGCACCTACGCCCAGATCAAGATGCTGCTGACCCGGCTGGGCTGGCACTCCACCATGGTGCTGACCGGCGACCCCGACCAGACGGACCTGCTGGACAACCTGTCGGGGCTGGCCGACATCGCGCGCCGGCTGGAGGCGGTGGAGGGCATCGCCGTCGTCCGCCTGAGCGACACCGACATCGTCCGCCACCCCCTGGTCGCCAGCATGCTGACCGTGCTCTGAAGCCGTCGGCAAACGAACGGCACCGACGCGCACCCACCCTTTCCAGTTCGCAACTGCGGGAGGCCTTCGGGCCTCCCCTTTCTTTTCCGCGGCGCTGCGAACTTTCTCTTCCAAACTTTTTGACGGCGGGCCGCGACGTTTTCTCACTCTGGGTTGATGCGTCTTGACGACGATCAGGCCCCCGGAGCAAAAGTAACAAAAAATTTAGCAGAATTTCCGGACGGCCGTCGCTCCGTCCGGGACCGGCGCCCTTGCGCCGGAAGAAGAAGATTCCGGAGGAACGTCAGGTGTTCGAGCGCATCAGCATCAAGGGTAAGATCTCCGTCATCCTGGGCGTCGCGGCCGTCGGGCTCGCCCTGATCGCCGCCGTCAGCCTGTTCGGCCTGCGCGCTGAAATGATGAAGGACCGGCAGGACAAGACCCGCAGCGTGGTGGAGGTCGCCCACAGCCTCGTCGCCCATTACGAGGAGATGGAGCGCAAGGGCACCCTGACCCGCGACGCCGCCCAGGCGGCGGCCAAGGACGCGCTGCGCCGGCTGCGCTACGCCGGATCGGAGTATTTCTTCGTCATCGACCGCGCCCAGCGCATGATCATGCACCCCATCCGCCCGGAGATGGACGGGCAGGACCAGTCACGCACCGCCGACCCGAACGGCAAGCTGCTGTTCGTCGAGATGACCCGCGTCGGCGTCGCGGCGGAGGGCGGCTTCGTCGACTACCTGTGGCCGAAGCCGGGTCAGGCGGATCCGGTTCCGAAGATCTCCTACGTGCGCGGGTTCGAGCCCTGGGGCTGGCTGATCGGGTCGGGCATCTATGTGGACGACGTGGCCGCCGCCTTCCGCGAGGCCGCCCTGTTCCTCGGCGGGCTGGGGCTGCTGATCGCCCTAGCAGCGACGGGCATCGCCCTGCTGGTCAGCCGGGCCATCGTCCGCCCGCTGCACGCCATGACCGGGGTGATGCAGACGCTCGCCGGCGGCGACACGGCGGTGACGGTGTCCGGCACGCAGCGCGGCGACGAGATCGGCGTCATGGCCCGCACCCTGGACGTCTTCCGCAACAACCAGATCGACCTGCAGCGCCATTGGGAGCGCCAGCAGGTGGAGCACCGCGTGACCGGGCAGCGCGCCCGCGCGCTGGAACGGCTGACGGAGCGCTTCGACGCCACGGTCACCGCCATGGTCGGCGCGGTCGGGCAGGCGGTGCAGGCGCTGGAGAACACGGCGCGCTCCCTGTCCGACACCGCCGACCGCAACATGCGCGAGGCGGCCTCGGTCGCCGGGGCGTCGCAGCAGGCGTCGGTGAACGTGCAGACCGTCGCCGCCGCCGCCGAGGAGCTGAGCAGCGCCATCGCGGAGATCGGCACCCAGGTCGCCACCTCCTCGCACATCTCCATGCAGGCGGTGAGCGCCTCCCGCCAGGCCAGCGAGCGCATCGACGGGCTGGGCCACGCCGCGCAGAAGATCAACGAGGTCGCCGACCTCATCACCAGCATCGCCAGCCAGACCAACCTGCTGGCGCTCAACGCCACCATCGAGGCGGCGCGGGCCGGCGAGATGGGCAAGGGCTTCGCCGTGGTGGCGGGCGAGGTGAAGAACCTCGCCGGCCAGACCGCCAAGGCGACGGAGGAGATCGCCACCCAGATCAGCGAGGTGCAGCAGGCGTCGCAGGGCGCCGTCACCGCCATCCGCGAGATCGCCGGGATCATCGCCCGCAGCGATGAGATCGGCACCTCCATCGCCGCCGCGGTCCAGCAGCAGGGAGCGGCGACCGGCGAGATCGCCCGCAGCGCGGGAGAGGCGGCGCAGGGCACGCGGCAGGTTTCCAGCAGCATCGACGAGGTTTCATCCTCGGCCCTGGAGACGGAGAAGGCGGCCAACGGCCTGCTCGACGCCGCGGAGAGCCTCGCGCAGCAGGCCGGGTCCCTGCGCGCCCTGGTCGACGCCTTCCTGGTCAACGTGGCGGCGATCAACAGCGCGGAGCTGGCCACCCTCTTCGCGCCCGCCGGGGAGGACGTCTTCATGCCCTGGAACGACACGCTGGCCGTCGGGCAGGAGGACATCGACAACGACCACATGATCCTGGTCGCGCTGATCAACCGGGCGGCCCGGCGCATCCGGGGCGGCGAAGTGCCGCAGGCCATCGGGTCGGCCATCGACCAGCTCGTCGCCTATACCGTCCTGCATTTCGAGGAGGAGGAGCGGGTGATGCAGCGGTCGGGCTATCCCGACTTCGTCCAGCACAAGGCGCAGCACGACGCCCTGCGCAAGCGCGTGGCCGAGCTGAAGCAGCGCTTCGAGGCCGGGGAGGCGCGGGTCGGCGACGATCTGCTGGCCCTGTTCCGCGACTGGCTGACCGGCCACATCCAGCGCTTCGACAAGCGCATCGGCGACCATCTGGCCCGACCGGGAGAGCCGACGCGCAAGGCGGCGTGAGGAACCGGAAGGGGGGCGGGCGTTGGGATGGATATGATCGTCGATGCTCGTGTGGAGGGTGCCGCCCGGTTGCCGGCCAAGGCCACGGTCGACGGCGTCGTCTGGAAGCCCCGCCTGGCCTGGCTGTTCCTCGCCCTGGTGCCGGGCGGCATCGCCGCCGCTGTGGTCTATGCCGCCACCGGCACGTTGACCGGCACCACGCTCGCCCTTGTTGCGCTGGCGTCAGCCCCCGCGGCGCTGGCGCTGCGCTGGGCCGCGCGGCGTCTCTGGTGAGCGCACGGCGCTCCCGCCTTGGGCAGATTGTCCTCTTGACCTGGGCGGTCCGCCGCCCCATTCCAGTCGGTCATGAAAGCCCGACTCATCCGCATCGCCGCCGCCTCCGCCGTGGGGCTCGTGATCGCCGCCGGCATCGCCTGGTGGCAGGTCCAGAACGCCTCCAGCACGGTGCAGAGCAGCGTGCCCATCGGCGGCCCCTTCACCCTGACCGACCAGGACGGGAAGACGGTCACCGACGCCGACTACCGCGGCAAGTACCTGCTGATCTATTTCGGCTACACCTATTGCCCCGACGTCTGCCCGACGGAGCTGGGCACGATGGCGCGCGCCATGGACATGCTGGGCGTGCAGGCGGAGAAGGTGCAGCCGATGTTCATCTCGGTCGATCCGGAGCGCGACACGGTGGCGCATCTGAAGGACTATGTCGGGCTGTTCCACCCCAATCTGGTCGGGCTGACCGGCACGCCGGAGCAGGTCAAGGCGGCGGCCAAGGCCTACCGGGTCTATTACGCCAAGGCGCCGCAGGAGGGCGGAAAACCGGAGGATTACTTGATGGATCACTCCAGTTTTCTTTACCTGATGGGGCCCGACGGGCGCTTCCTCGGGGTGTATCCGGCGGGCACCACCGCCGACCGCGTGGCCCAGGATCTGGGCACCCGAATTGCCGGCTGACGGAAAACACGAGCGGAGCCGCGCCCCTTGACCCGGTAATACCAAGGTTTCGGCGCGGTTTTGTTGGGTTTTCAAGCACTTGTATTAAGGGTTTTGCGACTTGACAGGGTTGTGCCCTGTCCGTATGGTCTCGCCGCTTTCGCGTGGCTGCGAGACAACGGGGACAACGAAGCGACATGAGCGACGAAAAGCCCCCGCCGTCTCTGGCAGAGCTTGACGCCCGACTGAAGAAGGCGCGTGAAGGGAAGGAATCGCAGAGCGGTCCGGGGAAATATCACCGGCTGCCGCAGAGTCCTCTCGGCATCGCCTTCCGAATCGGGACCGAGCTGGTCGCTGCCATGATCGTTGGCGTCGGTGGCGGGCTTCTGCTCGACCGCTGGCTCGGAACGGCGCCCTGGGGATTGATCGTCATGTTCTTCCTCGGCGCGGCGGCCGGAATTCTGAATGTCTACCGGGCCATCACCGGGCTCGGATTAGCCCCCGGCTACCGCCGGGCCCGTGAGGATGACAACGAGCGCCCCAACGGCGACGCACACTGAGCGAGGACGACCTTGGATCCGCTGCACCAGTTCCAGATCAACCCGATCCTCCAGATCGTGATCGCCGGGTATGACGTGTCCTTCACGAACTCGGCCTTCTTCATGGTCGTGGCGGTCGCGCTGATCTACGCGCTGCTCGTCTTCGGCATGTCTGGCCGCGCCCTGGTTCCGGGCCGCCTGCAGTCCCTGGCCGAGATCTTCTACGAATTCGTCGCGAACATGGTTCGGGACAACGCCGGGCACGACGCCCGTCCCTACTTCCCGTTCGTCTTCGCGATCTTCATGTTCGTGCTGTTCGGCAACCTCGTCGGCATGATCCCGTTCACCTTCACCTTCACCAGCCACATCATCGTGACCTTCACGCTGGCGGCGACGGTGTTCGTGTTCGTGACCGTCCTGGCCCTGATGAAGCACGGCCTGCATTTCTTCAGCTTCTTCATGCCGCACGGCGCGCCGCTGGCGCTCGCCCCGATCCTCATCCCGATCGAGGTGATCTCCTACCTGATGCGCCCCGTCAGCCTGTCGATCCGACTGTTCGCCAACATGATGGCCGGTCACACCATGCTGAAGGTGTTCGCGGGTTTCACGGTTATGATGATCAGCGGCCTGGGCGCCGTCGGCTTCCTCGCCGGTCTCGTCCCGCTGGCCATCAACATCGCGCTGACCGGCTTCGAGTTCCTGGTCGCGTTCCTGCAAGCCTACGTCTTCTCGATCCTGACCTGCCTGTACATCCGCGACGCTCTGGAACTGCACTGAGCACCAGCGCCGACCCGGATCATCTGTTCACCTTTTTCTCCACAGTTCACCCTTACCTAGAGGAATGAGTACCATGGAAGCTGAAGCCGCCAAGTACGTCGGTGCCGGTCTGGCCGTTATCGCCCTCGCCGGCGTCGGCCTGGGTATCGGCAACATCTTCTCGACCCTGATCGGTTCGATCGCCCGCAACCCGGCCGTCCAGCCGAAGGTCTTCCCGATCGGCATTCTGGGCTTCGCGCTGACGGAAGCCGTCGCGCTGTTCGCCCTGCTGATCGCCTTCCTGATCCTGTTCGCCTAAGGCCCGAGCGAACTTTCAATTTCGCTCTGACGCGGCGCCGGGCTCTCGAAGTTTCGGCGCCGCATTCTTGCCTAGGGGGACCGATCCATGCCGAACCTGTTGGCCAAGCGACGGCTGGTCCGCTGGTCGGGTGCTGCGGGCGCCTCGCTCGCCACTCTGACCGTGCTTGCCGGTAACGTCCTGGCGGCGACGGCGGAGCACGCGCCGGAAGCCGCCCATGGCGGCGAGCATGCCGCCGGCGGCCTGCCGCAGCTCAATCCCGCCACCTTCCCCACCCAGATCTTCTGGCTGGCGCTGACCTTCATCACCCTCTACTACCTCCTGTCCAAGAAAGCGCTGCCGCGCGTGGCCGAGGTTCTGGAGGAGCGCCAGGAGCGCATCTCGCGCGACCTGAGCAAGGCCGCTTCGCTCAAGGAAGAGGCCGAGGCCGCCATGGCCCAGGTCGATCAGTCCCTCGCCGGGGCCCGTTCCGAAGCCCAGGCCCTGATCGCCCAGGTGGCCGCCGAGATCGACGCGAACAACCACGCCCGTCAGGCCCAGTTGAACGCCGACAACGCCGAGCGTCTGCGCAGCGCCGAGGCGAACATCGCCGCGGCCAAGGAGCAGGCGATCGCCAACGTCCGCTCCATCTCCGCCGACATCGCCCGTGACGTCGCCGGCCGTCTGGCCGGTCTGGACGTCGACGCGGCCCAGGCCGATGCGGCGGTCGCCGCCGTGATCGAGGAGCGCCGGTCATGAACACGCCCGAAATGTGGGTCGCCATCGCCTTCATCATCTTCGCCGTCCTGGTGTGGAAGAAGGCGGCCGGCGCGATCACCGGCCTTCTCGACGCCCGCGCCGAGAAGATCCGGGCGGAACTGGACGAGGCCCAGCGCCTGCGTGAAGACGCCCAGGCGCTGCTCGCCAACTACCAGCGCCGTCAGCGCGACGCGCTGAAGGAGGCCGAGGCCATCATCGCCCACGCCCGCGAGGAGGCCGACCGTCTCCGTTCGCAGGCCGGCGCCGATCTCGAAGCGTCGCTGAAGCGCCGCGAGGCCCAGGCCATGGACCGCATCGCCCAGGCGGAAGCCGGGGCGCTGGCCGAGGTCCGCAACCTGACCGTCGACATCGCCATGGACGCCAGCCGCCGCATCCTGGAAACCGGCATCCAGCCGGCCCAGGCGGACAAGCTGATCGACCAGTCGATCGCCGAGCTGCCGAAGCACCTGCACTGAGATCGTTGCTCCACGGGCAACGGTCTTTCGAAAAACCCCGGCCTAGGCGCCGGGGTTTTTCTTTGGTGGAATGGGGCGGCAACCCGGAGCCCATTCCATGACCACGCCCCAGCCGGCCACCGCCCTGCCCTCCCCCGTCCCCAGCGTCTTCGTCTCGCACGGCGCCCCCACCCTCATCATCGAGGATTCGCCGGGCCGCCATTTCCTGGCCGGCCTGGGCAAGCGGCTCGGCCGCCCGAGCGCGGTGATCGCGGTGTCGGCCCATTGGACGACCCGGACCCCGGCGATCAGCGGAGCCGCGGCACCGGACACCATCCACGACTTCTACGGCTTCCCCCGCGCCCTCTACGCCATGCGCTACGCGGCCCCCGGCGCCCCGGCGCTGGCCGACCGCGCGCGGGCGCTGACCGGCGCCGCGGTGGACCCCGGCCAGGGGCTCGACCACGGCGCCTGGGTGCCGCTGATGCTGATGTACCCGGAGGCCGATATCCCGGTCGCCCAGCTCTCCGTGCAGCCCGGCGCCACCGCCGCCGACCACATCGCGCTGGGCCGCGCCCTGGCGCCCCTGCGGAACGAGGGCGTGCTGATCCTGGGCAGCGGCGGCGCCGTCCACAATCTCGGCGACTTCCGTTTCGGCGAGCGCGATGTCGCCGGCTGGGCGGAGGACTTCGCCGGCTGGCTCGACGGGGTGCTGACGACGGGCGACGAGGCGTCGCTGGCCGGCTGGAAGACGCTCTGCCCGCAGGCCAAGGCGGCCCACCCGACCGACGAGCATTTCCTGCCCCTGCCCGTGGCCTTCGGCGCCGCCGGCGATACGGTGCGGACGGAGCGGCTTCACACCGGGTTCGAGCATGGCAGCATCGGCATGCAAGCCTACGCCTTCCACGGCGCCGCCTGAAACGAAGCCGGAGATGTTTAAAGGGGGCCGACCCTTACGCACTTGTCTGTTTGCGCCGTTGCCTCGCCAAGCTACAATCCGCGCCACCCGTCCGTGCACACGGAGGGGTTTCTGACAACGTCGGGCTTTTCCCGCCCGCAACCTTCGGCCGGATCTCGTGGCTTACGAACGACAGCGCGTACGGGACGTGGCGTGAAGCGGAACGGAACCCTGCCCCGGTCCGGCGACGCCCCCTCCCCCCTCGGTGCCCCGGCCCGCCCCACGCGCTCCTTTCCAGGGCTCGGCCTCCTGCGCCGTCTCGATGAGCTGACCCTCGCCGCGCGCGTCGGGCTGGGCTTCGCCGTGGTGCTCGGTCTGGTGCTTCTGCTGGCGCTGATCGGCGTGGCCTCGCTCTACGGCGTCAACCGCGAGGTCGGCACCTTCTCCGGCTACGCCGACGCGTCCCAGACCGCCGCCGACCTGGACATCGGGCTGCGCGACCTGGAGGTTTCCGTCCGCGATCATCTGGCCGAGGGCGACCAGCAGAGCCTGCTCGACGCCGGGCTGCGCCGCGACGGCCTTCTGGAGCGGCTGACCGCCCTTGCCGGGATGGTGCGGGACGACGCCGACCGCCGCTCGGTGGAGGGCGCGCGCACGGCGCTGGATGCCTACTGGAGCGGCTTCGAGGCGCTGGTCGCCCTGCGCGGCGAGCGCGCCCGTCTGACCGAGTCGGTGCTGGAGCCGCAGATCTCCCTCATCCGTGGCGGGCTGGGCCGGCTGAAGGACGCGGGTGGCGTCGATTCGGCGGCGCTGGCCGGCGACGCGACCGTCGCCATCCTGATGATGCAGGATCATCTCGGCCGCTACGTGGCGCGGCGCGACGACCGCGACTCGCTGCGCATGCGCGCCGAACTGGGCAACGCCCGCGCCAAGCTGGCGGAGATGAACCGCTACCTCTGGGTCCCCGGCACCCGCCAGACCATCGACGAGGTGGAGGCGGCGCTGGCCGGGATCGACGGGGTGCTGGACAGCATCGAGGCCTCCCTGACCGACGAGGACGGGCTGCGCGCCGAGCGGCTGGCCCCGAACGCCGCCGCCGTCGCCACCCGCGCGGCGGAAATCCGCCAGCGCAACGACGCCGTCGCGGCCGCGCTGCGCGGCGGTCTGGCCGACCAGTCCTGGCGCACCCTGCGCATCGCCCTGTGGGCGGCGCTGGCGGTGACGCTGGCCGGTCTGGCGATGGTCTGGTTCGTCAACCGCCGGGTCGCCCGTCCGGTCGCCGGCATGGCCGCCGCCGTGACTTCGCTCGCCGCCGGGCGGACCGACATCGCCCTCCCGCCGGACGACGGGGCGGACGAGGTGGCCGCCATGGCCCGCGCCGTCCGCGTCCTGCGCGACAACACCGCGGAGATGGAGCGCCAGCGCCAGGAGGCCGCCGACCGGCACGGCCAGCTGTTGCGCGACAAGGAGCGCTCCGACGCCGCCAACGAGGCCAAGACCCATTTCCTGGTCAACATCGGGCAGGAGCTTCACGCCCCGCTCAACGAGATCGTCGCCTCCAGCCAATCGCTGATGGGCGAGTTGCACCGGCTTGGCGCCGGGGAGCTGGCGACCGACATCGAGCAGATCCAGTGGACCGGCGAGCAGATGCTGACCCTGGTCGACGCGATCCTCGACTACGCCCGGATCGAGGCCGGCAACATGGACGTCGTGCTACAGGATTTCGACGTGCACCGGCTGCTGATCGAAGCGCGGGAGCGCACGCTGCCCGCCGCCGACCTCAACGGCAACGAGGTGACGCTCCAGGCCGAGGCCGCGGCGCTCGGCCAGATGTATTCGGACTTCGGCAAGGTCCGGCAGGCCCTCCTCAACCTGCTGGACAACGCCTGCAAGTTCACGCAGGGCGGCGCCGTCCTGCTGGCCGCCGAGCGGGTCGAGCGCGACGGCGAGCCCTGGCTGCGCTTCACCGTGACCGACAGCGGCAGCGGCTTCGCCACCAGCCAGACCGCCCGCCTGTTCCAGCCCTTCGTCCAGGGCGGCAGCGGCACCAAGCGGCGCGGCGCCGGGCTGGGCCTGACCCTGGTCGGCCATTACGCCGCCATGCTCGGCGGCGACATCGAGGTGGCGAGCGAGCCCGGACAGGGCACCCGCGTCACTGTGGCCCTCCCCGCCTACTACCAGCCCCCGGCGGAGGAGCGCCCGCTCCAGGTCGGGCTCGCCGGCGCGGCGAAGCGTCCGCTGGTCACCATCGGCCCCCTGCGCCCCGTCGCCCAGCTGGCCTCCTGACGGCCAGCGTCTCCTGACGGTCGGCCTGTCCTGACCGTCAGGCCTCGCGCGGGCGGGCGGTGTCCTCCGGCGCGGCGTCCTCCTCGGGCGGCAGGCCGTACTTCATGCGGCGCATCTTCTCGGCGACGCGCGCGATCTCCTCGGGCGGCAGGATGACCGGCTCGCCCAGCAGATGGGCGTGGAGATACTGGCGGGCCAGCGTCTCCACCTCCACCGCCAAGGCGAGAGCGCCCTTCACCGTCTTGCCCAGCACGATCATGCCGTGGTTGGCCAGCAGGCAGGCCAGCCGCCCCTCCAGCGCCGCCACGGCGTGATCGGACAGCTCCTGCGTGCCGAAGGTCGCGTAGGGCGCGCAGCGGATCGAATCGCCGCCGGCCAGAGCCACCATGTAATGGAAGCTGGGGATGCCCCGCCCATGGACGGCCAGCGCCGTCGCGAAGGTCGAATGGGTGTGCAGCACCACATCCACGTCGGACCGCGCCTTCAGGATGTCGCGGTGGAAGCGCCACTCCGACGAGGGCCGCCGCCGGCCCACATAGGTCCCGTCGAAGGCCATCTCCACGATGTCCTCGGGCGCCGTCTCGTCATAGGGCAGGCTGCTCGGCGTGATGAGGAAGCCGCCCTCCACCCGCACCGACAGGTTGCCCGACGCCCCCTGGTTGACGCCCAAAGCGTTCATGGCGAGGCAGGTGTCGATGATGGCGCGGCGCTGCGCCGGGTGGGACAGGCTGGTCATGGGCTGCGGTCTCGCTTGCGGAACGGCGGAGTGCCGAACGGGCCATGGGTAAAAGGTGCCTGTCAAGGACGGTCGGTGGCGGAACTGAGGCATGTTCCAATTCCCCTCCGGGGAGAGGGCTATCGGTGCCAGCCGCAAAAGCCTCACTGACGGTCGGCGTCCGCCTTGCTCATCAGGTCCCAATGGCGGACCACCGCGTCATAGCCGGCGGACAGGGCGCTCTGCCCGTCCGGGGTGAAGGCGACCGCCAGGACCGGCTTCTCATGGCCGCGGAAGGAGGCGAGCTGCCGCCCGGTGGCGGTGTCCCACAGCCGGACGCGCCGGTCCCCGCCCCCGCCGGACAGCAGGGTCCTGCCGTCGGGCGCGACGGCGACGGAGGTGACGAAGCCGCTGTGCCCGTAGAGCGTGCGCAGGAGCGTGCCGGCCTCCATGTCCCACAGCCGCACCGTCTCGTCGCTGGACGCCGTGGCGGCCAGCCGCCCATCGGGGGTCAGGGCCAGACCGTTCACGCTGCCCTCATGCCCTTCCAGAACGGCCTTCTCCTGCCCGGTCGCGGCGTCCCAGAGGCGGATCTGGAAGTCGTAGCCGGCGGAGACCAGGCGCCTGCCGTCCGGGGTGTAAGCCACGGCGTTGACGTTGGCGCCGTGCCCCTCCAGCACCCGCAGAGGAGTTCCGCTCTCCAGATCCCAGACGCGGACGGCGAAGTCCCAGCCCGCGGAGGCGAAGCTCCGGCCGTCCGGCGCCACCGCCAGACCGGCGACGGTGGCGCCGTGCCCCTCGAAGCGGTGCAGCGACCGCCCGCTCTCCAGGTCCCAGAGGATGATGGCGGCGTCGCGGCTGCCGGTCAGGGCGCGCTTGCCGTCCGGCAGGAAGGCCACGGCGGTGACGCCGGCGGCGTGCTCGTGGAAGGAGGCGCGTTGGGAACCGGACGCGAGATCCCAGAGAATGGCCGAATAGTCCCAGCTCCCCGTCAGGACGCGGGCGCCGTCGGGCGACACGGCGACGGCGTTGACCATGGCGCCATGGCCGATCAGGTCGGCGGCGCGGGACAGCAGGGGAAAGGTCAGGACGGGCGTGGCCGCGGCCAGAGCGAACAGCCGGCGGCGGGTGTGGCACGGCGGGTTCCCCGGATGACGCGCTCTCCCCATGCCCGAACCGCCTCCCGAATAGGAAAAGACCGGCGGCCTCTCAGCCGCCGGTCAGGGGGTAACAGGTATCAGCACCGGACGTTCTTAGCGCCTGACCTTTCAGCGCCAAGTGTGCCCGCGGGCGACCGCGGGGTTGTTGGAGGTCCGGTTCGGCTCATAGCTGCCGCCCTGGGGCAGGCTGTAGCCCGCCGCGTGGTGACGGAAGGGCGGAAGCGCGAGGCCGGTCGCCGCATCGACGGTCAGGGTGTTGACCATGAAGGCGGCGTTGCCGGCGGTCCCCGGCATCATGGCGGCGACCTTGTAGACGGCGGTGCCGTCCTCAAGCGCCGCCTCGGTCACGCGCAGGACCTGCACGTTGTAGGTCTGCTCGACGATCCGCTTCACCTCGTCCGCCGGCTTGGCCGCCGGAGAAGTCTGGGCGGAAGTCTGAGCGGCGGCCGGAGCGGCGAGCGCCCCGGCCAGCAGCAGGCCGATCAGGAAGGAACGCATCGGTGGTGTCCTCACTCGGCCGGGGCGCGGTGGCGGCCGTGGTGCGAACGCGGAGTCTCGCCCGTCACCTCCTGAACCCACAGCGAGTGGTGCTCGCGCGCCCACTGGAGTTCGACGTCGCCCGTGCCCATCGCGTCGAAGGCGCCTTCCATGCCGACCGAGCCGATGTAGATGTGCGCGATGATGACCGCGGTCAGCACCACCGCCACCGCGGCGTGGATCAGCTGGTAGAGCTGCATGTCGGCCATCGAGGCGAAGGAGAAGGGCCACAGGAGCTGCACGCCCGTGAAGCCCAGCGCCGCGCCGCCCAGCACCGTCGCCCAGAAGATCACCTTCTGGCCGGCGTTGAACTTCTTCGCCGCCGGATGCACGCCCTTGCTGAACAGGCCGCCGGCCTTCAGCGCCCAGGTGATGTCGTTGCGCTCCGGGATGTTGTGCTTCACCCACATCACGAAGATGAGGAGGATGCCCAGCATGAAGGCGAAGCCCAGGTAGTTGTGGGCGAACTTGCCGTACTGGGTCATCGTGGCGAACGCCTCCGGCCCCAGCAGCGGCAGGACGGTGTAGCGCCCGTACAGCACGTTCAGCCCGGTGAAGGCCAGGATGACGAAGCTGCCGGCGGTCAGCCAGTGCACGCCCCGCTCGAAGGCGTTGAAGCGCTGGATGGTCCGGCCGGTCTTCTGGCCGTCGATCCGGATGCGCCCGCGCACCAGGAAGAACAGCACCAGCAGACCAAGCATGCCGCCCAGCACCCAGCCGCCATAGGTGGACAGCGGACCGTTGCGGACCGAGCGCCACAACTCCCCTTCCGACTGCACCAGCACGCCGGCGCTCTTGTTGGGGATGGAGACGTAGCCCTGCTCGCCCGAGCGGATCCCCCGCCACATGTCGACCTTGGAGGTGCCGTCGGCCGGCTGGCTGGCGACCGGCGGGAACGCCTCCGCCGCCGACGCGGCCGAGACGTTGGCCATGACCAGGGTCAGCGCCAGCATGGCGACGCCCAGCAGCACGATGTGCAGCGTCTTGCCCAGCCCGCTCGTGCCCAGCCTGCCCGTGGAATGATTCGACGTCATTGCGTCAGCCCTTCCCTTGAGAACCGCGCCAATCAGAAACGCTGGCCGGCCGAGCGCTGCTGGAGCGCCTGGACCTGATCCGCGGACAGAGGACTGTCCGCGGCGCCGCGGTAGACGCCCTTCTCCAGATGGATCGGGCGCGCCTGCTCCTCCTCGTTGCACCCCGCCAGAAGCGGGGTGACGAGAAGGAGCGCCATCGCACAGACGGTGCGGCGGATCACGGTCACGACCCCGCCTTCATCTGATAGGCGGTGCCCCAGCCCCAGGCGCCGGACCCGAAGCCGCGGGCGACCACGCGCTCGCGGTAGATGTCCGACACCTTGTCGCCGTCGCCGGCCAGCAGGGCCTTGGTCGAGCACATCTCCGCACAGAGCGGCAGCTTGCCTTCGGCCAGACGGTTGCGGCCGTACTTCCTGTACTCCGCGTCCGTGTTGTCGGCCTCCGGGCCGCCGGCGCAGAAGGTGCACTTGTCCATCTTGCCGCGGGTGCCGAAGTTGCCGGCCTGCGGGTACTGCGGAGCGCCGAACGGGCAGGCGTAGAAGCAGTAGCCGCAGCCGATGCACAGGTCCTTGTTGTGCAGAACCACGCCCTGCTCGGTCTGGTAGAAGCAGTCGACCGGGCAGACGGCCTTGCAGGGCGCGTCGGAGCAATGCATGCAGGCGACCGAGATCGACCGCTCACCGGGCTTGCCGTCGTTGATGGTGACGACGCGGCGGCGGTTGATGCCCCAGGGCACCTCGTGCTCGTTCTTGCAGGCGGTGACGCAGGCGTTGCATTCGATGCAGCGGTCCGCGTCGCAGAGGAATTTCATGCGGGCCATGGTGATGAACTCCTAGCGTCTCAGGCCGCCGAGATCCGGCAGAGGGTGGTCTTGGTTTCCTGCATCTGCGTGACCGAGTCGTAGCCGTAGGTCGTGGCGGTGTTCGCCGCCTCGCCCAGCACGATCGGGTCGGCGCCCTGCGGGTACTTGGCGCGCAGATCCTGGCCCTGGTAATGGCCACCGAAGTGGAAGGGCATGAAGGCGACGCCGCGGCCGACACGCTCGGTCAGCATGGCCTTGACCTTCACCTTGCCCTGCTCCGCACCCTCGACCCAGACCATCTGGCCGTCCTTGATGCCGGCGTTGTTGGCATCGAACGGGTTGATCTCGACGAACATGTCCTGCTGCAACTCGGCCAGCCAGGGGTTCGACCGGGTCTCGTCGCCGCCGCCCTCATACTCGACCAGACGGCCGGAGGTGAGGATGATCGGGTACTCCTTCGACACGTCGCGGTCCTGGATGGACTTGTAGAGCGTCGGCAGACGCCAGGACTTGGTGTCCTTGTAGGTCGGGTAGCTGGCGACCAGATCGCGGCGCGGGGTGTAGAGCGGCTCGCGGTGCACCGGCACCGGGTCCGGGAAGTTCCAGGCGACGCAGCGGGCCTTGGCGTTGCCCGGCGGGTTCAGGCCGTGCTTGATCGCCACGCGCTGGATGCCGCCCGACAGGTCGGTGGTCCAGGACACCGCGCCGATCTTCTCGCCGCCGATCTTCTTGATGACGGCCATCTCGGCCTCGGTCAGCTCCCCGGTCCAGCCCAGCTTGTCCAGCATGGCGTAGGTGACTTCCGGGTAGCCGTCCTTGATCTCCGACCCGACCGGGTAGGAGCCCTCGGCGAGCAGCGTCACGCCGTTGCGCTCCACGCCGAAGCGCGCGCGGAAGGCGCCGCCGCCCTCGGCGACCGGCAGAGAGGTGTCGTAGAGGTTGGCCGTGCCCGGATGCTTCATCTCCGGCGTGCCCCAGCAGGGCCACGGCAGGCCGTAATAGTCGCCGTCGCACGGGCCGCCGTTGGCGCGCAGCGTGGTCTTGTCGAAGGTCGCCTGATGCTGCATGTGCAGCTTCAGCCGCTCCGGCGACTGGCCGGTGTAGCCGACCGACCACATGCCGCGGTTCCACTCCCGCGTCGTGTCCTCGATGTCCGGTTCGTTGCCGTGGAGCTTGATGTTCTTGAACATCGGCTCGGCGAAGCCGAACTTCTTGGCGAACAGGTACATGATCTCATGGTCCGTCTTCGCCTCGAAGAGCGGCTCCATGATCTTGTCGCACCACTGGACCGAGCGGTTGGACGCGGTGCGCGACCCGACGGTCTCGAACTGGGTGGCGGCGGGCAGCAGGTAGAAGTTGTCCTTGCGGTCGGACAGGACGGCGGTCATCGTCGGGAACGGATCGACGACGACGAGCAGTTCCAGCTTCTCCATCGCCTTCTTCATGTCCGGAAGGCGGACCTGGCTGTTCGGCGCGTGACCCCAGAAGACCATGCCCTTGATGCTCTCGGGCTGGTCCATGTTCTCCTTGGCTTCCAGGACGCCGTCGAACCAGCGGGACACCGGGATGCCGGTGGCCTCCATCAGCTTCTTGTCCTTGAAGCGGGCCAGCACGTCCTCGTACGGGACGTCCCAGACGCGCGCCCAGTGGCGCCACGCCCCCTCCGCCAGACCGTAGTAGCCGGGCAGCGAGTCCGAGGTGACGCCGAAGTCGGTGGCGCCCTGCACGTTGTCGTGGCCGCGGAAGATGTTGGTGCCGCCGCCCGTCACGCCGACGTTGCCCAGCGCCAGCTGGAGCACGCAGTAGGCGCGGGTGTTGTTGTTGCCGATGTGGTGCTGCGTGCCGCCCATGCACCAGACGAGCGTGCCCGGACGGTTGGAGGCCAGCGTGCGGGCGACGCGCTTGAGCTGCGAGCCCGGAACGCCGGTGACCTTCTCGACCTCTTCCGGAGTCCACTTGGCGACCTCGGCGCGGATCTCGTCCATGCCGTAGACGCGCTTGGCGATGTACTCCTTGTCCTCCCAGCCATTCTCGAAGATGTGCCAGAGGATGCCCCAGATCAGGCCGACGTCGGTGCCGGGGCGGAAGCGGATGTACTCGTCGGCCTTGGCCGCGGTGCGGGTGAAGCGCGGATCGGCGACGATCAGCGGGGCGTTGTTCTGCTCCTTGCCCTTCAGGACGTGGAGCATGGAGACCGGGTGCGCCTCAGCGGCGTTGGAGCCGATGAAGAACATCGCGCGCGACTTCTGGATGTCGTTGTACGAGTTCGTCATGGCGCCATAGCCCCACACGTTCGCCACGCCGGCGACGGTGGTGGAATGGCAGATGCGGGCCTGATGGTCGACGTTGTTCGTGCCCCAGAAGGCGGCGAACTTGCGGATCAGATAGGCCTGCTCGTTGCTGTGCTTGGCCGAGCCGAGCCAGAAGACCGAATCCGGGCCGGACTTCTCGCGGATGGCCAGCAGCTTGTCGCCGACCTCCTGGATGGCCTGGTCCCAGGAGATCCGGGTCCACTTGCCGTCCACCATCTTCATGGGGTAGCGCAGGCGGCGGTCGCCGTGGGCGTGCTCGCGCACCGCCGCACCCTTGGCGCAATGGGCGCCCAGGTTGATCGGGCTGTCGAAGCTCGGCTCCTGGCCGATCCACACGCCGTTCTGCACCTCGGCGGTGACCGTGCAGCCGACCGAGCAGTGGGTGCAGACGTTCTTGACCAGCTTGACCGGCGCGCCCGCGGCGGGGGTGGCGGTGACCGCCTCGGCCTTCTTCACCATGCCGAAGGGCATGGTGGCGGCGATGGCGGCGCCACCGGCGGCGATGCCCGAGGTGCGGAGGAACGAACGACGGTCGACGGTGTTACCGGTCAGGCCGGAAACCATCTTCGCCAGCGAACGGCCGTTGGCCGTGGCGATCGAACGGCCGCCGGAAGCAGCCGCCTTCTTCTTTGTCAGCATGTGCGGCGGTCCTTCTTAGAAGCGGCTCAGTTCGTAGACCGTCCGGACATGGTCGGTCTCGCGGTAGCCCTGGGCGGGGGCGGGCTCGGCGGCCTGCACCGGCTCCGCACCCGCCACGGCGCCCACGGCGGCGGCGCCCAGCGCGCCGACGCCCAATCCAGCCGCGCGGAACAGGTCGCGCCGCGCCAGCGTGGTCTTTTCCTTCTTGTCCGTCATAGCTTCACCCTATTCTTCGCGGCTTCCCCGAGACTGAAGACCGATGTGCCGCCCGGTTTCCGGGCCTTGTTTTGAGCGTTTCCGGACCGGCCTTGTCGTGGACCGGTCTCGTTGTTTCGTTGTCTGTTCGGCGGCGGTGCCGGTGTCCGGTCACGCCGCCCGGTCACGCCGCCATGTCGAAGGCTTTCCCCTCGACCTCCAGATACCGGCGACCCAGCGTGCCCACCGTGCGGTAGAAGGCGGCGGATGGCGTGGATTCCAGATCGGTGAAGAAGGCGCCGGCCCAGGAGCCGATGTGGCGGTCGAAGAAGCGGCGCTGCTCCTCCAGATCGGCCGGGGCGCCGAAGGCCCCGGTGATCAGGCCCGCCATCATCTCGGCCAGGGCGGCAATGTGGTCTTCGGGCTCCTTCACCTCGTCGGCGCGGGCGATGCCCAGCAGAGCCATGTCGCCGCGCAGCTCGGCCAGCGGCTTTTCGTGAAGGAAACCGGTCAGGTAGTAGGACCCGTAGGGAGACAGGATGCCGCCGCCGACGCCGATGAAGAGTGTGTTGTACTCCTCCTCCACCGCGGCGGCGTCCGTGCCGCGGGCGGCGTCGGCCAGACCGCGCAGCGCCTGCCCGAGGGGGCTGGCGTCGCCGTCCAGCGCCGCCAGGGCGGCCAGGAAGTCCCCGCCGGGCGGGCGGGCAAGCAGATGCGCCAGCAGCGCATAGAGCTGCGCCCGCTGCATCTCCTCCGGCGGCAGGGCCGACGGATCGTGTTCACCGGTCACGGACACGGCGTTCATCCCTCCCGACACGACAAAAGGACCAGATCGGCAAAGCTCCGGCACCCGGCCCCACCCGTCGCGACAACGGCGGCGCATTGGCTCGCCCGTTGCAGGCTCACGGCGTCATGGGCCGGCGCCCGAGACGCCCTGGACCGACAACCTCATATTGCACCTGCGAAAAGCCTCGCCATATCAGGGGCTTAACGTTCAGGATCGGGCTATTAAAGGGCAGATTCGCGGTGTTTGTCAACAAAGGTTGACTCAGAAGTGTGCTTACCGCGTCTTGGGCTGGACTGGCGCTATGCTCTTTTTGTCATATCGATACCCGGTTCCTGCGAAGCAGAGGGGATCTGCTCGGGCTCCGAACCTTCGGGAAGCGCCGCTTTTTCTTCCGCGTCTTCATCGGTGCCGCGATCCGCGGCGGTCTCGTCCGGCGGCTGGGCCGGGGTTTCGCCCGCCTTCTCAGCCGCTTCCTCGGCGGCGTCGAGGAAGCCCTTGCCGACCCGGTAGAGCGTCTTCACCGGCGAGGAACCGGTGAACAGGCTGGCATAGTCGTCGGCGTAGTCCTTCAACCCGTCGTCGTTGGCGAAGACTGGGTCCGAGGTCCACAGCTTGCGCAGCGCCTGCCGGTGCAGGTCGTCCGGGACCTCCGCCCGCAGGAAGGGAGTGAAGTCGGAGTCCAGCGTCAGGTCCTCCACGGGGGGAAGGTCCTTCAGCGGGTCGTCGGCCTCAGGCGCGGGCTCCGGAGCGGTCTCGGCCGCCGCATCCACCGGAAGTTGCGCGGGCGGGTCCTCGGCAGGCGGCGGCTCCACCGGCTCCGGGGCGGGTGCGACGGGCTGCCGCTTCAGGCGGGACCAGCGGGAAAGGAAGGATTCGTCGGTCATATCGGTGTGTCCGGGGGTCGCCAGGCCTTGCCCCCACCCTAACCCTCCCCCGCTCCGCAGGGGAGGGAATCAGCTCCTCCCCCTGCGAAGCGGGGGGAGGTTGGGAGGGGGGCGCGGCGTCGGAGCCCCATCAGGAAGTCATCACCCCTGCTTCGGGAAGTGCCGCTTGCGCTCGCGCTTCACGAAGGGGACGTCCACATGGTGCTGCTCGGTGAAGTCGCGGACCAGGGCCGTGACCTCCGGCGGCATCGGCACCGTCTCGACCATCTCCACGCCGCTCACCTGATAGGCCTCGCATTCGTGGGCGGAGGCGGTGACGACGAAGGGCACGACGCCCCCCGGCTCGCCCGTCTCGTCCGGGCGCAGCACGACCCAGAGGCGCGGCGGCTCCTGCGACAGGTTCAGCTTGTAGCCTTCGGTGTCGCTGCGGAACAGCTCCAGCGGCAGGGTCGCGGCGTGGAAGTGCGCCCAGCCCTCCCCTTCGCGCAGCAGGCGCCAGGGACCGTCGACCGGCGGGGCGCCGGGGATCACCGAGACCGGACGCCACGACCAGTCCGCCCAGGCGCTGGCGCCCTTGCGGCGTTCCAGAACGATGCCCAGGGCCATCGTCTCGGTCTTGTTCAGGGTTTCGCTCATCGGACCAGTCCCGCCGCCATCAGCCGTTCCGCCTCCGCCAGATCGTCGGGGCGGTTGGTGTTGAAGAAGGGGTCTACCGGATCGCTGGCGAAGTCGGCAACGGCCAGACGGTAGCGGGCGGTCCACGCGTCCACCTTGCGCATGTCCTCCTCCACCATGGCGCGGCGGAGATCGTCGGCGAGGTCCACCCGCCACAGCCCGAAGACCGGATGCTCCTGCCCGTCGGAGCGGGCGCAGGCGAGGTCGGCGCCCTCGCGCTCCACCGCCGCGACCAGACGGGCGACCAGATCGCCGGGGATGAAGGGCGCGTCGGTGGCGAAGCTGGCCAGCCAGCGGCAGTCCGGCGCGTTGGCCCGCGCCCATTCCATCCCGGTCAGCACCCCGGCGAGCGGTCCGGCGAAACCCTCCACCACGTCCGCCGCCACCGGCAGGCCGAAGGCGGCGAAGCGCGCCGGGTCGCCGTTGGCGTTGAGCACCAGCGGCCCGACCTGCGGGCGCACCGTGGCGACGATGCGCTCCAGGATGCTGCGCCCGCCCAGCGTCCGCAGGCTCTTGTCGCCGCCGCCCATGCGCCGCGACAGGCCGCCGGCCAGCAGGACGCCGGCAATGCCCTCAGTCGTCATCGCGGCTCCCCTTGCGCTGGTGGCGCCCGCCCTCGTCCCCGACCGCGGCCGGGTCGGCGTCGAAGTCCAGCCGGTCGGTGCCGGCCAGGGCGAGGAAGCGCTTGCCCTTGGCCCGCCCGACCATGGTCAGGTTGGCCTGCCGCCCCAGCTCCACCCCCCAGGCGGTGAAGCCGGAGCGGGAAATCAGGATCGGAATGCCCATCTGCACCGTCTTGATGACCATCTCCGAGGTCAGGCGCCCGGTCGTGTAGAAAATCTTGTCGTGCGCCGGCACGCCGTGCAGGTGCATGTAGCCCGCCACCTTGTCCACCGCGTTGTGGCGCCCGACGTCCTCCATGTAGACGAGCGGATGGTCCTCCTGGCAGAGTACGCAGCCGTGGATGGCGCCGGCCTCCAGATAGAGGCTGGGGGTCAGGTTGATCTTCTTCGACAGGGCGTAGATCCAGGAGGTCTTCAGCCGCGCGTCGGGGTTCAGCCGCACCGACTCGAAGGTCTCCATCACGTCGCCGAAGGCGGTGCCCTGGGCGCAACCGGAGGTCAGCGTCTTCTTCTTGAGCTTCTGCTCGTAATTCGTGGCGCGCTCGGTGCGGACGACGACGGTGTCGATCTCCTCGTCGTAGTCGATGCCGGTGATCCGGTCGTCGCGCTTCAGCATGTTCTGGTTGAGCAGGTAGCCCACCGCCAGATAGTCGGGGTAGTCGGCGATCGTCATCATGGTGACGATCTCCTGCCCGTTCAGGTACAGCGTCAGCGGCCGTTCCACGGTGACCGACGCGTCCACCGGGCGCCCGTCCTGATCCAGCCCGGAAACGCGCTCCGTCAGCTTGGGATTCGCCGGGTCCGGCTTTATGGTGAATTCCGAGAGGTCCATGACCGGAAGAGTGGGGAAGATTGCGCGCCGGGGCAAGCGGCGGATGATCGGCTCCCGCAAGACGGAAGCGATGCGGCCCCGATTTGACGCGTGAGCGCTTGGTATGCACGAGTACCCCTATGCATGAGTTCGGTCTGGCCTTCGTCACCGCCTTCCATCTGATCGCCGACCTCGACCCCGGTCTGGTGGGGATCGTCGGCCTGTCGCTGCGCGTCAGCCTGACCGCCGTCCTGCTGTCGGCCCTGATCGGCCTGCCGCTGGGCGCCGCCGTGGCCGCCTTCCGCTTTCCGGGGCGGCGCGCGGTGACCCTGTTCCTGAACACGGCGATGGGACTGCCACCGGTGGTGGTGGGGTTGATCGTCTATCTGATCCTGTCGCGCTCCGGCCCGCTGGGGGTGCTGGGGCTGCTGTTTACCCCGACCGCGATGATCGTGGCCCAGACGGTGCTGATCGTGCCCATCGTCGCCGCCCTGACCCGCCAGATCGTCGAGGATCTTCTGGTGGAGTATGGCGACCTGCTGCGGGTGATGGGGACCGGGCCGCTGACCACCCTGTTCACCCTGCTGTCGGAGGCGCGCTGGAGCCTGCTGACCATCGTGCTGGCCGGCTTCGGACGGGCCTCGGCGGAGGTTGGGGCGGTGATGATCGTCGGCGGCAACATCGACCGGGTGACCCGCGTCATGACCACCTCCATCGCGCTGGAGACCAGCAAGGGCGACCTGCCGCTGGCGCTCGGCCTCGGCGTCATCCTGATGACCCTGTCGCTGTCGGTGAACCTCGCCGCCGCGATGGTGCGGGAGACGCGGCGGGCCTGACCGGCTTCCACGCTGCGGATCGGCGGTTGCGGGATGTTTGCAAAGCCGTTCGAACTTTCCCATAGTCGCCAGCACAGCCCGCAACCAAGGCGGGCAAGAACCTGGAGAGGGATAGTCCGATGCTGCGCCGTTCTTTCGTGCTGGGATGCGCCGCCGCGGCGGCTCTGCTGCTCGGCTCCGTTCAGCCGTCCACCGCCGCCGACCGCTTCATCACCGTGGCCTCCACCACCTCGACCGAGGATTCGGGGCTGTTCAAGTCGATCCTGCCGAAGTTCACGGAGAGGACCGGGATCGAGGTCCGCGTGGTCGCCAAGGGGACCGGCCAGGCCATCGACATCGCCAAGCGCGGCGACGCCGACGTGCTGTTCGTCCATCACAAGCCGTCGGAGGACAAGTTCGTCGCCGAGGGCTTCAGCACCGAGCGCAAGCCGGTCATGTACAACGACTTCGTGATCGTCGGGCCGAAGGCCGACCCGGCCAAGGTCGGCGGCAGCAAGGACGTCGCCGCCGCGCTGAAGGGCATCGCCGCCGCCAAGGCCCCCTTCGTGTCGCGCGGCGACGACAGCGGCACCCACAAGTCGGAACAGGCGCTGTGGAAGACCGCCGGCGTCGATCCCACGGCGGGCGACGGCTGGTACCGCGCCATCGGCCAGGGCATGGGCGCCACGCTGAACACCGCCGCCGCGGTGAACGGCTACGCCATGACCGACCGCGCCACCTGGCTCAGCTTCAAGAACCGCGGCGACCTCGACATCCTGGTGGAAGGCGACAAGCGCCTGTTCAACCAGTATGGCGTCATGCTGGTCAACCCGGCCAAGTTCGCCCACGTCAAGGCCGCCGACGGGCAGGCCTTCGTGAGCTGGCTGGTCTCCGCCGAGGGTCAGCAGGCGATCGCGGATTACACGATCAACGGCAACTCGCTGTTCTTCCCGAACGCCAACGAGCCGGGCGCCTGACCGCTCCTCTCCCGAACACGAAAAAAGGCGCAGCCCCGCGGCTGCGCCTTTTCTTTTTGGCGGGGAAAGGTCGGCTTACAGCTTCTCGTTCGGCGACACCGGGACGCAGCGGTGGCCGCTGCGGGTCAGCTCCGAGCAGACCTTGCGGGCGGTGCGCTCGTCCAGCCCGACCATGCGGGCGCGGTAGACGGTGGACCCGTTCGCCTTCACCGGCGTCACCGCCGGCTTGGCGGCGCGCAGCAGGAAGGGCGCCTGCTTGGTCGCCTGGGAAAGCGCCCGGTTGCTGGCCTCCCGCGTGGAGAAGGCGCCGACCTGCACGCCCCATTTCGACCCGTCGGCCTTCGACGAATCGGTGTCCTCGTCGCGGGCGCGGGCCGGCGGGCGGACCGCGGCTGGGGTGGAGACGGTGGAGGCGAGTTGGGCGATGGTCTCCGGCTTGGCCGGCAGCTTGCCCTTGGCGGTGGCGCGCGGCGTGTCCTCGTCGCCGGCGCGGGCGACGACCGGCGCCTCCGAGCCGCGGCTCGGCTTGTCGAACGCCTTGTCGAGGATCGCCTCCATGCGGGCGTCGCGCGAGGCCGCGGACTTGCCGCCCAGCACCACGGCGACCAGCCGGCGCCCGTCGCGCACCGCCGACGCCGCGAGGTTGAAGCCGCTGGCCACGGTGTAGCCGGTCTTGATGCCGTCCATGCCCTCGTAGCGCGACATCAGACGGTTGTGGTTGTTCAGGCTGCGCCCGCCATAGACGAAGGCGCGGCGGCTGAAATAGGGGTAGTAGCGCGAGTGGTCGGACAGCATCGCCCGCGACAGGATGGAGAAGTCGCGCGCCGTGGTCAGTTGCTCCATGTTCGGCAGGCCGTTGGAATTGCGGAACACGGTGTTGCGCATGCCCAGCTCGCGCGCCTTGCGGGTCATCATCTCGGCGAACTTGGCCTCGCTGCCGCCCAGTGCCTCCGCCAGCACGACCGAGGCGTCGTTGGCCGACTTGGTGACCAGCCCGAGGATCGCCTGCTCCACCCGCAGCGTCTTGCCGGCGCGCAGCCCCAGCTTGGTCGGGGACTGCGCCTCCGCCCAGGCCGACACCGGCAGCGCCTGGTCCAGCCGCAGCCGCCCTGAATCCAGCGCGTCGAAGGTCAGGTAGAGCGTCATCATCTTGGTCAGCGACGCCGGATAGGTGAGGGTGTCGGCGTTCTCCTCGTGGAGCACCTCACCCGTGCGGGCGTCCACGACGATCGCCGCGTATTTCGCGGCCAGCGCCGGCAGCGGCGCCAGCACGGTCACCGCCAGCACCGCCAAGGCGCCGCACAGCCCCCGGCCGCACAGCCCTCTAACGAAAGGGGTAATGCCGAAGGCACTTCCCAGAGTCGAACGTCCATTCGCCAAACGTTCTGTGGCCTGTTCCCCCTCCGTTTCGCGTCCGCGCCAAGCGAACGCCAAAAGCAGGCTTCGAACGGTCTGGCCCGTTACGTTCATGATGCCCCCGCCAAAGGCTAATACTTGCTGTTTGGCGCAATGGTAAATTCCATGGAAATCAGTGTCTAGCGACAATTCGTTAATTTGCCGCTTCGATTTCTTCGGGGACGCTGTGACGAAATTGGATGATGCGCGGACCCGTCCGGGGCGAGCCGCGTTGAAGGAGCGCGACCGCCGATCCATCTTCCCGGAAGCGCAGGACCATTCTCCCCTCCCGACTGGACGCGAGGCACCTCATGACCCGCCCGCCCGAGCGACGCCCGACGTTTCCGCGCGCTGCCCTTCGGGACGGACGAAGAGGACGGATTGCGACGGTGGCGGGGCTGGGGATGGCTGCGGCGGGGCTGCTCGCCGGCTGCGCCTCGGTCGGGCCGACCGACAACCCGGTGGCGCGCAAGCTCACCTGGGTCAGCTACCTCAACGGCGACGACCTGCGCGCCGCCTGCACCAAGGGGGAGACCGACCGCTACCGGCTGGTCTTCAACGCCGACTATCAGAAGCATGTGCGGACCTACGACATCGTCGGCGACCGCGGCACCGGCGGCGCGATGGTCGAGGCCCGCGTGCTGGAGGCGACCGACCTCGCCCGCATCGACCTGGACGACCCGGCGGCGGTCGCCCGCGGCCCGATCGCCAAGGCCCAGCTGTCGCCGCGCCAGTTCGCCCTGTTCGTCCTGCGCCTCTACGAGAGCGGCGCCTTCGAACCGGCGCCGAGCGGGGTGCGCCTGCCGTCCAACGGCGTCTACTGGCTGATCAACGGCTGCCGGCGGGGAAGCTGGTTCTTCAACGCCTACCCCTACCCCTCCGACCGCTTCTCCGACATCCGTTTCGACGGGCCGCTGAAGGAGCTGGACGGCAGCGGCCAGGGGACCGGCGTGCCCTACCCCGTCCTGCCGCGCCCGCAGGACGCGCCGCGCACCCTGCCGACCGGCGGTCAGGTGGACAGCGCGGGCGTGGTGTTCGAGGTCCAGGTGGGCCGCGACGGGCTGGTCGGCCCGACCGCGCCCTTCGGGGCGTGGCTGTTCGCCGGGAAGGAGTAGCGGGGCACGGCGTTTGCCCCCTCCCCCTTTGCCCCTCCCCGACCCTCCCCCGCGGCGCGGGAGAGGGAGAACAGTCCCCTCCCCTGCGATAGCGGGGGAGGGTTAGGGTGGGGGCAAGTAACTAGACCACCTCCTCGTCGACCGTCGCCCGCGTGCCCGCGGACAGCAGCGTGTCCACCCAGGGGCCGTCCGGCATGCGCCGGGCCAGCTCGGTGATGTTCCGGTTCCACCACAGGCGCTGCTCGACCAGATCGTCGTAGTCGAAGTTCGACTGGCGCCACAGCCGTTCCTGGGCGTTGAAGGTCACCATGTCGATGGGGAAGCCGACGTCGTTGGACGAGAAGCGCGTGCTGTCGAAGGACAGGTAGGCGATCTTCAGCGCCGTCTGCATGTCGGTGTTGTAGGACAGCGCACGGTCGAGGATCGGCTTGCCGTAGGCGGTGGCGCCGATCGACAGGTAGGGCGTGCGCTCGTCCACCTCGATCCAGTTGCCCTCCGGATAGACCAGGAACATGTAGGGCTCGCGGTCCTCGGCGAGCTGCCCGCCGATGATGGCGTGCAGGTTGAAGGCCAGCTTGGACGCCTCCAGCGCCTCCTTGTCCTCCGCCGCCACTTGGCGCAGGCAGGCCGTGAAGGCCGACAGCGCGTCCAGCATGGTCGGGTAGGTCTCGCCGCGGCGCCGGGACATGTCGCGGCGCAGGTAGGCCAGCGTCTTGTCGCGCACGCTGCGCAGGCCGGAGTTCAGGATGAAGAAGCGGTCGCCGCCGCTGCCCACCATGGTCACCTTGCGCGCGGACGACAGCTGCGAGCCGCTGGTGATGCGCCCGTCCGACAGGCCGATCAGGCCGTCGCGGGTCTTGATGCCGAGGCAATAGGTCATGAAAGAACGTTCCCGAACTGATAGCTGCGACGTTCCGCCGCGGTTGGTCTGACCTTTGGCCGAAGCGCGTCCCTTCGGCGGGCAGGGTAGGATTGGGCAGGATCGGCGGTAAAGCTTTCGTAAAGGCTCCGCCCAGTCGAGCCGAAGTGGACTGGATTTCCCATGTGGCGGAACGGTGGAGCTTGCGCCGTACCGACCAAGCAAAGGGACCGGGCTCAACTGATATATTGTGCGGCGCACAAGATTCTTTGTTGACTCCACGGACCAATGCCCATAGTTTAGCCATTGCTGCACTGCAGCATTTTCGGGCCCGGAACCGTCCGGGCTCCCCAACGCAGCCGGTCTGCGCCCCGCAGGCGGACGGTCCGCCGCTCCGGGTTTTGCGCGCCGGGCTTCGACGAAGGAAGGAACGCAAGGCATGACGACCGTGACGAAGGCCAAGCCGGCCCCCGCCCCCACCCAGGCGTTCGAGAGCGCCGCCGCCCAGGCCAAGGAGCAGGTCGAGGGCTTCGTCAAGGCCGGCCAGGAGCAGGCCGCGAAGACCTTCGAGCAGACCGCCTCCGCCACCAAGGAGCAGGTCGAGAAGCTGTCCGCCCAGCTCCTGAAGATCTCCGCCGAGCTTCAGGCCCTGAACAAGGCCAACGTGGAAGCGCTGATCCAGAGCGGCAGCATCGCCACCCAGGGCGCGGAGGAGCTGACCCGCGAGGTGACCGCCTACGCCCAGGCCTCCTTCGACAAGTCGGTCACCACCGGCAAGGCCTTGCTGACCGCCAAGTCGCTGAAGGAGGTCGTCGATCTCCAGAGCGAGTATGTGAAGGCCAGCTTCGACGCCTTCGTCGCGGAGTCGTCCCGCCTCCAGGGCATCGGCACCCGCGTCGCCACGGCGGCCCTGACCCCGCTGAAGGACCGCGTGTCGGTGACCGTCAGCACCCTGTCCAAGCCGATCGCCGCCTGACGCGTCCGCATGGCGTGACCACGAAGCCCGGCCGTTCCCCGACGGCCGGGCTTCGCGCGTGAAGGGGCCGGCAGGGACGCGTCAAAGTTTTTGTGCACCGCACAAAATCCCGTTGACAGCCGCCGGAACCTGCCCTAAGTTTAGCCATGTTGCATTGCAGCATCGACCCGACGCCCGAAGCCACGGGGTCGCTGGTCGGATCATCCGCGCGGTCGCCAATCGGTGGGTCCGGCGCGGGTCAACCCGATGAAATTCGAGGAGCCGTTCCATGACCGACAAGTTCGCCGCCGCCACCAAGACCTTCGAAGACGCCGTGTCCGCCGCCAAGCAGAACGTGGACGGCCTGGTCAAGGCCCAGCAGGAGCAGTTCGAGAAGGCCTCGGCCCAGATCCTGAAGGGCTTCGACGAGCTGACCGCCCTGACCAAGGGCAACGTCGACGCCGTCGTGAAGTCGGGCACCATCGTCGCCAAGGGCGCCGAGGAAGCCGGCAAGCAGGTCGCCACCTTCACCCAGTCCTCGCTGGAGAAGAGCGCCGCCACCGGCAAGGCCCTGCTGGCCGTCAAGACCGTCCAGGAGCTGGTCGAGCTGCAGAGCAGCTTCGCCAAGGCGAGCTTCGAGACCTTCGTCAAGGAGAGCGCCAAGCTGCAGGAGCTGTCGCTGAAGACCGCCAAGGACGCCTTCGCGCCGATCAACGACCGCCTCCAGGTCACGGTCGAGACGCTGTCCAAGCCGGTCGCGGCGAAGGCCGCCTGATCCAGGCCGGTCCCAGACGCCAGC
This sequence comes from Azospirillum sp. TSH58, assembly GCF_003119115.1. Lineage (NCBI taxonomy): Bacteria > Pseudomonadati > Pseudomonadota > Alphaproteobacteria > Rhodospirillales > Azospirillaceae > Azospirillum > Azospirillum sp. TSH58. The sequence continues at coordinate 964,700 of NZ_CP022364.1, forward strand.
CTGAGACAAAATGTCCCGGAGCCAGCAATTCCACAGACCCGGCCGCAGGGCCGGGGCGGCTCCCACCTCCGCCGCCCCCGGGACGCTATCGTCCGGGGGTGCGGACGGCGCAAGGCGGTACCGCTTTAAATCCTGCCGCCTCACGGCATTGTGAAGTTCCGGGAAAGCCCGGCGGTGCAGACCGCCGGGCTTGTTTCTTTTGGGCGCGAGGGACATCTACAGGGTGCGGGCCGTGCCATTTTTGGCACGCCGGTGCGGCAGTTCTGCCGCAAATTCAAATGCCTTCCACCAATTCCGGGGTAGCCGGGCAGGTCTTGTTCCGAATGGGCCTCTCCCAAATGGGGACTCACCGAAAACGGCCCCTTCCCACCGCGCCCGGAGTTCTCATATCATTCATGCGACGTACATCGCGATGTTGACCTGTTGAGACCATGGCCGAAAACGACAAGCACGGCGACGAGGGCACCACCACGGGCGTGGTTATCAAAACCAAGCCTAAGACTAAAAAGCCCTCGATGTATAAGGTCTTGATGTTGAACGACGACTACACACCTATGGAATTCGTCGTTCATGTCTTGGAGCGCTTCTTTGCCAAGTCGCGCGAGGAGGCTACGCGGATCATGCTGCATGTGCACCGGCGGGGTGTGGGCTTGTGCGGCGTGTTCACCTACGAGGTGGCGGAGACGAAAGTCACGCAGGTGATGGACTTTGCGCGCCAGCACCAGCACCCGCTGCAATGTACGCTAGAAAAGGATTAAGGCCACAGATGCTGTCGCGTAACTTGGAACAGACGCTGCACCGAGCCCTGGCCCATGCGAACGAGCGCAGGCACGAATACGCGACGCTCGAACACTTGCTGCTCGCATTGACCGAGGATGCCGATGCAATGGCCGTCTTGCGCGCTTGTGGGGTCGATCTGGACCGACTGCGCGCCGAACTCTCGGATTACCTCGACAACGAGCTTGCGAACCTGATCACGAACAGGCCCGATGATGCGAAGCCGACGGCTGGCTTCCAGCGGGTGCTGCAACGCGCGGCCATCCACGTCCAGTCGTCGGGGCGTGAAGAGGTGACGGGAGCAAATGTGCTCGTCGCCCTGTTCTCTGAACGCGAAAGCCACGCGGTCTATTTCCTGCAGGAGCAGGAGATGACCCGTTTCGACGCGGTGAACTACATCTCTCACGGAATCGCGAAGGCCCCGGGCCGCTCGGAAGCGAAGCGCGTTACCGGAGCCGACGAGGACGCGGCGGCGGAGAAGGTCGTGAAGAAAGGCAGCGAAGCCCTAGAGGCTTATTGCGTCAACCTGAACAAGAAGGCGGCCAGCGGGAAGATCGATCCGCTGATCGGACGGGAGCAGGAGGTCGAACGGACCATCCAGATCCTGTGCCGGCGGTCGAAGAACAACCCGCTGTATGTCGGTGACCCCGGTGTCGGCAAGACCGCCATCGCCGAGGGGCTGGCCCGCCGTATCGTCCATGGCGAGGTTCCGGAGGTGCTGAAGGGCGCCACCATCTTCGCGCTCGACATGGGCTCCCTGCTCGCCGGTACGCGGTACCGCGGCGACTTCGAAGAGCGCCTCAAGGCCGTCGTCTCCGAACTGGAGGCCACGGAAGGTGCCGTCCTCTTCATCGACGAGATCCACACGGTCATCGGTGCCGGTGCGACCTCGGGCGGTGCGATGGACGCCTCGAACCTGCTGAAGCCGGCCCTCGCCTCCGGCTCCCTGCGTTGCATCGGTTCGACGACCTACAAGGAATACCGGAACTATTTCGAGAAGGACCGGGCGCTCGTCCGGCGCTTCCAGAAGATCGACGTCAACGAGCCGACGGTCGAGGATGCGATCAAGATCCTCCAGGGGATCAAGACCTACTACGAGAAGCATCACCGGGTGAGCTACACCAACGACGCGATCCGTTCGGCGGTGGAGCTGTCCGCGAAGTACATCGGCGACCGCAAGCTGCCGGACAAGGCCATCGACATCATCGACGAGGTCGGGGCCGCGCAGATGCTGCTGCCGGAGAACAAGCGGAAGAAGAAGATCTCCGTCAAGGACGTGGAGGCGGTGGTCGCCAAGATCGCCCGCATCCCGCCGAAGTCGGTCAGCCGCGACGACAAGGAGACGCTCCTCAACCTGGAGCGCGACCTGAAGACCATGGTCTTCGGCCAGAACAAGGCCATCGACGCGCTGGTCTCCGCCATCAAGCTGGCCCGCGCCGGCCTGCGCGAACCGGAGAAGCCGATCGGCAACTACCTGTTCACCGGCCCGACCGGTGTGGGCAAGACCGAGGTGGCCCGCCAGCTCTCCCTCACGCTGGGCATCGAGCTGACCCGCTTCGACATGTCGGAGTACATGGAGCGGCACACCGTCTCCCGCCTGATCGGCGCCCCTCCGGGCTATGTCGGGTTCGACCAGGGCGGCCTGCTGACCGACGCCATCGACCAGCACCCGCATTGCGTGCTGCTGCTCGATGAAATCGAGAAGGCGCATCCGGATCTGTTCAACATCCTGTTGCAGATCATGGATCACGGCAAGCTGACCGACCACAACGGCAAGACGGTGGACTTCCGCAACGTCATCCTCATCATGACCTCCAACGCGGGCGCCGCGGACATGGCCAAGCCGGCCATCGGCTTCGAGCGCGAGCGTCGGGTCGGCGAGGACATGGAAGCGGTGGAGAAGCTGTTCACGCCGGAGTTCCGCAACCGTCTGGATGCGATCATCCCCTTCGCGCCGCTGACCCAGGAGGTCATCAACCGCGTGGTGGACAAGTTCATCATGCAGATGGAGGCGCAGCTCGAGGACCGCGGCGTCACGATCGAACTGGACGATCAGGCCCGCGAGTGGCTGGGCAAGAAGGGCTACGACCCGCTCTACGGCGCGCGTCCGCTGGGCCGCGTGATCCAGGAGCACCTGAAGAAGCCGCTGGCGGAGGAGCTGCTGTTCGGCAAGCTCGCCAAGGGCGGTCTGGTCAAGGTCACCGTCAAGGACGACAAGCCCGCCTTCGAATACACCGAGGGGTCGCGCAAGCGGCGCTCCGGCGACGAGGACGAGGACGAGGTCGTGCACGAACTGGCGGAATGACGCCGCTTCGCACGGAACGCGAAAAAGGGGGCCGCAAGGCCCCCTTTCTTTTTGCCCGTACGCCCGGTGACCGGCGGACCGCCGGACGATCGTTCAGCGGTCATTCCTCGACCAGGACGACCGCGTCGTTGGAACTCTTCATCAGGGCGATGCCGTGCAGGCAGTCGCGCTCGGCCGTGTAGCCCTCGCTGCTGACGGCGATGGTCTCGCCGTTGGCGGCGTGGAAGGTCCAGCGCCATTCGTTGCGGTGATCCTTGTAGACCTTGTACTTGGGAGCCTTGGCCGTGGACATGTTTTCCTCCTCACCATCGGTCTGATATCGACGATGGAGGCGGCACGGCTGTGAAGGGCGACGGTTGCATTCCCAACGCCGCATCGCGGACACTCGTCCCGGCGGCGCCACCAGAACGAAGCCCCCAAAACAAAGAACAAGGAAACGCACCATGCCCCTGCCCTTCCTGAGCGGACTGCGCGTCATCGACCTCGGCCAGTATCTGCCGGGTCCCTACGCCGCCCAGATGCTGGCCGATCTCGGCGCCGAGGTGGTGAAGGTGGAGCCGCCGAGCGGCGACCCGCTGCGCCACATGGGCCCCACCGACGCCGACGGCACGACCGCCGCCTACAAGCTGCTGAACGCCGGCAAGACCGTCGTCCGCCTGAACCTGAAGGACGAGGGCGACCGCGGCGCCTTCGAGACGCTGATCGCCGGGGCCGACGCCCTGGTGGAAAGCTACCGCCCCGGCGTTCTGGACAAGCTGGGGGTCGGCCACGCCCGGCTGCGTTCGCTGAACCCGCGGCTGGTCCACGCCAGCCTGTCCGGCTGGGGCAGCGGCGGCCCCTACGCCCGGCGGGCCGGCCATGACCTGAACTACATGGCGGTCGGTGGCGGGCTGGATTCCTCGGGCACGCCGGACCGCCCCTCGATCAGCCACCCGCCGGTCGCCGACTTCGCCTCGGCCCAGCAGGCGGCGCTGGCGGTGGTCGCCGCCCTGTTCGGGCGCCAGCGCAGCGGCGAGGGCTGCTTCCTCGACCTGTCGATCATGGAGACGGTGCTGGGCTGGCAGGGCTTCAACCTGACCGCGGACGCCCGCGGCGAGGTCCCGGCCCGCGGCGAGGCGCTGCTGTCCGGCGGAGCGGCCTGCTACCGCATCTACCGCACCGCCGACGGCCGCTTCGCCACCCTGTCGGCGCTGGAGGCCAAATTCTGGCAAGGCTTCTGCGAAGCGGTGGGGCGCCCCGACTGGATCACCCGGCAAGGCGACCCGCTGCCCCAGAGCGCCCTGATCGCCGAGCTGGACGCCCTGTTCGCCGGCCGCAGCCTCGCCGACTGGAAGGCGCTGCTCGACCCCGTGGACTGCTGCTTCGAGGCGCTGCCGACCCTGGCGGAGATGCCGGACCACCCGCACATCGCCGCCCGTGGCCAGATCCGCGTCACGCCGGGGCCGGAGCCGCTGGTGGAGACCCTGATGGGCCTGCGCGTCGATGGCGGCAATCCGCCCGAGCGAGCCCCCTTGCGCGAATCGACCGCCGCCGCGGTGCTCGCCGCCTGGACGTGAGGGCTAGAGGGCGATGAGGGGGCCGCCGCCGTCGCGCGGCGGCCGCGCCTCCAGCGGGCCGCGGCGGGCGCCCATCAGGCTGGCCTTCGACAGGTTCGCCGCCGCATCGTCGCAGCCGCGCAGGTCGGCGGAGGCGAGGTTGGCCATCTCGAAGCTGGCGCCGGCCAGCTTGGCCCCGGTCAGCCGCGCGCCGCGCAGGTCGGCGGCGGTCAGGGTGGCGCCGGACAGGTTGGCGGGCCAGCTCCGCCCGGTCGGCGTGCCGTCCGGGTTGCGCAGGTCCACCATGCCGAGGTCGCCACCATGGAGGTCCGCTCCGGTCAGGTCGGTCCCGCTCAGGTTCGCCCCGGTCAGCACCGCTTGGTCCAGCCGCGCCCGGCGCAGGCTCGCCCCGCCGAAATCGGCCAGCGAGAGCGAGGCGTTGGACAGCCGGGCCTCGTCCAGATTGGCGCCGCGGAACACCCCGCCCGACAGGTCGCAGGCGGTCAGATCCAGCCCGCGCAGGTCCATCCCGGTGAAGTCCGCCCGCAGCCCGGCCCCCCCGCCGCTGTTGATCCACAAAATGTGGGCGTCCAGCACGCTGCGCACCGGCGTCGGCAGGGCGTCGGCGTTCCTCATGTAAACGGCGCCGCTGAGGTTGGCGCCCTGCGTGTCGGCCACGGTCAGGTCGACGTTGCGCAGGGTCGCCTCGCGCAGGTCGGCGTTGCGCAGGACGGCGCGGGTCAGGTTGGCGCCGTTCAGCACCGCGCGCTTCATCTTGGCCCCGCTGAAGTTCGCCTCGGTCAGGTCGGCCCCGGCCAGATTGGCGGCGAACAGATTGGCGTTGCTGAAGTCGCCGCCCGCCGTCGAGGCGTTGGCCAGTTCGGCATGGCTGAGGTCGGCGCCCTTGAAGCTGACGCCGTCCATCCGCGCGTCCGTCAGATTGGTGGGCCGCCGCTCCTCCTCGTCCTCGCGGCCGGAGCGGTGGACCATGATCTGGCCGGGGCGCAGGTCGGCCCCCTCGAAGTCGGTGCGGGTCAGGTCGGCCTTCAGGAAGTTCGCCCCGCGCAGGTCCGCCCGCGCGAAGGACGAGCCCACCAGCTTCGCCCGGCTGAAATTCGCCCCGAACAGGTCGGACATCGCGAAGCTGACCTCCTCGAGCTGGGCGTCGGAGAAATTGCCCTGTGTGAGGATGGCCGTTTGCAGATTGAAGCCCTTCAACCGGAGCCTCGACAGATCGACGCCCTTCGCCTGAAGGCGCACACCGCCCGGCTTCAGTTTGAGATAGAATAGATGGTCCCGCACCTGCTTCAGGAATTCCATGGTGCGGTCGGTCATCGGGCGGGTCCGTCGGTCGGCTGGTCCCGCCCACACTACGCTTTGCGCAGGGGCAGTAAAGGAGAAATCCCCAATCGTCCGCCGTCCCTGCAATGCCGCGGGCGCATGCCGGGCCAGAGCCATGGAACAGTCACTAAACCATTGAACCACAATGCGGTTAGGGTTGGGAGAGGGAAAGCATGACGAGCTTCGACACGGATTGCCTGCGCCGCGCCATCGCGCTCAGCCGCACCCACATGCAGGGCAACGCCGGCGGCCCCTTCGGCGCGGTCATCGCGCGGGACGGCCGGATCATCGGCGAGGGGTGGAACTGCGTGACCTCCACCAACGATCCGACGGCGCACGCCGAGGTCGTCGCCATCCGCAACGCCTGCCGCGACCTCGGCAGCTTCAGCCTCGCCGGGGCGACGGTCTACACGAGCTGCGAGCCCTGCCCGATGTGCCTGTCGGCCATCTACTGGGCGCGGATCGGGCGCATCGTCTACGCCAACGGGCGCGACGACGCGGCGGCCATCGGCTTCGACGATGCCTTCCTCTACACCGAGATCGCCCTGCCTCTGGAGCAGCGGGCGATCCCCATGCAGCGCCTTCTGGCCGGCGAGGCGCGCGCCGTCTTCGACGAATGGGCCGCCCGGCCCGACCGCGTTCCCTACTGATCCGGCCCTATCCTTCCGACGCGCTGTCCCGGCGGTAGGGTGACAGCTCCATCAGCGCTTCGCGCTCCGCCGCCACGCCGGGGCGCTCGCGGCGCAGGTAATCGGCGATGGCGCGGTGGAAGCCGGGGTCGGCCACCCAGTGGGCGCTGTAGGTCGGCACCGGCAGATAGCCGCGCTGGATCTTGTGCTCCCCCTGGGCGCCGGCCTCGACGCGGCCGAGGCCGCGCTCGATGGCGAAGTCCAGCGCGCGGTAGTAGCACGCCTCGAAATGCAGGAAGCGGTAGCTCCCGTCGGAGCCCCAGTTGCGGCCATAGAGGGCGTCGGCGCCGATCAGGTTCAGGGCGCCGGCCACCCACTCCCCGTGATCCTCGCACATCACCAGCATGACCCGGTCGCCCATGGTCTCGCCCAGCAGGCGGAAGAAGGCGCGGTTCAGGTAGCCGCCGCCCCACTTCCGGTCGGCGGTCTCCAGATAGAAGCGGTGGAAGGCGTCCCAATGCTCCGGCTTCAGGTCGGCGCCGGTCAGGCTGTGCAGCCGCACGCTGCTCTCCGCCACCTCGCGCCGCTCCTTGCGGATGGCCTTGCGCTTGCGGCTGTTCAGGGTTTCCAGGAAGTCGTCGAAGCTGGCGTAGCCACGGTTCTCCCAATGATACTGCACGCCTTCGCGGAGCAGCCAGCCGGCCTCGCCGAGGCGGCGCCAGTCGCCCTCCTCCGGAAAGGTGACGTGGACGGAGGACACGCCGTAGCGCCGCGCCACCTCCTCCATGCCCTGGATCAGGGCGCCGGCGACGGCCTCCATCCCCTGGGCCGATGCGCAGGGCCGGACCAGAAGGCGCGGCCCCGGCACCGGGGTGAAGGGCACGGCGCATTGCAGCTTCGGGTAATACTGCCCGCCCGCCCGCTCATAGGCGTGCGCCCAGGCGTGGTCGAAGACATACTCGCCGTAGGAATGGTTCTTCAGGTAGAGCGGCACCGCCCCCATGATCCGCCCCGCCCCGTCGAAGGCGGCGAGGTGGCTGGGCTGCCAGCCGGTGCGGCCTATGGCCGATCCCGATTCCTCCAGCGCCAGCAGGAAGGCGTGGCTGAGAAACGGGTTGTCCGGCCCGGCGCAGGCGTCCCACTCCTTCGGGTCGGCGAGGCCGATGCCGGTCAGGACCTTGACGGTGATGGCCTCCCCGGCCCCGGGGCCGGCGCCGCTGTCCTTGCCGTCGGGCATGCTCTCTCCTTCGCGGGCTCCTTCACGGGCACGCCGAGGGAGGTGGGCGCTTTTCCGCGCCGCGGCAAGAGGCCCGCCCCTCCCCCGGTCCGAAGCCCCGATCAGGCCAGTTCGAGGATGGCGTCCACCTCGACGGCCACGTTGCCGGGCAGCGACGGGGCGCCGACGGCGGCGCGGGCGTGCTTCCCGGCGTCGCCGAACACCTGCATCATCAGCTCCGACGCGCCGTTGATGACCAGCGGCTGGTCGTGGAAGTCCGGCGTGCCGTTCACGAAGCCGCCCAGCCGCAGCACGCGCACCACCCGGTCGAGATCGCCGCCGCAGGCCGCCTTCGCCTGGGCGATGATGTTCAGCGCGCACAGCCGCGCCGCCTGCTGCCCCTGCTCCACCGTGAAGTCCTGGCCCAGCTTGCCGATGAAGCGGCGCTCGCCGTTCCACACGGTGACCTGCCCCGACACGTAGAGCGTGCTGCCCGACTGGGTGTAGGGCACATAGGCCGCCACCGGGGCCGCCGCCTGCGGCAGCTCGATCCCCAACTCCTTCAGCCGCGCCTCGATGCGTCCGGCCATGCTCATCCCTCCGTCTTCGTTGCGGGCGCCGAGAATGCCCTGATGGGCGGCGCCCCCCGACGATAGCCCCCTCCTCCGCCGGCACCAAGAGCTTACCGGCACCCCGCCGGCGCTCCCCAACTGGGTAGTTTTGTCCCGGAGTCCGGGGCGCAACACCCTTTCTGCCCGGCAAAACTTTCCGCCGCCGTGGGAAGGACCGGCCGGCCAGCCTGGGCCAGCCCACCGCACAAGCTCCAAGGATATCCATAAAGATCAATAATTTACGGGAAGACCCGCGAACTGGCACGGGTCTTGATAGAGGTGGAGCGCGCAAATGCACGTTGCCTCGCTTCGGTTTCAAGCACCAGCCGCGGGGCGAGCCTCAGAAGGAGACTTGGAACCATGGCCATCAACGACGTCACCCTCACCGCGTCAATGCGCACGAATCTGCTGCAACTGCAGAGCGTGAACGACAAGATCGGTGTCAAGCAGAACATCCTCTCGACCGGCAACAAGATCAATTCGGCGCTCGACGGCCCGACTTCGTTCTTCGCAGCGAAGAGCCTGACCCAGCGCGCCGGTGACCTGTCGTCGTTGAAGGACGCCATGGGTCAGTCGATCAGCACCATCAAGGCCGCCGACAAGGGCGTGACCGCGATCGAAAGCATGATCGAGCAGGCGCGCGGTCTGACCACCGCCGCCTACTCCGCTCTGGGCACCGACGCCGGCTCCGTCGCCACCCGCAAGACGCTGGCCGCCCAGTTCAACTCCCTGAAGGAGCAGATCGACAAGCTGGCCGGCGACAGCGGCTATGCCGGCAAGAACCTGCTGGCCGGCAACGGCCTGCGCCTGGACTCCACCAGCGAGTCGCGCCGCGCCGTCAACACCATCCAGGGCATCGAGAACGCCCGCGTCACCAACGTGGTGTCGACCGACACCTACACGGTGCGCGTCAAGGGCGACGGCTCCATCGAGGGCGCGGCCGGCGAGATCAACAGCGCCGAGATGGCCCACGGCCTGGTCGGTCTGAAGCTGTCCGGCACGATGGCCACCTCGCTCGGCAGCTTCTCCGACGTGCAGATCGAGGTCCGCGGCGCGAAGGGCCGTGAGCGCTCCTTCATCATCACGGACGGCAACGAGTCGCGCACGATCACCTACTTCGACAACAGCCAGACCATGGCCGCCAACACGACGCAGGCGGCGAAGTCGGGCACGGCGCAGCTCACCCAGGTGTCGATGGGCGGCACGATCGAGGCCGGCGACAGCTTCACCATCACCGTCGAAGACCAGACCTTCACCTACACCGCCACCGCCGGCGACGTGGCGGTCGGGCAGACCGCCCGCGTCAACATCGCCAACCAGCTGAAGGCGTCGATCGACAACGCGCTGGGCGCCAACGGTCGCCTGAGCGGCAAGGACGTCCAGACCATCACGGTCAGCACCACCGGCACGATCACGCTGGAAGGCGCGACGACGAGCAACTCGGCCCGCGAGATGACCGTCAAGGCCACCGCCGGGAACGCCCTCACCAAGCGCATCTCCGAAAGCTTCGCGTCGGGCACCATCGTGTCCTTCACGGTGGACCGCAATCTGCTGGAGCAGGCCGCCAACAGCGGCAACGGCATCTCGGTCATCGAGAAGAAGGTCGACATCCAGATCCAGGTCAGCAACCTGAACGGCTCCACGGTGACCCGCGACGGCATGGCCAACCGCGGCGAGGGCAAGCTGGCGGAAGGTGAGAACTCCTTCGCGTTCGACACCGGCACGGTGCGCTTCAACGTCGATCAGAAGAGCATCAAGCAGGCGGCGGAAGCCAACTCGGCGGCCAACCTAGTCTCGGTGCAGGTGACCGACGCCAACACCTCGAACGATCTGACGGTGCAGCTCAACGAGCGCAACACCAACTCGATCACGGTGAAGGCCCAGAACCTGACCTCCAGCGGCCAGGGCCTGCGTCTGGACTACGCGCAGAACGACTGGACCGACCGCGCCGACATCGACAAGGCGGTCGCCGGCATCGACTACGCGAAGCAGACGCTGCGGTCGGCCTCGCAGACGCTGTCGACCAACCTGAACATCATCACGACCCGCGAAACCTTCACCAAGGAGTTCAGCGACGTGCTGGTCGAAGGCGCCAACAAGCTGACGCTGGCCGACCAGAACGAGGAAGGCGCGAGCCTGCTGATGCTGCAGACCCGTCAGCAGCTCGGCACCATCGCCCTCTCGCTGGCCAACCAGTCGCAGCAGTCGATCCTGCGTCTGTTCTAACCGGCAAGGTCCAGCCGGCGACCACAGGCCAAGGCAAGGCATTGCGCAGCAGGCGCCCCGACCGGGGCGCCTGTTTTTTTTGGCCCCCGGCCGGCACCGCACCCGGCCCACCCTACCGCAAGGCGGCCTCGATCAGGGCGCGCGCGTCGGCGGCCAGCTTCGCGCGCTCGGGCGCCCGCGTGTACATCATGTGACCGCCCTCATAGACCGTCACGGCGACCCGGTCGGCCTGCCCGTCCGGCAGTTCCAGGCGGGACGCCACCCAGCGCGACGCCATGTAGGGGGTGATGAGGTCGGTGCGCCCGTGGGCGATCAGCACCCGCAGCGCCGGCTGCAGGGTCAGGGCGGCCTGGAGGTCGTCCACCGCGCTGGGCTGGCCGGAGCGCGGCCACTCCCAGCCCCGGTTGACCCGGTCGCTGAGCAGGTCGAACGGCACCTCCGTCCGCACGCCCAGCCACTCGTGGGCGTAGGCGGCGAAGGCGGTGGTGTAGGTCGGCACCGTGCCCTTCAGGAAGGGATCGAAGGGAAGGCGCGCCGCCGACGGATCGGGGTCCGCGGCGGTGAAGGTGCCGTCATAGACGCTGGCGACCCGCCCGCGCCCGCGCAGCAGCTCGCGGGCGAAGACGTCGGTGGGGATCTCGCCGCGGAAACGGGTCACCAGCTCCTCCGGCAGGCCGATGGTCCGCGCCACCTCGGCGAAGAAGCCCTGCGCCGCGCCGGGCCGGCGGTAGTCCAGCCCGGCCAGCCCGGTGAGATAGCCGTTGAAGGCGTAGCGCTCCGCCGCCTCCGCCGCCTGCTCCGGCGTGCCGGGAACCAGCCCGTTGGCGGCGGCGGAGGCGGCGTAGGCGGGCAGCCGCAGCGCCGGCACCAGAAGCCCGCCGCCGCCGCGTATGGTGGCGAAATCGACCACCGGCGAGACCATGATCAGCCCGTTGACCGCGATGCCGGTGTCGTCGATCAGGCGGTTGGCCATCTTGGCGATGCGGAAGCCTCCATAGCTTTCCCCCACCAGGAATTTCGGCGATTCCCACCGGCCGTTGCGGGTCAGCCAGAGCCGGACGATCTCCGCCATGGCCCGGCTGTCGGCGTCGACCGACCAGAAGCGCTTGCCGGGATCCTCGTCCCGCCGCGCGCCCTCCTCCTTTCCGCCGTCACGCCGGATGCCGCGGCTGTAGCCCGTGCCCACCGGATCGATGAAGACCAGATCGGTGAAGGCCAGCCAGCTGTCCGGGTTGTCCAGCAGCGGAGCCGGCGGGCGGGTCAGCGAACCGTCGTCGTTGAAGCCGACCACCTTCGGCCCCAGGGCGCCCAGATGCAGATAGGCGGAGGACGCCCCCGGCCCGCCGTTGAACACGAAGGCGACGGGCCGCTGGCCGCGCGGCGCCCCGTCCAGCGTGTAGGTGACGGTGAAGACACGGGCCGCCACCTCCTCGCGCGGGCCGTCGCGCAGGGGCAGGAACTCCGTCACCGCCGTGTAGGCGAGCGGTCCGGCCGGCAACGGAAGCTGGTGCCTGGTCTCGCTGCGCTGGGCGTCGAAGCCGCCGCCGGCCCGCTCCGTCGGTTTCGGCGCGCTCTGGGCCTGCTCATTCCGGGCCGGCGCCTTCTGCGGCTCCGCGTCCTGGGCGTTCGCGGCGTGGGGCAGCGGCAGCGCCAGCAGGGCGAGCAGCGGCAAAAGGCGGAGGCGGCGGTTCATGGCGCGTCGCATGGCGCATCCTGTCGGCTGTGTCGTCACAGGCCCGCATATTGACCCGCGCCCGGCGTCCGGCAAGGACACGCCCCCTCGGCCCGCGTCGCGGCTCGCCGCCGGAACCGCGACAATTTATCTCAATTCAAACCATTGATGCACGTACGACCCTGACTATGATGACCAAATTGTTACCACCTTAAGCCGAGTCTTCCCGATCATGGACATGCCCTCCGAGAATTTTCAGGATCTCGTCTGGAGCGACGATCTTGCGTTGGGCATCGAGGACATCGACGAACAGCACAAACAATGGATCGAGCTGGTCCAGGCGTTCCATGTCGCCGTCGCCGAAGGCCGTTCCCGCGAGGAGGTCTATCGCACGCTGGCCGACGCGGTGGTCTATACGGAGATTCACTTCGCCAGCGAGCAGAAGGTGATGGAGGAAGCCGGCTATCCCTTCCTGGCCGACCATCTCGTCCAGCATTCCCTGGCGTGGGAGCAGCTGCACGCCTTCACCACCGGCAACGTGCCGGAGGAGAACATCGCCGAGTATCTGGCGACCTTCCTGCCGCAATGGCTGATGCTGCACATCAACTCCGCGGACCGCCAGTTCGCCCGCTGGCTGAAGGAGCGTGACGCCATCCCGGCGGAACTGGCCGACGCCCAGCTTTCCGGCCGCGTCTTCCCCAACATCCCGGTCTGATCCCGCCCCGCTCGTGATGGCCGCCGCCGGTGGGAAACCGCCGGCGGCGAAAGCCGTGCCCGCAGGACGGCGGCGCCCCTGAATCCGAGCGCGCATGAAAAAAGGGGAGGTCCGAGGACCTCCCCTTTTCCACGCCATGCCGGGGATGGAACCGGCTGGCCTCAGCTGCAGCCCGTGGTGGAGCCGCAGGTGTCGCACTTCAGGCAGGTGCCGTTGCGGACAAGCGTCATGTTGCCGCACTCCCCGCACTGATCCCCCTCGTAACCGCGGGCGCGGGCCTCGCGGATGCGGTCGTAGCGCTGGTCGCTGTTGCTGCCGCCGTAGGCCGTGCCGGTGGTGCCGCCGACCGGGGCCGTGCCGCCGGCATGGACCACCGCCGCGCCGACCGCCGGGCTGGAGGCCACCGCCGCGTGGGCGGCGGACGCCGTGGCCTGGACCGCGGCGCCGGTGGCGGCCAGGGCCGCCGCGGCCGACGCCCGCTGGGTCTGCCCGCCGTTCAGGACGCGCAGGTTGTTGCGGACATAGCCGGTGGACGCGACCTTGCGGACGATGTCCGACGGCTGGACCGCGCCGGTCTCCGGCAGGTCGCCCTGCTTGTCGCCGCTGCCCACCGTGAAGGGCACCAGATCCTCCGGCGTGGCGTGCGCCAGATCGGTGCGGCCCAGGTAGGAGATGGCGATCTCGCGGAAGATGTAGTCGATGACCGAGGTCGCCATCTTGATGGTGTCGTTGCCGGTCACCATGCCCGACGGCTCGAAGCGGGTGAAGGTGAAGGCCTCCACGAACTCTTCCAGCGGCACGCCGTACTGCAGGCCGATCGACACCGCGATGGCGAAGTTGTTCATCAGCGAGCGGAAGGCGGCGCCCTCCTTGTGCATGTCGATGAAGATCTCGCCGATGCGGCCGTCCTCATACTCGCCGGTGCGCAGGTAGATCTTGTGGCCGCCGACGGTCGCCTTCTGGGTGTAGCCCTTGCGGCGGTGCGGCAGGCGCTCGCGCTCGGTGCGCTTGCGCTCGATGATCCGCTCCACGACCTTCTCGACGATGCGCTCGGACACCATCTGGGTGCGGGTGGCGTTGGCCGCCTCGACGATCTCCTCGACCGCGTCCTCCTCGTCGTCCAGCAGGGCGGCGGAGAGCGGCTGGCTCAGCTTGGAGCCGTCGCGGTACAGCGCGTTGGCCTTGATGCCCAGGCGCCAGGACAGCAGGTAGGCGTCCTTGCACTCCTCCACCGTCGCCGTGTTCGGCATGTTGATGGTCTTGGAGATGGCGCCGGAGATGAAGGGCTGCGAGGCGGCCATCATGGTGATGTGCGATTCCCAGGACAGGAAGCGCTTGCCGATGCGGCCGCAGGGGTTGGCGCAATCGAACACCGGCAGATGCTCGTCCTTCAGGAAGGGCGCGCCCTCCAGCGTCATGGCGCCGCAGCAGAAGGTGTTCGCCGCCTCAAGCTCGGCCTTGGTGAAGCCGAGAGCGGTCAGCAGGTCGAAGCCCGGCGCGTCCATCTGCTCGGCGGGGATGCCCAGCGTGTCGACGATGACGTCGGCGCCGACCGTCCAGCGGTTGAAGGCGAACTTGATGTCGAAGGCGGTGGCGAGGTTGCCCTCCAGCTTCTCCAGCACCTCGGCCGGGAAGCCCTTGGCCTTCAGCGTCTCGTGGTTGACGCCCGGCGCGCCCTTCAGCGTCCCGTGGCCGACCGCGTAGCGCTCGATCGCGGCGATCTGGTCGGCGGTGTAGCCCAGCGTGCGCAGGGCCTCCGGCACCAGACGGTTGACGATCTTGAAGTAGCCGCCGCCGGCCAGCTTCTTGAACTTCACCAGCGCGAAGTCCGGCTCGATGCCCGTGGTGTCGCAATCCATCACCAGACCGATGGTGCCGGTCGGGGCGACCACCGTGGCCTGGGCGTTGCGGAAGCCGTGCTGCTCGCCCAGCTCCAGCGCCATGTCCCAGGCGCGGACGGCGGCCAGCGCCAGTTCCTGCTCCGGGCACTCGTCGGCGACGAAGGGCACCGGCTTGACCGACAGGGCCTCGTAACCCTCCATCTCGCCGTAGGCGGCGCGGCGGTGGTTGCGGATGACCCGCAGCATGTGGTCGCGGTTCTGCTCATAGGCCGGGAAGGCGCCCAGCTCCTGCGCCATCTCGGCGGAGGTGGCGTAGGCGACGCCGGTCATCACCGCGGAGATGGCGGCGCAGTAGGCGCGGCCTTCCGCCGAGTCGTAGGACAGGCCCGAGGCCATCAGCAGGCCGCCGAGGTTGGCGAAGCCCAGGCCCAGCGTGCGGAACTCGTAGGACAGCTGGGCGATTTCCTTGGACGGGAACTGCGCCATCAGCACGGAGACTTCCAGCACCATGGTCCACAGGCGGCAGGCGTGCTCGAACGCCTCGACGTCGAAGGACCCGTCCTTCAGACGGAACGACATCAGGTTCAGCGAGGCGAGGTTGCAGGCCGTGTCGTCGAGGAACATGTACTCCGAGCACGGGTTCGAGGCGTTGATGCGCCCCGAGGCCGGGCAGGTGTGCCAGTCGTTGATCGTGGTGTCGAACTGCACCCCCGGATCGGCGCAGGCCCAGGCGGCGTAGCCGACCTTGTCCCACAGGTCGCGGGCGCGGAGCGTGCGGTGGACCGTGCCGTCGGTGCGGCGGATCAGCTTCCACTCGTCGTCGTTCAGGACGGCCTGGATGAAGTCGTCGGAGATGCGCACCGAGTTGTTGGAGTTCTGGCCGGCCACCGTCAGGTAGGCGTCGGAGTCCCAATCGGTGTTGTAGGTCTTGAACTCGATGCTGGTGAAGCCCTGGGCGGCGAACTGGATCACGCGCTGGACGTAGTTCTCCGGCACCTGCGCCTTGCGGGCGGCGACGACGGCCTTCTTCAGCTCCTTGTTGACCTTCGGGTCCTGGCCGTCCTGGGCGGCGGCCATGATGGCGGTCAGGTGCTCGCGGCAGATCTTGGAGCCGGTGACGAGGGCGGCGACCTTCTGCTCCTCGGTCACCTTCCAGTCGATGTAGGCTTCGATGTCCGGGTGGTCCATGTCCACCGTGACCATCTTGGCCGCGCGGCGGGTGGTGCCGCCCGACTTGATGGCGCCCGCCGCGCGGTCGCCGATCTTCAGGAAGCTCATCAGGCCCGACGACTTGCCGCCGCCGGCCAGCTTCTCACCCTCGCCGCGCAGGCGGGAGAAGTTGGAGCCGGTGCCCGAGCCGTACTTGAACAGGCGCGCCTCGCGGACCCACAGGTCCATGATCCCGCCCTCGTTCACCAGATCATCGGCGACGGACTGGATGAAGCAGGCGTGCGGCTGCGGGTGCTCGTAGGCCGAGGCGGACGAGGTCAGCAGGCCGGTCTTGAAATCGACGTAGAAGTGGCCCTGGCTCGGGCCGTCGATGCCGTAGGCCCAGTGCAGGCCGGTGTTGAACCACTGCGGGCTGTTCGGGGCCGCCATCTGGGCGGCCAGCATGAAGCGCATCTCGTCGAAGAAGGCGTGGGCGTCGGCCTCGGTATCGAAATAGCCGCCCTTCCAGCCCCAGTAGGTCCAGGTGCCGGCCAGACGGTCGAAGACCTGCTTGGCCGACTTCTCGCCGGAATAGCGCTTCTCCTTCGGCAGCGCGGCCAGAGCCGCTTCATCGGCGGTCTTGCGCCACAGCCAGGACGGGACGGTGTTCTCCTCGACCGCCTTCAGGGCGACCGGAACGCCGGCCTTGCGGAAGTACTTCTGGGCCAGGATGTCGCTGGCGACCTGGCTGTAATTCTCGGGAACCTCGATGTCCGTCTGCTGGAAGACCACAGAGCCGTCAGGGTTGCGGATCTCGCTCGTCGTGCGGCGGAAGCCGAGAGCGGCGTAAGCATCCTGACCCTCTTTCGTGAAACGACGCTGGACCCGCATGTGACTCGTGCTCCCTCTGGCTGGCGAACAAAGGTGTCGCGCTCCGTGCGGCGCAGCTCGCGCTGGCTGACGAACGCAACACCCTGTATGTTGGTGCGCATCCTAGCCTCAAGCGTCTGGCCAAGCAAGACCCGACCCAAGATATTGTGTGCTTGACGCGGGCCTACCTCCTAGATATGGCGCGTTAGGTCAACGGGCCAAGCCGCCGGGGGTTCCCGGAAAAAATCCGCCCACCCCCCATATCTAGTCCCCGCCAGAGAGCCTCCGGCGCCCGGTTTCCGTAAGGAATCCGTCACTTTCGCGGGGTTGCCGGGCCCCTCCGACCGCAGGAGTCACGGGGGGCGAATCGGCGGTACGCCCTTCTCCCGTCCCCCCGCCCGCGACCCCACCTTTGCCCGCTGGACCGGTCCCGCCGCGAGGCTCCCGGACGACGCCTCGAGTCGCCCCGCGATGTCACAGGCGGTCCCGCGTGACCTTTCCCGCTCCCCCCGGTTGGAAGGTTCGGTTTCGTGCAACGAGGAGACCTTCCATGCACAAGACGGTGATCGCGACCCTGTCCGCCCTGGCCCTGACGACCGGCGCCGCGGTGGCCCAGACCGGCACCGGCGGCTCGGCCCAAACCCCGGGTGCCCAGGCCCCCAACTCGGTCATCATGGACCAGGGCCAGAGCGCCCGCCCGGCCGGCCCCGCAAGCAACGCCACGGGCGGCGCCAGCGTCGAGCATCTGATGAGCCGCACGGTGATCGGAGCGGACGGCGAGAAGGTCGGCAAGGTGACCGACGTGATCCTCGGTCCGGACGGCAACGCCCAGCTCCTGGTGATCCAGAGCGGCGGCTTCCTCGGCATCGGCGGCAAGGAGATCGCCGCGGACATCGCGCTGGCCGACGTGCTTCCGGGCAACGGCCCGATCACGCTGCGCGACGTCACCCAGGCGAGCGTGCGCGACATGCCGGAGTTCCAGTACAGCGACAGCATGACCTCGCTGAACCGCGGCCCGAAGCACAGCGGCGAGTCGAGCAAGCAGTAACCATCCGAGGACAGCCCCTCTCCCGCCCCGGGAGAGGGGTTTCGCCCTTTACGCCTCCACCCCGCGCTCGCGCAGGTAGGCGCCCAGCTTGGTGTCCACGCCCAGGATGTGGCCGGACAGCCATTTGGCGAGGAAGCCCAGCACGAAGGCGCCCTTCTCCCCTCCCGCGTCCAGCGCGCTGTTCACGTCGTGAAGCTGGCGGACGAAGCTGTCGTGCAGCGCCTTGTGGGCGGTGTAGTCGGGATAGCCGTGCTCGCGCATCAGCGTCTCTTCCCGGTCGAAATGCGTGTCGGTGTAGTCGAGCAGTTCCCTCAGCACATCCTGGATCTCGCTGTCGGTACGGAACTCGTTCACCGCGGTGACGAATTCGTTGAACAGCTCGAACAGGCGCTTGTGGTCGGCGTCGATCACCGCGTTCCCGACTCCGAAGCCGTCCTGCCACGCCATCGTCTCCCAACGCGGGTCGGCAAGGTTCGGCTTCATCGTCTTCGGCTGCATATTGTTTAATTGCATGACGTTTCCCCCTTCAGGAAACATCCTTATAAGCCGCCGCCCGCCCGCCGCCGGGAGCGGCAGATAGTCACACTTTCTTTATGGTTATAGGGCCGTTCTTCAGTTCATCTGCGCCAGCGGCAGGTTGACCAGCAGGTTCTGCGGCTTGAGGCGCAGCTTGCGGTCGGCGGTCATCGCCAGGGCCAGATAGACGGGCCGCCCGGCGATGTCGGCGCGCATCGCCGCGGGATCGGCGAACTCCAGCCGGAACAGCGACAGGATGCGGGCCAGCCGGTCCTCCCCCACCTCGGCCCCGTTGTAGAGGTCGTTGAGGATCGCCGTGGCCTCCCCGTCCAGCCCG
The DNA here is from genome assembly GCF_003119115.1 of Azospirillum sp. TSH58. Classification (NCBI taxonomy): domain Bacteria; kingdom Pseudomonadati; phylum Pseudomonadota; class Alphaproteobacteria; order Rhodospirillales; family Azospirillaceae; genus Azospirillum; species Azospirillum sp. TSH58. The sequence continues at coordinate 983,488 of NZ_CP022364.1, forward strand.
ACATGCCAGACCCAGCGCTCGTCGCTGATCCGCTGCACCGGCTGGATCGACACCGCCACCCCCAGGAAATGCCGCACCCAGCCTTCCAGAACGCGGCACAGCGCGTCCAGCCCGGCCGCGGCGAAGGTCGCGTCCAGCACGGTGTCGTGCCGCGAATCGCGTTCCCAGTAGCGGGGGTGGTTGGTCTCGTCGAGGATGTCGAGATCGACGGAGCGCGGGGCGGTCCCGGCCTCCACCACCAGCCGGCCCAGGCTGCCGAAGCCGCCGGTCGCGGCCAGCATCTCCACCGTCTCGCTGTCGGCCAGCCGGACCCGCCCGTCGTCCACCGACACCGTCTGGGGCCGGAAGAACAGCTCGCCCGCCCGCGCCCGCAGGCCCGACGGCGTGCCGTCCAGGATGTTGCGCAGGATGACATGGGCCATCTGGTCGATGAACAGCCCCGGCACGCCCCGCGCGCCCTCGCGGAACAGGCGGAGGTAACAGCCCTCGACCGTGCCGGCGGCGAGCAGCCGGTCGCGGAAGCCCAGCCAGACCGCCCAGTTCTCCCGCGCGTCCGCATCGGCCAGCGCCTCCACCATGCCCGGCGGCACGGGGCGGGCGGGATCGTCGAGCAGGCCGGCGAACAGCGTGTGCTCGGTCTCGCAGGCGTCCTCGGGCGGGCGCATCTCCGGCCGCATCAGGTAGGCGCGCAGGAAGTCCGGCGTGACCGCCAGCCAGCCGTCGGCGTCGCGCGTCAGCAGATGGAAACCGGACTCTTTCCAGAAATCGGACATGGAAGGCAGACCCTTGAACATAGAAGCAGGCGCAAAGCGTCCCTCATGTGGGCGCGCGGGCGCCCGCGCCAAGGACCTAGCACAGCCCGGCCCGCAGATGCCCGGCTTACAGATGCCCAGCCTACAATTGCAAGGCGGCCAGGAACTCGTCGACGTCCGCCCACACCCGGTCGCGGATGTCGTCGCGCTCCATCAGCAGCTCGTGCTTGGCGTCGGGATGCTCCTTCAGCACGGCGTTGCCCAGCCGGGCGGCGGCCAGCCGGTGCGACTCCGAGCGGACGACGGCGTCGGCGGGGGCGCTCAGCAGCAGGATGGGCGTCGTCACCCGCTCCAGCGGCGCCGTGAAGCGGATGTGGTCGGCGGCGCGCAGGGCCGCCCGCACCCAGCCGAAGCTGACCCCGCCCACCCGCAGCTCGGGCCGGTCGCGGAAGGCGTCGTGGTAGGTGGCGTAGCGGCGGGGGTCGGAGGTGATCGGGTTGACCGGGGTGAACAGCCCCTCCACCGGGTCGTAGTCGTGCTGGCCGAAGGCGTATTCGGCGGCCCGCCCGCGGGCGCAGAGGCGCTCGGCCAGCCAGACCGCCATGCGGCGCGGCACCGGGCCGGTGAAGATGTCGAACATCGGCGCCGTCAGCACCGCCGCGTCGCACAGGGCCGGGTTGCGCAGCAGGGCCATGAGGGCGACCAGCCCGCCCATGCTGTGGGCGACCAGCAGCAGCGGCCCCCGCTGCCGCGGCCTCACCACCCGCTCCACCACCTCCTGCAGGTCGCCGGCCAGCGTGTCGAAGCTGTCCAGGTGATGGATCTGGGGGTTGGGCAGGGGCCGGTCGGACAGGCCCTGGTTGCGCCAGTCGAAGGCGAAGACCTCGAAGCCGCGGGCGAGCATCTCCCCCGCCGTCTCGGCGTATTTCTCGATGAACTCCGCCCGGCCGGTCAGCAGCAGCGCGGCGCCGCGCGGCGGCGCGGCGGCGGCCGTCCAATGGGCGGTGCGCAGCCGCGTCCCGTCTCCCATCGTCACCCAGCCGAATCGTGGCTCCACACCCAGTTCCGCCACGCTCACGGCCATTCCTGCGCGCTCCTTCGTTGACGGGACGATTGAAGCATCATCGGGCCGGGCGGGTCCAGCCCGCGGCACGGAGGCGGCCATCCGCCAGCCGTCCGCCAGCCGTCCGATGGAACCCCCGTCCTCCCACGGGTGTTGTCGAGGTCCAATGGGAGGTACATTCGAATGCACATGGCGCGTAAACTGTCCATGGCGCTCTGCGCCCTGTCCCTGACCCTGTCCCCCATGGCCGCCGCCCAGGCCCAGCCCTCATCCAAATCGCAAAGCCCCAAGGACGCGTCGGTGCCGCCGATCGCCGTGGAACGCACGGACGAGGGCGAGCCGGTCATCGTCCATGAGGGCGAGGCGTCCTTCTACGGCGGCTCGTTCCACGGCAGGAAGACGGCCAGCGGCGAGCGCTTCGACCAGAACAAGCCGACCGCCGCCTCGCGCGAGCTGCCGCTGGGCAGCAAGGTCACCGTGACCAACCAGGACAACGGCAAGAGCGTCGACGTCATCGTCAACGACCGCGGCCCCTATGTGGACGGCCGGGTCATCGACCTGTCGAAGAAGGCCGCCAAGCAGCTCGACATGATCGAGGACGGCGTGGCCCCGGTCCGCGTCGAGGCCAAGCCGTCCGAACAGCCGACCGAGGCCGTGAAGGAGAAGGTCGAGGCCAAGGCCGAGAAGGCCGACAAGACCCAGGTGGCGGAGCAGCCCGCCTCCGAGAAGAAGGGGAACGGCGCCGCCCTGTCCGGATCGTCCGGGTCCGGATCGTCCGGGTCGGGATCGTCCGGCGCCGACCGGCAGAGCGGGTCGGGGTCCGACCGCTAAGCCCCCTCGCGCGGCGGACGGGCGGTCCGCCCGGCGCGCCGGCCGCGGTCGAAGGCGGCCAGCAGCGCGCCCAGCCCGTCCGACGCCGCGTGGCGCGACCACAGGAAGGGGCGCAGCATGTTGCGGGTGCCGAAGCCGTGCACATGCACCGTGCGGCGCCCCAGCGCCTGCAACCCCTCCCGCGCCACGTCCAGCGGATCGGCCGCCCCCGGCAGGGCGTTCAGGGCGAAGCCGGCCCGCTTGCCGAAGGCGGTGCGTGTGGCGCCGGGACACAGGACCAGCACATCCACCGGCTTGCGCTTCAGCTCCGTCGCCAGCGCCTCGCCATAGGCCAGGACGAAGCTCTTGCTGGCGCAGTAGGTCCCGAGGAACGGGATCGGCTGGAAGGCCGCCGTGCTCGACAGCAGGATCAGCCCGGCCCGCCGGCCGTCGCGGGCCGCCCGCTCGATCATGCCGGGCAGCAGCGCGCGGGTCAGCACCGTGGTCGCCACCACGTTCAGCTCCACCGTCGCCCGCTCCGCCTCCGGCGCGTTGTCGAGCACCGGCCCGAAGGCGCCGGACCCGGCGTTGTTGACGAGCAGATCGATCTCCAGCGTCTCCGCCTTCTGGATCAGGGCGTTCCGCCCCGCGTCGGTGGTCAGGTCGGTGGCCAGCACCTCCACCCGGCGACCGGCGGCCTCCAGTTCCATCTTGGCGGTGTTGAGGGCCTCGGCGTTTCGGGCGGCCAGCAGAAGGCCGGTGTCGGCAGGCAGGGCGCGGGCAAAGCCGGCGCCGATGCCGGAGGTGCCGCCGGTGACCAGCGCGAAGCGGTGGGGCATGGGTCGGATTCCGTCGCGGTTCGGGGGGATGAGAGGTGACGGTTGGCTGCGGCGGCGGGAAGTCAAGCCGTCCGCCCCCGAGTCGCCCCCGAGTCGCCCCGCATTCCGCGATGCAGCAGGGCGAATTGTCAGTACACATATTAACTGCCCCCGCTCCGCACTTTTACTGTCACGGTTCTGAAATCGCCGGGTTGCCGGAAAGTGGCGGAGCGCCTCGACTGCCTCCTCTTTCGGAAGAAGTTAGCGGTTTTTTCACTATTTCAGGCGAGTCGTGTTGCCATCGCGTGGGTGCAGTGCATATATCGCAATGCACCATACGTGTTGTCGCACCGCTCTGCCGGTGCTTGATGAAAAGGAACCGCGGTATGGATGATGTTCGCCAAGTCCTGAAGGACAACGAGGGCCACTGCATCGAGGATTTGTCCGTCGGCATGACGGCGTCCTTCGCGAAGACGGTTACCGAGGCGGACATCGTGCTGTTCGCCGGCATCTCCGGCGACACCAACCCGGTCCACCTGAACCAGGAATACGCCAGCGGCACCATGTTCCAGGGCCGCATCGCCCACGGCATGCTGAGCGTCAGCTTCATCTCCGCCGTTCTGGGCACCAAGCTGCCGGGTCCGGGCGCCATCTACATGAGCCAGACCGTGCGCTTCAAGGCGCCGGTCCGCGCCGGCGACACGGTGACCGCCCGCGCCACCGTCACCGAGGTGATCCCGGAGAAGCGCCGCGTCGTCGTCCGCACGGTCTGCACCGTCGGCGAGACGGTGGTGATCGAGGGCGAGGCCCTGCTGATGGTCCCGTCGCGCGGCTGACCGTCCCGGACCGAGCCTTCAACAAGCGAAATGACTTGCCGGTCGCCGGTGCGTAGACCACGCGCCGGCTCCGGTCTATATAAGACGCCCATGGCATGGCCCGCCCCGGCGGGCCGCCATCGTTTCCGGGGCCCGTCCGCGGCCCGCAGACCATCAGGGCGTGACGCATGCGATTGTTCCGACACACCGCCGACCTGCCGGAGGACGCCCGTGGGGCCGTCGTCGCCCTGGGCAACTTCGACGGGGTGCACCGCGGCCATCAGGCGGTGATCGCCACCGCCCAGCGGATCGCCCGCGATCTCGGCGCGCCCTCGGCGGTGATGACCTTCGAGCCGCATCCCCGCTCCGTCTTCCGTCCGGACGACGCCCCCTTCCGCCTGTCGCCCTTCCGCGTCAAGGCCCGCCACATCGAGGCGCTGGGGGTCGACCTGCTGTTCGTCTGCCATTTCGACGAGAGCTTCCTGCACAAGACCGCCGACGCCTTCATGCGGGAGGATCTGGTGGCCGGGCTGGGCGCGCGGCACGTCGTCTGCGGCTACGACTTCCTGTTCGGCCACGGCCGCAGCGGCGACCCCGCCCTGCTGCGGCAGGCCGGCGCGGCGCACGGCTTCGGCGTGACCGAGGTCGGGCCGGTGTCCGACGATGCGGAGGGCGTCTACTCCTCCACCCGCGTGCGCGACGCGCTGGTCGCCGGCAACCCGCGCGAGGCGGCCCGGCTGCTCGGCTCCCCCTGGGAGATCGAGGGGCGCGTGGAGCACGGCGACCACAAGGGCCGCACCATCGGCTTCCCCACCGCCAATGTGGAACTGGCCGACTATCTGCGCCCCGCCTTCGGCGTCTACGCGGTGCGCACCGGCGTGGACCAGGGGGCGGGCACGGTCTGGCGCGACGGCGTCGCCAACCTGGGCCGCCGCCCGACCGTGGGCGGAACGGTGGAGCGGCTGGAGACCCACATCCTCGACTTCGACGGCGACCTCTACGGCCAGCATCTGCGCGTGCAGTTGATCGAGTTCCTGCGGCCGGAGCGCAAGTTCGGCAGCTTCACCGAGTTGAAGGACCAGATCGTCCAGGACGCGGCCGCCGCCCGCGCCGTGCTGGCCAAGGAACCGCGGACGGAGGGTTGAGCGATGGACCGCGTGATCCTTCTTCTCTTCATCCTGAACCAGGGCGGCCCGACCACCATCGAGTTCCAGACGATGGAGCAGTGCAAGGCCGCCGAGCCCGCCATCGTCCAGGCCTACCGCGAGATGACCGGCAACCCGGTGCTGACCCGCTGCATCGCGCTGGCCCTGCCGGGGAAGTGAGCCCCATGGACCGCCCGCGGCGTTCCGGGTAGCCTGACAGACGGATTCCACCGGGAGTCGCATGACCGAGACGCGCGCCAACTCCGAGTTGGATCTGGAAAATCTGGCGGAGGAGGTCGAAAGCCTGGGCCGCAGCCAGGAAAGCGCTCTGGTCAGCGCCCTCACCCACGTCATCGCACATCTGCTGAAGCTGGAGCATTCACCCGCCCCGGCGCCACGCAACAAATGGATGCTCCGCGTCGTGGAACAGCGCGGCCGGGCGGTCTACGCGCTGGAGGACAGCGGCACCCTGGCGCGCAAGGCGCCCGATCTTCTCCCGAAGGCGTGGAAGCGGGGGCACCGGCTGGCGGCCAAGGCTCTGGAGCTGTTCGACGGCGTGGCGCCCGAAGCCCTTCCCACCGATTGCCCCTACAGCCTCGCCCAAATTCTGGACGACGACTTCATCCCGGCCAACCGGCACGGGCTGGGCTGACCGGCAAGGACCGGCCATTGCGATTCGCACGCCGGGGGGCTACACACGGGGCAGTTTGAGCCTCCCTGGGAGCCGTTAGGCCATGACCACCGCCGCTGCCCTGCCCGACCGGGCGACGATTGCCGCCACCGCCGCGAAGATCCTGCTGGAAATCAAGGCGCTGCATTTCAACGCCGAGACGCCCTTCATCTTCACCTCCGGCTGGGCGAGCCCGGTCTACACCGACTGCCGGCGCATCGTGTCCTTCCCGCGCGCCCGCAAGGCTCTGATGGACTTCGCCGTCCAGACCATCGAGCGCGAGATCGGCTACGAGAGCATCGACGCGGTGGCCGGCGGCGAGACGGCGGGCATCCCCTTCGCCGCCTGGATCGCCGAGCGGCTGGAACTTCCCATGCAGTATGTCCGCAAGAAGCCGAAGGGCTTCGGGCGCAACGCCCAGATCGAGGGCGTGCTGACCGAGGGGCAGCGGGTCATCCTGGTCGAGGATCTCGCCACCGACGGCAAGAGCAAGGAGAACTTCGTCACGGCGCTGCGCAACGGCGGCGCCACCGTGACCGACAGCTTCGTGATCTTCCATTACGGCATCTTCCCGCAGTCGAAGACCAACATGGACCGCATCGGCGTCCGCCTGCACGAGCTGTGCACCTGGTGGGACGTGCTGAAGGTCGCCCGCGAGAACCAGTACTTCGACGAGAACACCCTGTCGGAAGTCGAGAAGTTCCTGAACGACCCGGTCACCTGGTCCGCCGCCCACGGTGGCAAGGCCAGCTTCGACTGACGCACCCGGAGGCGCCGCGCCTTGACCGCACCGCCCACACCGCTAATATCCCGCGCGATGCTGCATCCGGCGTGGGTCATGGCGCGTATGGCGCGAATTACCAACCCGGCCTCTTGAGGGGGGCCGGGACCGCCTCGTTTGTGCGTGCGTCGGGGGCCTGACCGCTGCCGCCCGACGGTTCTGCTTCAGGTTCAGGATATCCCCGACATGACCCGCGACTACAAGTCCACCGTCTTCCTGCCCCGCACCGACTTCCCCATGCGCGGCGGCCTGCCCACCAAGGAGCCGGAGCTGCTGAAGCGCTGGGAGGACATGGGCCTCTTCCAGCGGCTGCGCGAGACGGCGAAGGGCCGCGAGAAGTTCGTCCTGCACGACGGCCCGCCCTACGCCAACGGCAACATCCACATCGGCCACGCCGTCAACAAGGTGCTGAAGGACGTCATCGTCCGCTCGCGCCAGATGCAGGGCTTCGACGCCAACTACGTCCCCGGCTGGGACTGCCACGGCCTGCCCATCGAGTGGAAGATCGAGGAGAAGTACCGGGCCGAGGGCAAGGACAAGGACGAGGTTCCGCTCAACCAGTTCCGCGCCGAGTGCCGCCAGTTCGCCCAGAAGTGGGTGGACGTGCAGGCCGGCGAGTTCCGCCGCCTGGGCGTGGAGGGCAACTGGGCCGACCCGTACCTGACCATGACGCTGCCCGCCGAGGCGCAGATCGTCCGCGAGATCCACAAGTTCGCCATGAACGGCGGCCTCTACAAGGGCGCCAAGCCGGTCATGTGGTCGGTGGTGGAGAAGACCGCGCTGGCCGAGGCGGAGATCGAGTACCACGACCACACCTCCACCACCGTCTTCGCGCGCTTCGCCATCTGGGGCTCGCCGGCGCCGGAGGTCGACGACGCCAACATCGTCATCTGGACGACCACCCCCTGGACCCTGCCGGGAAACCGCGCCATCGCCTTCGGCGACGACATCGAATACGCGACCTACAAGGTGCTGGCGGTCGAGGAGGGCAGCCTCGCCGAGGTCGGCGAACGGCTCGTCATCGCCACCGCGCTGGCCGAGAGCGTCTTCAAGGAAACCAAGATCGCCGACGCGCGGCTGCTGCACCGCTTCCCCGGCTCGCGTCTGGCCGGCGGCTACTGCCACCACCCGCTGACCCGCAGCGGCTACGACTTCAAGGTGCCGCTGCTGGCCGGCGACTTCGTGACGACCGACGCCGGCACCGGCTTCGTCCACATCGCTCCCGGCCACGGCGAGGACGACTTCCATCTCGGTCAGGCCAACGGCATCGAGGTGCCGCAGACGGTCGGCGAGGACGGGCGCTACTACGACCACGTCCCTCTGTTCGCCGGCCTGCGCGTCTACACCGCCGAAGGCAAGCCGGGCGAGGCCAACGGCGCCGTGCTGAAGGCCTTCCAGGAGGTCGGGGCGCTGCTCGCCAAGGGCCGCGTCAAGCACAGCTACCCGCATTCCTGGCGGTCGAAGGCCCCGCTGATCTTCCGCACCACGCCGCAGTGGTTCATCTCCATGGAGACGAACGACCTGCGCAAGACGGCGCTGCAGGCGATCGCCGACACGACGTGGTTCCCGGCCCAGGGCGAGAACCGCATCCGCGCGATGATCGAGCAGCGCCCGGACTGGTGCATCAGCCGCCAGCGCGCCTGGGGCGTGCCGATCGCCCTGTTCGTCCGCAAGGACAACGGCGCGATCCTGCGCGACGCCGATGTGTTCAACCGCATCGCCGACATCTTCGAGAAGGAAGGCTCCGACGCGTGGTTCGCCCGCCCGGCGCAGGACTTCCTCGGCAACGCCCACCGCGCCGACGATTACGAGCAGGTCAGGGACATCGTCGACGTGTGGTTCGAGTCCGGCTCGACCCACGCCTTCGTGCTGGAGCAGCGGCCCGAGCTGAAGTGGCCGGCGTCGCTGTACCTTGAAGGCTCCGACCAGCACCGCGGCTGGTTCCACTCCTCCCTGCTGGAAAGCTGCGGCACGCGCGGCCGGGCGCCCTACGACGCGGTGCTGACGCACGGCTTCACGCTCGACGAGCAGGGCCGCAAGATGTCCAAGTCGCTGGGCAACGTGGTGGCCCCGCAGGAGGTCTGCGACAAGTACGGCGCCGACATCCTGCGCCTCTGGGTGGTCAGCACCGACTACACCGAGGACCAGCGCATCGGTCCGGAGATCATCAAGTACCAGGCCGACCACTACCGCCGCCTGCGCAACACGCTGCGCTACATCCTCGGTGCCCTGGCCGACTACACCCCGGCCGAGCGCATCGCCGTGGCGGAGATGCCGGAGCTGGAGCGCTGGGTCCTGCACCGCCTGTCGGAACTGGACGCCCTGGTCCGCGCCAAGATCGAGGCCTACGACTTCCACGACCTGTCGGTGGCGATCCACAATTTCTGCGCCGTGGAGCTGTCGGCCTTCTACTTCGACGTCCGCAAGGACAGCCTCTACTGCGACGCGACGGGCTCGGTCCGCCGCCGCGCGGTCCGCACGGTGATGGAGCATCTGCTCTCCACCCTGACCGCGTGGCTGGCCCCGATCCTCTGCTTCACCGCGGAGGAGGCGTGGCTCGCCCGTCCCGAAGGTCTGACCGGCGTCGAGGGCTGGAGCGAGGAGAGCGTCCATCTGCGCGTCTTCCCGGCCATCCCGGCGGAGTGGCGCGACGACGATCTCGCCGCCAAGTGGGAGTCCATCCGCACCGTCCGCCGCACCGTCACCGGCGCGCTGGAGCTGGAGCGGGCCAACAAGAAGATCGGCTCGTCCCTCCAGGCCAACCCGACCGTCTTCGTGGACGCGGCGACCAAGGCGCTGCTGGACGGCGTGGACTTCGCCGAGATCTGCATCACCTCGCAGATCACGGTGGCGGAAGGCTCGGCGCCCGAGGGGGCGTTCGTCCTGCCCGACGTGGCCGGCATCGCGGTGGTGCCCGGCCTCGCCGAAGGGGGCAAGTGCGAGCGCTGCTGGAAGATCCTTCCGGAGGTCGGCACGAACGCCGCACACCCGACGCTGTGCCTCCGTTGCGCCGAAGCCGTGGACGCGGAACCGGCGTTCTGATTGGGCTTGGTGGTTGCGCCGGGCCCCCACCCAACCCTCCCCCGCTTCGCAGGGGAGGGCTTCATCTCCTCCCCCTGCGCAGCGGGGGGAGGTCGGGAGGGGGGCCAGCGCGGCCGCCACCCCACCACCCCCTCGGAGCACTCCATGAGCAGCCTCTCCACGTCCGGCAGCCGCAGCTACACGGTCTTCGGCCTGTCCGTCGCCGCGCTGGTGGTGGTCCTCGACCAGCTCACCAAATGGTGGATCCTCGACGTGGTCATGCAGCCCTATCCACGGGTCATCGAGGTCACGCCCTTCTTCAACCTCGTGCTGGCCTGGAACACCGGGGTCAGCTTCGGCACCTTCGGCAGCTCCCACGCCTTCATGCCCTATGTGCTGGCCGCGGTGGCCTTCGCCATCGTGGTGGCGCTGCTGCTCTGGCTGCGGCAGGCCGACCGGCGCTACCTCGCGCTGGCGCTGGGAATGGTCATCGGCGGGGCCATCGGCAACGTGATCGACCGCTTCCTCTACGGGGCCGTCGCCGATTTCCTCGATTTTCATATCGGGGGGTGGCATTTCTGGGCCTTCAACGTGGCGGACAGCGGAATCAGCGTCGGCGTGGCGCTTCTCGTGCTGGATGGGCTGTTCGCCGGCCGCGAAAAGTCGTAATAGTTCACGCGACGGAGCCGCTATAAGGGACGCGGCCCGACGACAAGCGGCCTGACGACTAGACGACGGGACTCGAACGTGACCATGCTTTCCTTCGCCTCCTCCATCGCACGGCGCTCCACCCGTTCTTTGGGGCGGGGTCCGCTGCTGGGCTTGGCGCTCGTCGCGCTGGCGCTCACCGGATGCACCGACGTCCGCCGCTCCATCGGTCTCGACCGCACGAGCCCGGACGAGTTCACGGTCGTGTCCCGCGCGCCGCTGACCATGCCGCCGAGCCTCGCCCGCCTGCCGGAGCCGCGCCCCGGCGCGGCGCGCCCGCAGGACGCCACCTCGTCCGCGGTGGCCGCCGCCTCGGTCTTCGGCGGCTCCTCGCGCGCCACCGCCGCGGCTGGCCGGACGGCCGGCGGCACCGCCGGCGAGTCGGCCCTGATCGCCCAGGCCGGCGCCAAGAGCGGCATCGAGCCGGGCATCCGCAACAAGGTCGACCAGGAGACGACCCAGCTCGTCGTCGCCGACAAGAGCTGGATCGACTCCCTGCTGTTCTGGCAGACGCAGCAGCAGCCCTACGAGATCGTCGATCCGAAGAAGGAGAACCAGCGTCTGCGCGAGGCCCAGGCCACCGGCAAGGCGCTGAACGACGGCACCGTCCCGACCATCGAACGCAAGCGCCGGGCGCCGCTGGAAGGGCTGTTCTAAGCCGATTCCAGGACCCCAACTCGGGGCTCCCACTCCGGGCATTGTTCCGGGCGCTTCGCGGCACCAGTATCTAGGGGGCGTTCCCAGACGGGGACGCCCCCTTTTGCTGTCCCGTCCCCTTCGCTCCCAACGAGAGGCCCATGCTCCCCAACGGCCCCACCGCCCCGCCACCCTGGAAACGGCCCTGGCGCCGGCTTGCCGCCGCGGGCGTCCTGGCGTTCGCCCTGGCCGGCGCCGTCCCCGCCGCCACCCCCGCCTTCGCCGCCGAGAAGGGGGTCTTCTTCCCGGAGACCTTCACCCTGTCCAACGGCATGCAGGTCGTTCTGGTGACCAACCAGCGCGTGCCGGTGGTCACCCACATGGTGTGGTACAAGGTGGGCGCGGCGGACGAGCCGCGCGGCGTGTCGGGCATCGCCCATTTCCTGGAACATCTGATGTTCAAGGGGACGGAGGAGGTTCCGCCCGGCGCCTTCTCCCGCATCGTCGCCAAGAACGGCGGGCGCGACAACGCCTTCACCTCCTGGGACTACACGGCCTATTTCCAGAACGTGGCGCGCGACCGGCTGGAGCTGGTGATGAAGATGGAGGCCGACCGCATGTCGAACCTCCGCCTCACCGATCAGGTCGTCTACCCGGAGCGCGACGTCATCATCGAGGAGCGCCGCCAGCGCATCGAGAACGAGCCCGCCGACCGCATCGGCGAGCAGGTCAACGCCACCCTCTACGTCCACCACCCCTACGGCACGCCGATCATCGGCTGGCCGCAGGAGATGGCCACCCTGACGCGGGAGGAGGCGGAGTCCTTCTACAAGAGCTGGTACGCCCCCAACAACGCCGTGCTGGTGGTGTCCGGCGACGTGACGGCGGAGGAGCTGAAGCCGCTCGCCGAGAAATACTACGGCGGCATTCCCGCCCGCCCGGTGCCGGAGCGCGTCCGCGTTCAGGAGCCGCCGATCAGCGCCGCCCGCCGGGTCATCCTGCGCGACGACGAGGTGCGCCAGCCCTCCATCCGCCGCAACTGGCTCGCCCCCTCCTACCGCACCGACAAGGAAGGCTACGCCTACCCGCTCCAGGTGCTGTCGGAGATCATGAGCGGCGGCCCGACCTCCCGCCTCTACCGCAGTCTCGTCGTCGAGCAGCGCATCGCCACCTCGGCCTGGCTGGGCTACAGCCCGTCGTCCTGGGACATGACCTCGCTGGCGGCGGGCGCCTCGCCGGCCCCCGGCGTCACCATGGAGAAGCTGGAGGCGGCGCTGGAGGCCGACATCCGGACGCTCGTCGAGAAGGGCGTGACGGAGGAGGAGGTGGCCACCGCCAAGAAGCGCATGCTCGCCGAGGCCGCCTACGCCCGCGACAGCCTGACCGGCCCGGCCCAGACGCTGGGCGCGGCCATCGCCACCGGCCAGAGCATCGACGACGTGGAGAACTGGCCGGTGCGCATCGACGCGGTGACCGCCGATCAGGTCAACGCCGCCGCCCGCGCCGTTCTGGGCCAGACCAACCACGTCACCGGCCTTCTGCTGCCGCTCCAGGACAAGGGAAGCTGAGATGATCGCACGCTTCGTGCCTAACAGGGCGATACTCTCCGTCCTCACCCTGCTCCTGACCGCCTTCGCCGTCGCCGCCCCCGCCGCCGCCATCGAGATCAAGCGGGTGGTCAGCCCCGGCGGGATCGAGGCGTGGCTGGTCGAGGACCACAAGGTCCCCATCATCGCCCTGGAATGGGCCTTCGAAGGGGCCGGCGCGTCCGACCCCAAGGGCAAGGAGGGCCTCGCCAACCTCGCCGCCCGCACGCTGGACGAGGGCGCCGGTCCCTATGACAGCCAGGCCTTCGCCGCGCGGCTCCAGGACAACGCCATCGCGCTGGGCTACGACGCCGGGCGCGACGGCTTCGGCGGCAGCCTGCGCACGCTGAGCGACCGCCGCGACGAGGCGTTCGAGCTGACCCGCCTGTCGCTGGCCGAGCCGCGCTTCGACGCGGAGGCGGTGGAGCGCATGCGCGCCGCCGTGCTGTCCAGCCTGCGCCGCGATCAGGCCGACCCCAACTACGTCGGACGGCGGCTGTTCTACTCCACCGCCTACCCCGGCCACCCCTACGGCGACGAGATCCGCGGCACGCTGGAGTCGCTGCCGACGATCACCCCGGACGACCTGCGCGGCTTCGTGAAGGCCGGCTTCGGGCGCGACCGGCTGGTCGTCGCCGCGGCGGGCGACATCAGCCCGGAAGATCTGGGCCGCGCGCTCGACCATGTGTTCGGCGGCCTGCCCGCCACCTCCGCGAACGCCGCCATCCCCGACGTCGAGCCGAAGGGGCTGGGCGAGACGCTGGTCGCCACCCGGCCGACGGCCCAGACGGTCATGCTGATGGGCCAGCCGGGGCTCAAGCGCTCCGACCCCGACTGGTACGCGGCGACCGTGATGAACTACGTCCTGGGCGGCGGCGGCTTCGGCTCCCGCCTGATGGAGGAGGTGCGGGAGAAGCGCGGCCTCAGCTACGGCGTCTACAGCTACCTGATCCCGATGGATCATTCCGCGCTGGTCATGGCCGGCGGCAACACGGTGAACGCCAAGGCCGGGCAGGCGCTGGACATCATGCGCCAGGAATGGAAGCGCATGGCCGAGCAGGGCGTGACGGAGGAGGAGCTGGCCGACGCCAAGACCTATCTGACCGGCAGCTTCCCGCTGCAGCTCGGCAGCACGCAGGCCATCGCGCGCATCCTGCTCCAGGTCAAGCGCGACAAGCTGGGCATCGACTATCTCGACCGTCGCGACGCCTTCATCAACGGCGTCACCCAGGCCGACGTGCAGCGGGTGGCGAAGCGGCTGCTCGACCCCAACCAGCTGCTGACCGTGCTGGTCGGCCGTCCGGAAGGCGTGACCGCGACGCGGACGATCGACGGGGGAAGCTGAGGAACGTTGTCGCGGCGAGCCCCCTCCCGACCTCCCCCCGCTTCGCAGGGGGAGGAGTTAAGCCCTCCCCTGCGAGAGCGGGGGAGGGTTGGGTGGGGGCCACCACGCCCCCCTCCCTCACGCCAAATCCGGCTGACTGCCCGGAAAGCGCGGATCGCCGGGATCAATGGGGCGGCCCGGCACCTTGCCGGGGATGATCCCCACCTGATCGGGCCGCTCGTCCTCGCGGCGTTCCTCATCCGTTGGAACCGGGTCCGCCGGAACCGGCGGGTTCTGTTCGGGCTTGCGCGGATCGCTCATCGTCACCTCCTGTCCCGAAAAGAACACAGGGCGGCGGTTGCCGGTTTCATCGTCCGCCCCGCATAGTCCGCTCACCCTAGACCTTTGTGCACGTTGGATGCGCCGCTTTGGCGCGTACCCGCCGCGCACCGAACGGTGCTAGGCTCCGCGCACGCGAGAAGGAGGCAAAATCCCAATGTCAGCGCTCACCCGTTCGCCCGCCTGGGAAGCCCTGGCCCGTCACCGCCAGGACGTTTCGGCCCTCCACATGCGCGACCTGTTCGCCGCCGACGCCGACCGCTTCGCCCGCTTCTCCCTGGAAGCCTGCGGCCTGCTGTTCGATTATTCGAAGAATCGCATCACCGAGGAAACCCGGACCCTTCTGCTCGACCTCGCCCGCCAGCAGGACGTGGAGGGCTGGCGCGACCGCATGTTCGCCGGGGAGCGGATCAACATCACCGAGGACCGCGCCGTCCTGCACACCGCGCTGCGCAACCGCTCCAACCGCCCGGTCGTGGTGGACGGCCAGGACGTGATGCCGGAGGTGAACGCCGTCCTGCACCGCATGGAGCGCTTCGTCCGGCAGGTCCGCGACGGCGCCTGGACCGGCTACACCGGCCACCCGATCACCGACATCGTCAACATCGGCATCGGCGGCTCCGACCTCGGCCCGGTGATGGTGACGGAGGCGCTGACCCCCTACCTGCACCCGCAGATCGGCGTGCATTTCGTCTCCAACGTGGACGGCACCCACATCAGCGAGACGCTGGAATGGCTGGACCCGGAGACGACGCTGTTCGTCATCGCGTCCAAGACCTTCACCACCCAGGAGACGCTGACCAACGCCCACACCGCGCGGCGCTGGTTCCTGGAGAGCGCCGGCGACCCGGCCCATGTCGCCAAGCATTTCGTCGCCGTCTCCACCAACGAGGCGGAGGTGCGCAAGTTCGGCATCGACCCGGCCAACATGTTCGGCTTCTGGGACTGGGTCGGCGGGCGCTATTCCCTGTGGTCGGCGATCGGGCTGTCCATCGCGCTCGGCATCGGCATGGACCGCTTCCATGAGCTGCTGGACGGCGCCCACGCCATGGACGAGCATTTCCGCACCGCGCCGCCGGAGCGCAACATGCCGGTGCTGATGGCGATGCTGGGCGTCTGGTACGTCAATTTCTGGGGCGCCAAGTCCCACGCCGTGCTGCCCTACGACCAGTACATGCACCGCTTCCCCGCCTACCTCCAGCAGTTGGATATGGAGAGCAACGGCAAGACGGTGGACCGGCAGGGCGCGCGGGTGGACTACGCCACCGGCCCGGTGGTCTTCGGCGAGCCCGGCACCAACGGCCAGCACGCCTTCTACCAGCTGATCCACCAGGGGACGGAGCTGGTGCCCGCCGACTTCCTGGCCCCGGCGGAGACCCACAACCCCATCGGCGACCATCACCGCATCCTGCTGTCGAACTTCTTCGCCCAGCCGGAAGCCCTGATGCGCGGCAAGACCGCCGACGAGGTGCGCGCCGAGATGGCCAAGTCCGGCAAGCCGGCCGAGGCCATCGAGCCGCTGGTCCCCCACCGCGTGTTCGAGGGCAACAAGCCGTCCAACAGCATCCTGTTCAAGAAGCTGGACCCCCGCACGCTGGGCGCCCTGATCGCGCTGTACGAGCACAAGGTGTTCGTCCAGGGCATCGTGTGGAGCATCAACAGCTTCGACCAGTGGGGCGTGGAGCTGGGCAAGCAGCTGGCCGGCAAGATCCTGCCCGAACTCCAGAACGGCCCGACCGCCGCGCTGGGGCACGACAGCTCGACCAACGGGCTGATCGGCTGGTACCGCAAGCACCGCTGAGCCAACGCTCCCCCGTCCCGTTGCCGGGGGAGCTTCCTTTCCAGCCGCTCACCCCAACGGGATGAGGTCAGGTTGGATGGACAATGCGGCGTCCATCCGGGCGTCGCGCCCTCCGCTCCGCCAATTTGGTGCAATCGCTCGTAGCGCCAGCAACCCTCCACCGCCACGCTTCTCCGGACCGCTTCGGAAGCCCCCGTGCGTGTGGAGACGCTGATGCCCATCCTGAAATTCATCGAGGTCAACGCCGCCAAGGCCATCCTGGCGGAAGCCAAGCCAAAGAACATCACCTTCGGCAACGGCAAGCTGAACATCGGGATCGGCGTCGAGTTCGATAAGGAGTTCATCGAGAAGCTCCAGGACGATCCGCTGTCCTGGCAGAAGCTCCAGGACGCCGCCTCCTCGGCCTACAAGGACTTCATCGCCGAGGCGGTCGCCGAAGTCGTCAAGACGGACAAGGTCATCGGCCGTCTGGTCGGCGACCCCACCATGCAGAAGGCCGCGGCGGACGTCTGCTACGCCGGCCTCAAGATGAAGGCGTCCAACCTGACCAAGGAGGTGGACGCCAACGTCAAGACGGCGTGGGCGCAGATCATCAAGACCAACAAGGACTACAGCAAGTACAAGTGGCGGGCCGCCGTCCATGTCGGCCTCCAGATCGGCGGGGTGGCGATCTCCGCCGCCGGGATCGGCGGGGCGGTGGCAACCGGCGGGGTGTCCGCGGTCATCGGCATCTACGGCATGGTCAAGAGCTGCCTCGGGCTGTTCAAGGACCTCGTCAAGCTCTGGCTGTCCGCCGAGAAGTTCCGCACGGCGATCAACGGGCAGGTCACCAAGCTGGTCAAAACCTACAACGCGAAGAAGTCGGCCGCGCGCAACAGCTCCGACTCCGCGAAGGAGGTCATCAACGCGATCTTCGGCACGGAACTCGGCACGATCGGCAAGTGCCGCGGCGACATCAAGCAGTATCTGAGCAAGCTCGACGGCGTGGACGTGAAGTCCCACGAAATCTCGCGGGAGCTTGGCAAGGTCATGTCCAAGCTCGACCGGGCGATGAAGGACATGAAGACCGTCGCCAGGAACAACAAGACGCTGGCCGCCGCGCTGCCCAAGCTGGAAGAGCAAATCAACGACCTGATCGTCAAGATCGTCGCCAAGCAGGAGATGATCAACGAAGGCCGCGACTGGGCGAACCGGATGGACGAGGCGCTGGAGCTGCTGGAGAAGGGCAAGCCGGGCTGGCTGAAGGTCTTCGACAAGTCGCTCGTCCTGCTCGATCTCGGCCTGTCCTTCACCGACCTGTCCGCCCAGGCCGACAAGATCGTGGAGATCGCCTGGGGTGCCGCCCAGGCCGCGGAGGAACTCTACGACGACATCAGCGAGGCGGTCGCCTGACGTCGGCGTGACCGAGGCGCCGGACGACGCCCCCGCAGGAAGTCCTTGTGCGGCGCGACGATCCCGCGTAGGGTGCGGTCTATGAACCCCGTGCGCCTCACCTCTCCCGCCCTCCTGGGGCGATTTTGGTACCGCTGGTACATTCCGGCGGCATAGGTATCGCACACCCACGATGCACCCGAAGCCGCCCGACCCGAGGCGGCTTTTGTGTTTTCAGCACGCGGTGCACGCAAAATCCCCCTGACGGTCACGGCGGCCTCCCTTACGAACCGGAGGTCCCATCATGTCCGATTTCGATTTCGACGTCGTCACCGGCCCGTCCCGCGCCAGCTGCCCCGCCACCCCCAGCGAACCGGAGACACAGGAGGACGGCCACCCCGCCGACAAGACCGGTCCGGCGTGACCGCCCCGTGCCTGGAGCCGCCCCGCCCTTCCCGGCTCGCCATGGCGATGGGGAACAGCGGGGCGGCCCACAAGCGAGGACGTCAACCGTTTACGGCAAGGTGACCGGCGCGGCGGTGGCGAAGCCGAGCTGGCCCAGCTGCGCGTCGAAGAAATAGTTGTAGGCCAGCAGCAGGTTGATGCCCGTGTTGACGTAGGCGATGTCGCTGTCCGGCAGGACCGGCTCCAGCGACGCCGGGGCCGCAGCGGTGGACAGCGCGGTGTCGATGGCGAAGATGCCCTTGACCGGGGCCGCGCTGGAGATGGCGAAGCTGTAGGACATCACCGGCTCCGCGTCGGGGCTGGACCCGTTCGGCACGGCGATGGTGATCTCCGCCCCGCCGAGAGTGGCCGCCCAGTTCTTCACTTGCGGAACGCTCATCATCGCCCCGGTGACCCCGGTGTCGAGCAACAGGGTGGCGTCCAGCGGCAGCCCGTCATGGGCCGTGCTGATGGCGATCGTCGCCGGACCGGTCAGCCAATAGGGCTGGGTCGGCGCCGCCGGCCAGGGCGTGCCCGACGCCGGGGCGCAGTTGCAGCTGTTGGTGACGTTCTTCGTGACCGGCGGCTTGGCCGAGGTCAGCGCGACGGTCTGGCCGTTGAAGGGGCCGGCCGTGAATTCCGCGGTCGTGACGCCCAGCGCGATGTAGCCGTTCAGGCCGCTCCCCGCCGAGGACAGCAGATAGGACGGGTAGAGAGGCTGCCCGTTCACCGACGCCGACAGGAACGGGTTGCTCAGGGTGTAGACGACCTGATCGGGCTGGCCGGCGTTCGCGGTGTAGCTCAGCGCCGGGCGGCCGAAGCCGACGCCCATCATGCCCATGCCCGCATCGACCGGGTTCTGGACGTCGGGCGTGCTGGTGTTGCCGGCATATTGGGCGCCGAAGACCACCAGCGGCCCGGCCTCGCAGACGGAGACGACCTGCTTCGAGTCGTTCAGCGCGGCGCCGATCGCCAGGCTGGGTACGAGGTAGAGGCAACCGGCCAGCGTGTTTCCCGACGGCTGATAGGTGATCTGCGCCGGCCCGAGCGACACCACGCCCGCGGCCAGCCCCTTCGACGTGTCGCCGTCGACCATCAGCAGCGCGGCGGGGATGACGATGCCGGTCGAACCGGTGTCCACCTGCACCTCGTGCAGCAGGCCGCTCGGCGTGCCGATGGTGATGCCGAGGGAATTGGTCTGGCCTTGCCGGTTGAAGGGCTGCCGGACCACCGGGATATCGACCGCCGAGGCGTAAGTGATGGAGGTATCGGACATAAAGCTCTCCCTTAAGAAATCCAATGGAAAAGCACATTTCCAAAAAATCAGAACGCTTTCAAATGTCGTGGCAATACACATACATGCGTAATGCCGCAAATCGTCTGCGACCAAAGGGAGACAGGTGGAAGAATTCCTTTTCCATACAGTTTTCACATCGTCGCCATTTATTTCGTCTCTCTTCCCCTGCGCCGAGACGGAGGCGCAGAGAGGGAGACGCACCATGCAATAGGGCACTTGCGCCGCATGGACAACCGCGACCGCGTGCGGCATCCTTGGTCACCACTTCCGGATGCGGCCGGCCCAGCCGTCGCGCTGTGCCATCGAAAAGCCGTGCCATCGAAAAGCGGGGGAAACGCGTATGTCCATCACCGACGTCACCGGCGGCACGCCCGCCGCTTTCGGCGCCAGCGCCAAGCCGGTTCCGGCGAGGGGACCCGACGCCTCGACGTCGGGAACGGCCGCGCCCGCGACCGGCCGCGGCGGCGCGGTGGACACGGTGACCCTGTCCCGCGAAGCGGTTCGCGCCATGAAGGCCGGGACCATCTCCTTCACCGTCCCGATGGCCGACGGCGCGGCGGCGAAGGACCCGGTGGCGGCGGGCATGGACGCCGTGCTCGCCCGCCGCGATTACGACCTCAAGCAGGCCGACTACATGCGGGAGGCGATGGGCATGCTGCGCCAGACGCTCAACCTGCCCGAGGACCAGCCCATCTTCCTGGGTGGTGCCGCGCATGGCCTGCTGGAGAAGCTGGCGGCCAAGAACGGCCTCAGCAGACCCGAAATGCCGGACGCGCTCCGCGCCGCCGGGGTGAAGGACCCGTTCGCGGAGGATGCCGGTGCCGAGGCCGGCGTGATCGGCGTCGGCATGCCCAACAGCGGCAAGGAACTGCAGGTCGTCTTCGACCGGCTCGGCCTCGCTGGCCGGTCCGCCAAGACGGACGATCCGCTGCGCATGATCGCTTTGAAGGATGGGAACGACCACGGCGGCCCGCTGCTCGGCGCCATCAAGGGGGGAACGCTGGGCCGTCTCACCGACACCCGGCCCGGCCAGGGCGCCAGCCTGTGGGCGGTGACCGACGAGGGTGAGGGGCCGAACGCCCGCGTCCTCGCCTCGGTCCGCTCGGTCGGCATGGACGGCGTCGCCACCGATCTGGCCGCCGGCCTGCTGAAAGGGCTGAAGGGGCTGTTCGCCGGGTCCTGAGACCCACCGCACCCGCTCGCCGCGCACGCCCCGCTCATGGTGGCATTCCGTGCCTGAGCCTACTATATTTGGCGCATGCCAATCCGTATGCTGCCCGACACGCTCGTCAACCGAATCGCCGCCGGCGAGGTGATCGAGCGGCCCGCCGCCGCCGTCAAGGAACTGGTGGAGAACGCCATCGACGCCGGGGCCACCCGCATCGACGTGGTGGTGCGCGACGGCGGCAAATCGCTCATCACCATCACCGACGACGGCTGCGGCATGGCGCCGGACGAGCTGGCGCTCGCCGTGGAGCGGCACGCCACCTCCAAACTGCCGTCCGACGACCTGCTGGACATCCGCTCGCTGGGCTTCCGGGGAGAGGCGCTGCCCTCCATCGGGGCGGTCAGCCGGCTGACCCTGACCAGCCGCCCGCGCGGCGCCGACAGCGCCTGGGCGCTGACCGTGGACGCCGGGCTGAAGGGCGCGCCGCAGCCCGCCGCGCTGGCCCAGGGCACCCGCGTGGAAGTGCGCGACCTGTTCGCCGCCGTGCCCGCGCGCCTGAAATTCCTGAAGGCCGCCCGGACCGAGTTCGACCACATCGGCGACTGCATCGAACGGCTGGCCATGGCCCATCCCGGCGTGGCCTTCACGCTGGACGGCGACGGCCGTTCGGCGCTGCGCCTGTCGGCGGCGCAGGGCGACCTGCTCGACGCCCGGCTGACCCGGCTGGGCGCCCTGATGGGCCGCGACTTCCAGGACAACGCCGTGCCGGTGCAGGCGGCGCGCGAGGGGGTGACGCTCGCCGGCTGGATCGGCCTGCCCACCCTGCACCGCCCCACGGCCCGCCACCAGCATCTGTTCGTCAACGGCCGCCCGGTGCGGGACAAGCTGATGGTGGGTGCGGTGCGGGCGGCCTACGCCGACTTCCTGCCGCGCGACCGCCACCCCATGCTGGCGCTGTTCCTCGACCTCGACCCGCAGGAGGTGGACGTGAACGTCCATCCCGCCAAGGCGGAGGTGCGCTTCCGCGACCAGGGCTTGGTGCGCGGGCTGATCGTCGGGGCGCTCAAGCACGCGCTGGCCGAGGCCGGGCACCGCGCCTCGACCACCGTGGGGCTGGCGACGCTGGGCGCGCTGCGCCCGGAGAGCGGGGTGGACACGGACGGCACCATGCCGCCGCCGTCCCCCCTGCCCTACCGCAGCCCGGGGCACCAGCCGGCGCCGTCCTGGGGCGGCGGCTACGGCTCCGTCGTGCCGCGCGGGCTGGCCGACCGGGCGACCGCCTTCCAGGCGCCCCATCAGGCGCCGCTCCCCCCCTTGCAGGGCCGCCTCGCCGGCTGGCAGGCCGCGCCCGCCGCGCGCCCGCCGGACTACGCGGCGCAGGCCGCCGCCGCTCCGCCGCTGGACAGCCACCCGCTGGGGGCGGCGCGCGCCCAGGTCCACAACACCTACATCGTCGCCCAGACCAGCGAGGGCATCGTCATCGTCGACCAGCACGCCGCCCATGAGCGGCTGGTCTATGAACGCATGAAGACCGCCCTTCTGGAGGGCGGCGTGAAGCGGCAGGCCCTCCTGATCCCGGAGTTGGTGGAACTGGACGAGCCGTCCGCCAACCGCCTGCTGGGCCGCGCGGCGGAACTGGCCGAGTTGGGTCTGGCGGTGGAGGGCTTCGGTCCCGGCTGCGTCCTGGTGCGCGAGGTCCCGGCGCTGCTGGGCCAGAGCGACGTGAAGAGCCTCGTCCGCGATCTCGCCGAGGAACTGGCGGAACTGGGCGACGCGCTGTCGCTGAAGGAGCGGCTGGAGGACGTGTGCGGCACCATGGCCTGCCACGGCTCCGTGCGCGCCGGGCGCTCCCTCGGCATCGAGGAGATGAACGCCCTCCTGCGCCAGATGGAGGCGACTCCCCACAGCGGCCAGTGCAACCACGGCCGCCCCACCTATGTGGAGTTGAAGCTGTCCGACATCGAGCGGCTGTTCGGGCGCCGCTAGGGTGTCGGACCACAGATAGACCGACCCTGAACCACACTCGAATTGACCCTGAAAACAATAGGACTGACCCGGAGACGGCCCGCTTCGGCGTCGCGCCGGCATTTGACGGCTTGGCTGCTGCGCTGCCCCTTCCCAATGCCCCTTTCCAGCAACGCGCCACGGAATGAGCACCGTTGCGGAGCGAGGAAAGCGGCTAACTTACAGTTGCATTTTTCGGCGATGGGCTTGACTGATGGGCTTGACTGGCGAGCGCTTGACGGCATCGCCTCCAAAGCGACCAGGCGATGATGGTGGCGGGATCGATTGACCGCTGGGTCGGGCGATCGGCAACACGACGGATCTCCTGCATCGACCAGCGAACCATGAGCGGGGCATTTTCCGGACAGGTTTTGGGGGCGTGGCGGGAGTATCCGTCTTATGGCGAACCACCCCGGCGCGGCGGAGTGCCATCTCCAGTTCACCGACGCCATAGACGCTGCCAGCCGCCACCCGGGCGAAAGGCACGTTGGCGTTGATCGCCCGGCACACCCCTGGCACACCCCCGGCACACCATCGCGACGGCTATAGCCGGCTTGGTGGCGAAGCGTACTTCTCCATCCAGGTGTCTCCACGGCGGCGCCACACGGTGGCCTTCATCGTGGCCATGATCGTTTCCTCCAATTATGCCGTTTGATGGTGCGCGTCGGCTCGAAATCGCCGGTTTGCGGTCAGGTGAAGACCATTCCGCCGTCGACCAGCAGGGATTGGCCGGTCATGAAGTCGGAATCGGAAGAGGCGAGGAAGCGCGCCACTCCCACCAGATCCTCCGCCGTCGAAGGACGGCCCAGCACGGCGCCGGCCGCGAACTGGTTGAACGCCTCGTCCTCGGCCGTCGTCAGGCCGGTGTCGCGGAAGCCCTTGTCGATGATCTTCCACATCTCCGTCGCGACGACGCCGGGGCAGATCGCGTTGGCGGTGATCTTGTCCTTGCCGAAGGCGCGCGCGGCCGCCTGGGTCAGGGCGACCACCGCGAACTTGCTGGCCGAGTAATGGGCGAGCGGTTCGTACCCTTGCTTGCCGGCGATGGAGGCGGTGTTGATGATCTTTCCACCCCCACCTTGCGCGCGGAAGGTCCTGATCGCCTCCTGCATGCCGATCAGCACGCCCAACGCATTGACGTCGGTGACGAAACGCCAGTCCTCCTCCGTGATGTCGAGAAAAGGCTTGGTCTGGGCGACCCCCGCGTTGTTGAAGATGACGTCGAGGCGTCCGAAGGAGGCGACGGCCATATCGATCATGCGGCGGACCGCGGCGCGGTCGCGGACGTCCACCGTGACCGAGACGGCGTCGCCACCGGTCGCGCGGATGGATTCCGCCACCGTCCTCGCGTCCTCTTCCGTGCGATCGGCGATGGTCAGCCGCGCGCCGTCGGCCGCGAGCGCGCGGGCTATGGTGGCGCCGATCCCGCGGCCGGCACCGGTGACGATGATGCTCTTGTCCTTGAGGTTGGGCATGATGCGTCTCCAAGGGCCGGCCTGGGGGAGAGCCGCAAGCCGGCCGGACGGGTGGAAAGGTCAGGCGTTTTTCGTGACGTGGTCCTTGACGAGGGCGTTGACCTTCCCGGCCGCCTCCATCTGCACCATGTGGCCGGCGTCCGGGACCACCTCGACCCGCGCGGCGGAGCCCAGCGCCGTGGCATGGGCGGCCGGGATGATGCGGTCCTCCGCGCCCCACACGACCAGCGTCGGCACCCCCGCGGCCCCGACCGCCTCGCCGAGAATGACCGTCTGCTCCCCGTTCCCGAACATCGAGGACGCGATGGCCCGAAGCGCACCGTCCACGCCGTCCAGCCGCTTGTACTTCAGCAGGTCGTCGATCAGCTGGCGGTTGACCAGCCCGGCGTCGGCGAACAGGGTCTCCAGCACCGGCTTCAGGTCGCGGCGCGAGGTCGCGTCGATGAAGCCCGTGATGTAGTTCTGGTTGATCTCCCGCCCCAGACCGGCCGAGCAGATCAGCGACAGCGACGCCACCCGCTCCGGCGCGTCGAGCGCCGTGCGCATGGACACAGCGCCGCCCATGGAATGGCCGACCAGATGCGCGGCCCCGATGCCCACCGCGTCCATGAAGTCCCGCACCGCCTTCGACAGGCCGGTCAGCGTCGGGTCGGGCAGCGTCTTGGCAGACTGGCCGTGCCCCGGCAGATCCAGCGCGTAGACCGTGGCGCCCTCCGCCAGGGCGTCGATGGTGAACAGCCAGTTGTCGAGGTCGCCGCCGAAGCCATGGACCAGCAGCACGGTCGTCGCCCCGTCGCCGCGCCTGGCGTAGCGGATGTTGCCCGCCGCCGTCTCGGCGAACTCGTAGCGCGGACCGGCATCCGCCCCGTCCTCCCCGCCGTCGGCGGCGGGGACGGCGTAGCTGGCGATGAAGGCGTCGATGTCGCTGTCCGGCACGTCGGGTTCGGCCAGCACGGCGATCAGCGCCTTCACCGGGTAGACGGTGCCGGGCTCGCCCAGCACCCGGCGCAGGACACCCGTCTCGCCGGCCTCGACCACGTTGGTGATCTTGTCGGTCTCGACCTCCAGAAGATCATCGCCCAGATTGACGGTGGCCCCCGGCTGCTTCAGCCAGCCGGTGACCTTGCCCTCCGACATGGACAGGCCCCACTTGGGCATGACGATGGGCTTGATGCGCTCGTTGAGAGTGGTCATGAAAAAGCGGCTCCGGGATCAGGCGGCGAGGGTGCTGCGGGGCGAGGGGGCCAGCGTGCGGCGGACGGCGGTGGCGACGGCCTCGGCGCTGGGGATGTAGAGGTCTTCCAGCGAGGGCGAGAAGGGCACCGGCGTGTGCGGCGGCGTCACCATCTGGATGCCGGCCTTCAGCGCGCCGAAGGCGTTCTGCGCCACGAAGGCCGAAATGTCGGTGGCGAGGTTGCAGCGCGGGTGCGCCTCGTCCACCACGACCAGCCGGCCGGTGCGCTCCACGCTGTCGATGATGGTGTCCCAGTCGATGGGCGACAGGGTGCGCAGGTCGATCACCTCCGCCTCCACCTTCTCCTTGGCGAGCGCGTCCGCGGCCTCCATGGCGCGGTGGACGGTCAGGCCGTAGCTGACGATGGTGACGTGATCGCCGTCGCGGAGCACGTTCGCCTCGCCGAAGGGGATGGCGTAGGACTCCACCGGCACTTCGGTCTCATGACCGTAGAGGTTCTTGTGCTCGCAGAAGATGACCGGGTCGTTGTCGCGGATCGACTGGATCAGCAGGCCCTTGGCGTCATAAGCGTTCGACGGGCAGACGACCTTCAGGCCCGGAATGTGGGTGAACAGCGGGGTGAGCATCTGCGAATGCTGGGCCGCCGCGCGGAAGCCTGCGCCGACCATCCCGCGGATCACCACCGGCGTCTCCGCCTTGCCCCCGAACATGTAGCGGAACTTGGCCGCCTGGTTGAAGATCTGGTCGAAGCAGACGCCCATGAAGTCCATGAACATCAGCTCCGCGACCGGGCGCATGCCGCAGGCGGCGGCGCCGATCGCCGCACCGATGTAGGCGGATTCCGACAGGGGCGTGTCCAGCAGGCGGTCGCCGTGCTTGGCGAACAGGCCCTTGGTGACGCCCAGCACGCCGCCCCAGGCGTCGTCCTCGCCGGGCGCGCCGGTGCCGCCGACGATGTCCTCGCCCATGAGGATGACGGTCGGGTCGCGGCGCATTTCGAGGTCCAACGCCTCGTTGATCGCCGTCTTCATGCTGATTTTGCGGGACATGGTGCTTCCTCCGGTGAAGGCCGTTTTTTGGCGTGGGCCGCTCAGTAGGCGACGTAGACGTCTTTCAGCAGGTCGGCGGCGACGGGCAGCGGGGCCGCCTTGGCGCAGCGCACGGCGTCCTCGATCAGCGCGTTCACCTCGCGGTCGATGGTTTCAAGCTCGGCGGGGGCGACGGTGCCGGTTTCGGTCAGGCGCTGGGCGAGCAGCTTGATGCAGTCGCGGTTGGCGCGCAGGTTCTCCACCTCTCCCTTGGCGCGGTAGGTCTGGGCGTCGCCTTCGAAATGGCCGTAGAAGCGGACCATGTTGCATTCCAGCAGCGCCGGGCCGCCGCCTTCGCGGGCGCGCCTGATGATTTCGCCGGCCGCCTCGTGCACCGCGAAGAAATCGGTGCCGTCCACCGTCACGCCCGGCAGGCCGAAGCCGGTGGCACGGTCGATGTAGCTGTCGCAGGAGACCGCCCATTCCATGGCGGTGGATTCGGCGTAGCCGTTGTTCTCCACCACGAAGATGACCGGCAGGTTCCACACCGCCGCGAGGTTCATGCTCTCCAGGAAGGTGCCCTGGTTCGACGCGCCGTCGCCGACGAAGGTGATGCCGACCCCGCCGTCGCCCCGGAACTTGGCGGCCAGCGCCGCCCCGCAGATCAGCGGCGCGCCGGCGCCCAGGATGCCGTTGGCGCCCATCATGCCCTTCGACAGGTCGGCGATGTGCATCGACCCGCCCTTGCCCCGGCAGGCGCCGGTGGAACGGCCGTAGATCTCCGCCATCATCTCGTGGACATCGACCCCCTTGGCGATGCAATGACCGTGGCCGCGATGGGTCGAGGCGATGCGGTCGTTGTCGTTCAGGTGCATCATGATGCCGGTGGCGCAGGCCTCCTCACCGGCGTAGAGGTGCACGAAGCCCGGAATGTCGCCCTTGGCGAAGTCGACGTGCAGACGCTCCTCGAACTCGCGGATGGTCCGCATGGTCCGGTAGGCTTGCAGCAGGTCCGCTTTGTCGAGTGGAAAAGGATTGTCGGTCACGGACGTTTCTCCCTTGTCAGATTTTTAAAGGCGGGTTTCCAAAGGCGGCCGGTTTTTCAAAGACAGGTCTTCAAAGCTCGGCCGTGACCGGCGCCGGGGCGCCGGTCAGCAGCCTGTATTGGGCGGCGTGCTGCATGCAGCCGCCCACGTTCACGGTGCGGAAGGCGTCGTCCCGGAGCGTCAGGGACACGCGGTCTTGCGCCGAGAAGGTGATTTCCCGCTCGCCGTCGAGCGCGATGGAACCGGCCTTCACCTCCGGCACGAAGGGCACGCCGGCCGGCATGCGGCGCCAATCCGCGACCCCGACCGAGGCCATCAGCCCCGGCGCGATGGGCGCGCGCAGCACCGTCATGCCGGTCGCCGCCGTGTTGGGCGCCGGTGTGCCGAGACGCACCATCAGCCCGCCGCTCTCCTCCCGCGTCACCGGCTCCAGCAGGCCGGCGATGGCCGACATGCCGATGACCTCCGGGTCGGCGAAGGTGACGAACAGCTCGCGGAAGCTGTCCGGCTTCCACAGGGCGCGGGCCCCGACGTAGCGCTCGGTCACCAGGGCGACGTCGACCAGCGCGATCTCCTCCACCCGGCCGTTGAGCGACACGTCGATGCGCTTGTTCGCCGCGAAGGCGATGTCCGCGGGCACTTGCCCGGTCACGGCCAAGCCGGTCGCCAGCCCGGTGATGGTCGGTTCGCGGTGTTCGGGAAAGGCGTTGTTGGTGCCCGTGGAGATGCCGGCCACGGGCACCGCCCCGCAGTTCGCCACCACGGCGCGGTGCGTGCCGTCGCCGCCCAGCACGACGATGGCGGCGACCCCCGCCCGGCGCATCTCGTCCGCCGCCCGATGGGTGTCGGCGACGGTGCCGGTGACCGGCATGGGCAGCGGGTGAATGGTGGGATAGGGCGCCTCGCCGTGCGCCGCCGCCCGTGACAGCCCGCGCGCCACATGGCGCCCGATGCCGCCATGTTCCGGCATCATCAGGACGTCGGTGACCCCGCAGGCGCGCAGCGCGGCCAGCACCCGCAGGACGATGTTGGCGCGATCCGTGATCTGGAGGTTCGCCGCGTTCGCGACGACCCGGCGGATGTCGCGTGCGGATACTGGATTGGCAATGATGCCGACGGCCGGTGCCACGCGCCCTCCCCTTCGCTTCGATGTTTTGAAGGGGTCTGTGGCAAAGGCCGTGCCAAATGTGCGCACAGCTGATTATTGTGGACTCGCAACAGTTTGCGCGTCGCGTGGCGGCGTTGCAATCACCTCACCTGTTGCATGACCTGTTGCAGGGCGTTGCAACAGGTGTTGCATGCCTCAATCCAGCCGGTGCGGCGGGACGATGCCGAAACGGCGCATCTGGCGGTGGACGGTCGAGCGGTCCACGCCCATGTCCCGCGCCGCCGCCGACACGTTCCAGTGCAGGCGGCGCAACACCTCGCGCAGGCGGATGGCGGGATCGTCGCTGTCCGGGGCGGGCGTCGGAGGGCCCGACGGCCACGCCTCGAACACGCCGCTGCGCTGCACGGGGTCGGGAATGTCCATCAGTTCGATCAGCCCGTCGGTGCAGACCGCGCAGGCGTAGTCGAGCGCGTTCACCAGTTCGCGCACGTTGCCGGGCCAGCCGTGGGCGCGCAAGGCGGCCAGCGCCGGAGCGGCGATGGTGTAGCCGATGCCGTCCCGCTCCGTCCGCTCGGCCAGCAGCCGGTCGATCAGCCAGTCGAGGTCGCCGCGCTGGCGCAGCGGCGGCACGGTGAACACCGCGCCGTTGAGACGGAAATACAAGTCGTCGCGGAACGTCCCCGCCTTGATCAGTTTGACCAGATCGCGGTGGGTCGCGGCAATGACGCGCACGTCCACCGACACCGCCTTGGTGCGGCCGATGGGTGTGACCTCCCGCTCCGCCAGGACGCGCAGCAGGCGTGTCTGCGAGGACAGCGGCATGTCGCCGATCTCGTCCAGGAACAGCGTGCCGCCGTCCGCCTCCAGGATCAGCCCCTTCTTGCCCCGCGACGTGGCCCCGGTGAAGGAGCCGGGCTCATGGCCGAACAACTCGCTCTCGATCAGCGCCTCCGGCAGCGCGGCGCAGTTCACGGCGACGAAAGGCTTGGACGCGCGCACGCTCGACTGGTGCAAGGCCTTGGCGAGGTGTTCCTTGCCGGTGCCGGTCTCGCCGTGGATCAGCAGGCTCATCCGCGTGTTCACCAGCTTCGCCGCGCGCGTCAACACCGCTTTCAGCGCCGGATCACCGCCGCACATCGCCTGGAGCGGCTTGGGCAGGCTTCCCTCGTCTCCTTTGGATGGGCGTGGAACGGCGATGGCCGGCGGCGGCATCGCCTGCGCGAACAGGGGTGTCCCGCTGCGCCGCAGGCGGAGGGTGCGCTGGTCGGTGGGCAGAGAGCGCACGAACCGCACCAGGTCGTCCACCTGACAGTCGAAGAGGTCGGAGAAGGACCGTCCGATGAGATGCTCCCGGTCCTCCCCCTCGCCGGCCAGCAGTCGACACGCGCGGTGATTGAAGCCGATGATCCGCCCGGCGCCGTCCAGCGCGATCACGAAGTCCGGATCGACTTCCGCAAACTCCTGGGAGGCGGAGAGCTTGACCACCCACTCCCGGCGGAAATTGTTGTAGAGGTTGGCGTTTTCGATCTTGTGCGTGAAGGCCTTGACCAGTTGGAGGGCCAGATACTGGCTGATCTTGGGCTCCGGCGAACGGAGCGCGGAGATGTCCAGCACCGCCGCAAGCCCGCCGCCGCTGTGGAACACCGGAGCCGCCGTGCAGGTGAGGGGAATGTGGGTCGCGTCGAAATGGTCCGTCTGGTGGACGGTCAACGCCTCGCCCGTGGCGATGCAGGTGCCGACCGCGCAGGTGCCGGCCCGTCCCTCGTTCCAGTCCGCGCCGAGATAGAGGCCGGTCCGGCGCAGGTCGTCGTCCGACGCCCGGTCGCCGATGAAGTCGACGGTGACGCCGTTGCTGTCGGTCAGCAGCAGGGCGTAGCCCATGCCGGCCACCTGATGATACAGGGCCTCCAGCCCGAAGCGGGCCATGCGCAGGAATTCGTCCATCGCGTCGCGGTGCAGGCACAGACGCTCGTGCGGCAGGATGTAGGCCTCCCGCCGGACGGTCGGATCCAGCTTGTAATCGGCCACGCACCGGCGCCAGGATGCGGTGATGATGGCGTCGCGCTTCGACGCGATCCCTTCCGAGACGCGGACCAATTCGTTGATGTGCGCCGCTTTGGCGTTCTCCATCAGCGTATCCTCCCTGGAGCGCAACCGCTCTGATCTGGTCAGCCAAATCGGAGCAATATATCAAGCGCCCTGCCGCACAGGCAATTTGTGCAATAGTATTGCCGGCACCTGCACCGTGGCCCGGAAATGAGCCCCTCGGCGGGGCCTGTTCAGGCGGCCAAGGACAGCTTGGCCACGGACATCTGTCCGGTTGGCGACGGACATCTGTCCGGGCACCGTCGAGTTGGCGTTGGAGAGCGGCGCGGGGACGAGTGGGACCTCTATGAGGTCGGCTAATTCCTGTCGGCAAGAAACAGTATCTGTGGCGCGCCGCCGACCAGGATGGCTTCGTGCTCGACGTGCTCGTCCAGAGCCGGAGCACAGGACGCCGGTGTCGGTTCCAGAGCATCCTCCAGCGGCGGCTCGCCGGTCGCGATGGTGATCGGCAGGGATGGTGATCGGCAGGAAGGCCGGCAGTCGGGGTTGCGAACCGAAGAGATGCCGACGCCAGCGCTGCAGCAAGCTGACGCCCACACCTTGGTGCCGAGCAACCCCCGTCGCTCGACGGCCCGGCTGGAACGCCCATCCGTGCATGACG
This sequence comes from Azospirillum sp. TSH58, assembly GCF_003119115.1. Taxonomy (NCBI): domain Bacteria; kingdom Pseudomonadati; phylum Pseudomonadota; class Alphaproteobacteria; order Rhodospirillales; family Azospirillaceae; genus Azospirillum; species Azospirillum sp. TSH58. The sequence continues at coordinate 1,014,600 of NZ_CP022364.1, forward strand.
CTGGCTTGGAGATATGGTGGCCGCCCGAAGCGAGTGGGTGGCCACCACCAGATGGCGGTGTTTCCTCAACCGCTCAGCTGCGAACGTCGATGACAACGCGACCGCGAATCCCGCCGGCCAGGATCCGGCTTGCCAACCCCGGCAACGCTTCAAAAGGCTGCACCTCGTACATCGTCTTCAGCGCGTCCTTGTCCAGATCGCGGGCCAGCCGTGTCCAGGCGGCGTTCCGCCGATCCTGCGGAGCCATGACGGAATCGACGCCGAGCAGCGCCACGTTGCGCAGGATGTGCGGCAAGACCGTCCCCGGCAGATCGGATGAGCCGGCCAAACCGCAAGCGGCGATGGCACCTCCCCAGACAGTCTGCGACAGCGCGTTGACCAGCGTGTGACCGCCCACCGAGTCGACGCCGCCGGCCCAGCGCTCCTTCTGCAAGGGCGCCCCCTTCTCCTGGAGAGCGGCGCGGTCGATGAATCCGCTGGCGCCGAGACTGCGCAGGTAATCATGCGTGTCCGGCCGGCCGGTGGAGGCGACCACCGGGTAACCGCGCTTGGCGAGCAGCGCCACCGCGACCGAACCGACACCGCCGGCGGCCCCGGTGACCAGAACCTCCTTGCTGCCCGGCTGGACCGCGCCCCATGTCTCCAGGGCTTCGACGCAGAGCGCCGCCGTGTAACCGGCGGTGCCGATGCCCATCGCCTCTTCCAGCGAGAAGGCATCCGGCAACCGGGTCAGCCATTCGGGCTTCAGGCGCTGGAACCGGGTGTAGCCGCCCCACTGCGTTTCCGACATGCCCCAGCCGTTGGCGACCACCTTGTCGCCGGGCTTCCAGGCGGGGGAACGGGATTCGACCACGGTCCCCGCCAAATCGATGCCGGCGACCATCGGCAGCTTGCGGGCGATGCGCCCCTTGCCGCTGACCGCGAGCCCGTCCTTGTAGTTGACGGTGGAATAGGCGACCTCGACCAGCACGTCGTTGTCCGGCAGGTCGGCGAGGGTGAGTTGCTTGAAGCCGCCCTTGGGCTTGCCGTCGACGTCTTCGATCACGAAGGCCTTGAAAGTGTCGGCCATGATTGGATCCTTGCTTTGGGACGAAGAGAATTGTTGGATCTCGGGGGGCGATGCGGGCCGCGCTTCAGCCGCCTGCGGAGAACGTCAGCTGCGCCCGCTCCTTCAGTTTGCCGCGCTGGATTTTCTCTCCGTTGGGGCTCATCGCCGTCGGAAACTGGTCCACCACGACGAAACGCGCCGGAATCTTGAAATCGGCCAGTGTGGCTCCGACACGCTCGCGCAGGGCGGTCTCGTCGAGAACGGCGCCCTCGCGCAGGCGCAGGAAGGCCACGGGCTTGTTGCCGCGCTCCGTCGCCACCTCGACGACCACGGCGGTCTCCACGCTGCCGTCGCGTTGCAGCACCGCCTCGATCTCCGCAGGATCAACCAGAAAGCCGCCGAGACGGAGGACGTCGCCGCTGCGGCCCTTGAAGATGAAGCCGCCATCCACCCGCATCGTCGCCAGATCGCCGGTGATGAAGAAGCCGTCCTCGGTGAAGGCGGCGCGGGTCGCTTCGGGATTGCCGAAATACGCGCAGAACAGCGTGTCCGACGCGATCTCAAGGCTGCCGATCCCGCCCGGCGGGAGGACGCACCCGGTGGCGGTGTCACGCACCCGCACCCGCGCCTTGGGATTGACCGGATGGCCGCCCGACAGCTTGCGCAGACCGATCGGGGCGTTCGGGGCCTGTCGTGAGAAGAACGAAAAGATCTCGCTCATCCCGAAGCCGTTGGTCATCGGCACGCCGCGCCGCTCCGCCTCTTCGGGTAACAGGGCCAGGGTGGGGTTGAACGAGGCGATCAGGCAGTCGCGCAGGGACGGAAACGGCTTGTCCTCCGGGCAGACGTCGAGCAGGCGCTTGAAAAGGTCGTCCGGTCCGTTCAGGTGGGTGATCGACCGCGACCGGATCAGGTCGCGGGCCTCCACCGGCTCGAACAGGCTCATCAGCGTGACGGACGCGGCGCCGGCCACGGTGGCGGCGAACTGCGAGAAGCCGAACACGCCGCAGAACGGGATGGCTTGCAGCAGATGGGCGTCGGGGGCGTCATAGCCGAAGGCGGCGGCCACCTGCGTGGCGTGCTGGGCGACGGCGCCTTGGCGGTGCAGGGCGAACTTGGGAAGACCGGTGGTGCCCGAGGTTGGAAAGATGATGCAGGGCAGGTCCGGTGCCGCGGCGCTTTCCCCGGGCGCTTCGGCCAGCAGATCGCGGTGATGGACCACCCGTACGCCGGGCAGCGGGAAGTCGGGCAGCGGGAGGTCAGAGCGTCCGTCGTCCTCGCACAGGACCGCCAGACGAAGCGACGCCATCGCGGCCGGGTCGAGTTCGCCCAGCATGGTCAGGAACGGGATGTTCTTGAAGCCGGGCCAGACGATGATCGTCGACGCGCCGGTGCGGCTGATGATGGATTCGACCTCGGCCCGGCGGAAGCGCGTGTTCACCGACACGGTGATCGCGCCGATGTGCAGGCAGGCGAAGAACAGGTCGAGATACGGGATGCCGTTCGGCAGCCAGAAGGCGACCCGGTCGCCCGGACCGACGCCAAGCCCCCGGAGCGCCGACGCGCAGCGCAAGCTGCGGTCCAGCAGATCCCCGTAGGACAGGGAGTGCTCGTTCCATCGAATGAGCGCGCCGGGCGCCGTCGCGGCGGCGTGGCGCAGATGGTCGATGGGGGTGGCGGTGAAGGGAGAGGCCATGTGCGTCATCACGGTCCTGTCGGCATCCGATGAGCCGTTGAAAAGAAGGGCGTCGGGGAAAGAGAACGCCCCCTCCCCCACGGATGGCAGAGGGGGACGCCCCGTCGGGCCGGGGGCCCGGCGCGGTCAGCGATCGCTCCACTTGGGCAGCGGAACCTTGCGCATCTCGCCGTTGGCGGCGCTCTGCGGCCAGACGACCTGCAGCTTGCCGTCCTGCCACTGCATGACCGAGATCAGCGCCCGGGTGTTCTGCCCCGCTTCCTTCTCGCCGATCTGATTCAGCTTCACTCCGGCGCCGGTCAGCAAACTGCCGTCCGGCAGGTCGGTGGCGTAGGCGGCCTTGCGCAGCGCCGCCAGATCGGTCGAGCCGGCGCGCGGGATCACGTCCGTGAACAGCGTCCAGAAGCCTCCGAACGCGATCAGGCCCAGCGGCCCCGGATCGCGCTTCTCCTTGGCGCGGAAGCCTTCGATGAACTCCGCGTACAGCTTCTGCGTCGGCTCCGGCAGGTTGGAGACGTTCGGCGAGGCCGGGGCGTCCACGTCGAAGATGCCGTCGGCGCTGGCGCCCGTCGCGGCGAGGAAGTCCGGCAGGGCGTAGCCGGTGCCGATGCCGATCATGGCCGGAATGTGGAGGTCCAGTTCGCGGACCTGCCGCCAGAACAGGGCGGCGTCGTTCAGGTAGGAGGTCGCGATGACCGCGTCGGGCTTGGCCGCCTTCAGGCTGAGCACCAGGGACGACAGATCGTTCACGGTGCGGCTGTAGCGCTCGTTGGCGACCAGCTGCATGCCGAGGGTCTTCGTCTGGTTCGCCGCCGCGTCGCCGACCGACTGGCCGAACTCCGAATCCTCGGAGATCACGGCGATGCGCAGATCCTTCGGGTCCTTGCCCAGCTTGCCGGCGATGTCCTTGGCGAAGTCCGCCGCCGTCTGGCCCATCATCGACGCGTTGAAGGTCAGGCGGATGGTGTTCTTGTACTTGCGCTGGGTGATCTTGTCGGCAACGGCGATGGTCTCCCAGTACAGGGCGCCTTCGCGCTCCGCCACCTCGCTGGCGGCAAGGGCCAGCGAACTGGCGTAGCTGCCGGCGATCACCGGAACCTTCTCGCGCACGATCAGCCGGGTCGCCTCGGCGTTGGCGGCGGTCGGGGCCGGCGCGTCGGCGACGGCGTAGGTCACCGGTCGGCCGAGCACGCCGCCGCGCTTGTTGATCATGTCGCGGGCGACCTCGGCGGCCTGATAGGCCTCGTTGCCGATCAGCGCCATCGGGCCGGACAGCGGGAAGAGGACGCCGATCTTCAGCGGATCGGCGGCCTGGGACGGAACGGCGGCACCGGCCGCCGCCGCGGCGATGGCCGCCGCGGCGAGGATGGATTTCAAGTTCATGATGGTTTTTCCTCCCTTTGTGTTTTGTATCGTCGCGCCGTTGCCCTCCCGCGGATCAGCCGCCGAGATAGGCTTCCTTCAGGCGCGGGTCCGTCAGCAGGTCGGCCGCCGGACCGGACAGGACGATGTGGCCGTTCTCCAGCACATAGCCCCGGTCCGACATGGCGAGCGAATGCTTCACGTTCTGCTCGACCAGCAGGATGGTGATGCCGGTCTCCTTGATGCTGCGGACCAGCTTGAAGACGACATCGACCATGATCGGGGCGAGGCCCAGCGTCGGCTCGTCGAACATGATCGCGCGCGGCTTCGCCATCAGCGCGCGGCCGATGGCGCACATTTGCTGCTCGCCGCCGCTCATCGACCCGGCGAGCTGGCCGGAGCGCTCCCGCAGCCGGGGCATCAGGTCGAAGACCTTCTCCAGACTTTCCGCGCGGTGGGCGCGGGCGTGCGGAGCGAAGGCGCCGAGCTCCAGATTCTCCCGCACCGTCATGAAGGGGAACAGCCGCCGGCCCTCCGGCACCTGGACCAATCCGCGCCGGGCGATCGCGTGCGGCGGCAGGGAGCCGATGTCCTGGTCGAAGAAGGACACCCGCCCGTACCGTTCGACCGTGCCGGAAATGGCGTTCAGCAGCGTGGTCTTTCCCGCCGCGTTGGCGCCGACGACCGAGACCACCTCGCCTTCCCGGACGTCCAGGTCGATTCCGTGGAGCGTCTGGATCTCGCCATAGAAGGCATCGAGCTTTCTAACCGTGAGCACCGAAGTCCTCCCCCAGATAGGCTTGGATCACCGCCTTGTCGTTCAGGACCTCGGCCGGCAGCCCTTCGGCCAGCTTGCTGCCGTGGTTCATGACCACGATCCGGTCGCTGACCGCCGTGATGACGCGCATCAGATGTTCGATGATCAGGATGCTGACGCCGTGCGCGCGGATGGCCTCGATCAGCAGGATGGCCTTCTCCACCTCGGACGGGTTGAGGCCCGCCATGACCTCGTCCAGCAGCAGCACCTTCGGCCGGGTCGCCAGCGCGCGGGAGATTTCCAGGCGCTTGCGGCCGGGCAGCGGCAGGCTCGCGGCCGGCATGTCGCGGCGGTCGGCCAGCCCGGTCAGGACCAGAGCCTCCTCGGCGATGCGGCGGGCCTCGGCGATGTTGTGCGTCTGGTTGATCGCGCCGACCACCACGTTGTCGAGCACCGAGAGCCCGCCGAACGGCTTCACGATCTGATAGGTGCGGGCCAGCCCGGCGCGGCAGACCTGGTGCGCCTTCAGGCCGGTGATGCTCCTGCCCTCCAGCAGGACCTGCCCCTCCGTCGGCGGAAAGGCCCCGGCGATGCAGTTGAACAGCGTGGTCTTGCCGGCCCCGTTGGGACCGATCAGGCCCAGGATCTCGCCCTTGTTGATGGTGAGATGGACGTCGTTGACGGCGCGGAGGCCGCCGAACCGCTTGCTGATGCCCCGGACTTCAAGCATGGCGGCTCTCCTCGCGGACCGGACGGCGACGGGTGGCCCCGCCGAACGCCCCGCGCAGGCGCCGGGCGGTGGCGCGTGGCGCGCGGATGGCGCTCATCAGGCCCTGTGGCATGGCGATGACCATCACGATGAGAAGCGCGCCGTAGACGAGCAGGTACAGGCCCTGAAGGCTGCCGGCGAACTCCGCGCGGAGATACTCGCTGAGCGGAACGATGAGCACCGCGCCCAGGATGGGGCCGAGCGGGGTGCCCATGCCGCCGATGATGGCGATCAGCGCGATCTCCACCGAGAAGCCGATGCTGAGCACGGTGGACGGCTCGATCAGCAGGATGTAGTTGGCGTAGAGCGTGCCGGCGATGGCGCTGAGGAAGGCCGACAGACCGATGGAGAACAGCTTGGCCCGCACGGTGTCGACGCCAAGCGCCTCGGCCGCCTCCTCGTTCTCGCGCATGGCCGCCAGGGCGTAGCCGATCCAGGAGCGCTCCAGCACGTAGGTGATGAGAAGCACGATCAGAAGCGCCGCCATCATGATGTAGACGTACCAGAGCCGGTCGGAGAACATCATGTTCGCGAAGCTCGGGTCGAACGGCAGGGACAGCCCTTCCGCCCCGCCGGTGAAGGAGCGCCAGTTGACGATGGCGATGCGCAGCACCTCGGCGAAGGCGATGGAGGCCAGCGCGAAGAACGGACCCTGGAGGCGCAGGGTCAGCGCGCCGATCAGCGTCGCGAAGGCCACGGCCGCTCCCGCCCCGACGAACATGCCGATCCAGGGCGACAGGCCGAAATGCATGTAGAGCAGCGTCGATCCGTAGGCGCCAAGCCCGAAGAACGCGGCATGGCCCAGCGAGAATTGCCCGGCGTAGCCGCCGGCGATGTTCCAGGCGGAAGCGGCCAGCGCCCAGAACAGGACCTTCCAGACGAAGTGCAGCGTGTAGGAATCGGCGGCGACCAAAGGCAGCGCCACCAAGGCCGCGACCATCGCCAGGGACAGCAGCAGGCCCTTGCGCGTCGGCCGGTAGGGAGCCAGGAGGGACGTCAGCGTCATGGATCAGGCCCCCAGTTTTTCGGAGCCGCGCTGACCGAACAGCCCGGCGGGACGGAGCAGAAGCACGGCCAGGAAGACGAGAAAATAAGCCATCTGGCGCATCTCGGAGCCGATGAAGAAACCGCTCAGCGTCTCGATCAGGCCGATCGCCAGACCGCCGATCAGGGCGCCCGCGATGCTGCCCAGACCGCCGAGCACGACCACCACGAAGGCGATCAGCACGAGGTTGATGCCGACCGTCGGATAGACCGGGAACATCGGCGCCAGCAGGGCACCGGTCAGCCCGGCGCAGGCGGTGCCGAGACCGAAGGTGAACAGGTCGATCCCCTTCACGTCGATGCTCATCAGCGACGCCGACCGCCGGTCCTGCGCGACGGCGCGCATCGCCTTGCCGGTGTAGGACGTCTTCAGGAACAGATAGATGACGGCGACCACCGCCATCGCGACCGCGAAGGCGATCAGCAGCGGCGCCGGCAGGGCGATCTCGCCGATCCGCAGCACCTTGCCGGAGAACACCGACGCGGTGGTGCGGAAATCACCGCCGAAGATCATCAGCGTGACGTTCTGCAGGACCAGCCCCAGCCCGACGGTGGCGAAGATCTGCGCCACCTGCGGCGCGCCCTGGATCGGCCGGATGATCGCCCAGGACAGGAACAGGCCGAACAGGAACATCAGCGGCGTCACGATCAGCAGGACGAGATAGGAGTCCAGACCGCTCCAGCTGTTCAGCACATAGGTCAGGTACATGCCGACCATGACGAAGTCGCCATGGGCGAAGTTCTTGATGCGGGACACCCCGAAGATCAGCGTCAGTCCGATCGAGATCAACGCGTAGATGCCGCCGAGCAGGAGGCCTGACACCACAAGCTGGACGATGATGGCCGACATGGCGTCACCCCCCTGCCGGAGCCTGGGACGGCGCCGGGCCATAGGACATCGGGTCGTAGGACACCGACCTCACCCGCATGTCCGCCGTGACCTTGCCCTCGTCGTTCCGGCTCTGCGCCATCTCAACGGCACCGTCGGTGGAGCGGCGGACCCAGAGGCTGGAGCGGGAGTCCCAGAAGACCGGGCGCAGGTAACGCACCTCGACGTCGAAGGCGGCCGGCGGACGTTCGTCCGCCAGGACGGACAGCAGCCAGACCGCCGACATGATCCCCTGGGCCAGCGGGGCGCGGAATCCGTGGCGGCGCGCGAACTCCTCGTCGAAGTGGATGTCGTTGCCGACGTCCTGGGAGAAGACGCGGACCTTGTCGGGCGTCACCTGCTTCTCGCGCAGCAGGGTCCAGCCATCGGCCGGAAGCTCGGCCCGCCGCGGCATCGGCGGCGCGTCGCCGGCATCCTGCGCCGTTTGTCCCTGCGGATCGGCGAGGAGGCCGGTCAGCTCGGTCTCGATGCAGACGCGGCCTTCGCCGTCGGTCAGGCGGTAGAGTTCGGTGACGCTGTGGCCCTTTCGCACCTTGTGCAGGTCGCGGACCCAACCGGTCACGGTCAGCGGTTCCCCAACCCTGGACGGCCGGAACTGGCGGTAGACCTGCGAGAAGAACACGTAGCCGTCGATGTCGAGGCCGCTGGCGACCATCGAGTCGAAGCAGTCCAGCCCGAACAGGCCGGCTTCGTACTGGTCGCCGTAAAGAGCGGGATCGACGTCGGCCGAGGTCAGGCGTTCGGTCTGATAGGCCGCGGAATGGGCGACGCTGCGCGACGGGTATTCGAATCCCGACGGCGCCCAGCGCGCCCCCCTGGCGCGCGGCGACCTGTTCGTCGCGTTGTCCATGGTCCTCCCCTCAATCCCAATTCATGATTGTTTGGTGGATAATCTAATTCAGGGATCGACGTGTCAACCTCCAAGACGCTTATTCGACCTGAAAGTCGAATCGATGCCTTAAGGGTCGATCGGGGCTTGATCGGAACGCCCGGTTGTGTTCCAAGGGAAGGACACTGGTGAAGCGGGTTGCGACACATCGCGAAGGCTGAGGCAACGGACGACATGGCACGCTGGAACAAATCTGTCCTCAACCCTGAGCAGCAGAGAAACCTCAAGCTTGAGGTCCTTTACCAAGTCTCCGCCGCTGCTTTCCGTCGCAACGGCTATCACGGAACGTCTCTGGTCGATATCGCCGAGACTCTGGGGGTATCCAAGGCCACGCTCTATTATTACGTCAAGAATAAGCAGGATCTTCTTTTCCAATGCCATTTGGCAGCAGCCGACCAAGCGTTGGCAACAATCTGCACGGACTCGTCCCTGAATGGACTTGAGCAATTAAGACTTAGCCTTGTTGCCTACATCATCTCGATCATCGGCGATGACAGCTTTAGCGTCGTCATATTGGAAGAGCGCTCGCTCAGCGACGACCAGTTGCGGGTGGTGATCGAGAAACGCGATGCCTTCGAGCGCCGCTTGCAAGACGTCGTGCGCACCGGGGTCACAGATGGCAGCATCCTGCGCTGCGATCCGAAGTTCGCCGTCTTCTCCGTTCTGGGTGCTGCAAACTGGGTGACGAAATGGTATCGGCCCGGGGGGGCCTGGACCATCGGCGAGATCGCGGAGGCGTCGGCGTCTCTCCTGTGCCGTGGGCTGGCCGCCGGACCCGTACAGGGCTATCCGGGCAATCGGCTGTACGGCGACCAACCGTAACGGCACCGTCAAGTTCGGGTTGGCAGGGTCGGAGAGCATGCAGAAGTGTTGGCGCTCAGGCCGGGCTGTTTGATGGATGGGATCGCTGTCGTAGGCAGCGGCCCACCTCCGTTTGGGTTTCTGGCTGCGCAAGTTGTGTGGGCCGACCGAATGGCTGATTGAGAAGCGCAGCACCAAAAGGCGGCGCTCCTGGCGGGCGCTGCACATCGGCCTGGACGCGGGCAGCGGCCGGATCGTCGCCGCCACGCTGACCGACCGGGGCAGCGATGACGCCTCCACCTTCGTTTTCAAGTTCTGCGCAGAGCATCAATCGGGCGGTTAAAAACCAGCGGGAAAAGTTTGTCCGCCCAAACCGCCGTCCAGGAACGACCGGAACCCAGCCCATCGGGAGGGGCAGCAGGCGGGTGATGGCGCGGTCGAAAGCACCGGGATCCGCTTGGTTGTCGCACAGAGAGAGCAGGCGTTGATGAAACAGGTCGAGCCTAGGGTCCGGACCCATAAAGAGCCTTTCCCGAAGGGAATCGTTGTGATTCAAAGCCCTGGAAAGGGGCTTTGTTATGAACGACGGTCAGTTCTGGTTGACGGTGGAGCAGTTCGGACGGCTTGAGCCACACCTTCCGCGCGATACCCGAGGCAAGCCGCGCGTGGATGACCGACGTGTGATCAGCGGGATCGTCCATGTGCTGAAGTCGGGTGGGCGCTGGGCGGACGCACCGCCGGTCTACGGTCCGCGCAAGACGCTCTACAACCGCTTCGTCCGCTGGGCGGCCAAAGGCGTGTGGGAGGACATCTTCCATGCGTTGGCAGCGGCAGGTGGCCCACCAGCCCAGGTGATGATCGACTCCACGGCGGTCCGCGCCCATCGTTCAGCGAGTGGCGGGAAAGGGGGGAGCGCGCCCAGGCCATTGGACGGTCCCGAGGTGGGAGAACCACCAAAATCCACGCCCTGAGCGATCCGCGCGGTCGGCCGCTCGCCTTCCTGTTGACCGGCGGTCAGGTGGCTGACTGCACCGCCGCCGACCGTCTGCTCGACCGGATGCCCGCCACCAATCTCCTGCACGGCGACAAGGGATACGACAGTGCCGCTGTTCGCCGGAAGATCGAAGAGGCGGGAGCCGCGCCCAACATCCCGCCACGCGCCAACAAGCGCTGGAAAAACTGCTTCTCTCCCTACCTTTATCGGAACCGTAACGTCATCGAGCGCATGTTCGGACGCCTCAAGGATTTCCGGCGCATCGCCACCCGATACGACCGCTCCGCCACCAACTTCATGGCCGCCGTCCACATCGTGGCAACCGTCGCCTACTGGTTATGAGTCCGGACCCTAAGAAGGGCAAAGGCGCTTTGACTTGCCGCCTGATCAACCCGCAACGTTTCGCACCACCAACCCGGCAAAGACATTGGAATCCGGCTTTTCGCACGAACCATCGCGACGCCCTTCACGGTGATCGACCGGTGACGGAAGACAAAGAATACGTTGCTGGGATTGCACCGCAAAAACGTTGACACGCAAGGCGATGACTTGAACCAGATCAATCTTATTGTGGAAATGGGGTCACGCCGGCTCTGATGAAATCAGCCTTTTCAACATTTTAATCGGGTCAACCCATCCGTGGCCTGATGCTAGTTCGTCGGACCACGGCTGGACCGGCCCGGAGACGGCACGCCTCGACCGGACCGGGGCCGGTTCATCAGCTGCTGCCGCGGCGGGTCAGCGTCAGTTCGACGGCGCAGGTCGGTTCCGACGGCATCTCGCCGCGCATCCGCTGCAGGATCATCGATCCGGCCTGACGGCCGAGATCGCGGCTGTCGATCCCGATGGTGGTCAGGCCGGGCGGCAGTTCTTCGGCGACGTCGTTGTGGCCGAAGCCGAGAATGGCGATGTCGTCGGGCAGCCGCATGCCCAGCCGGCGCGCCTCCAGCAATGCACCGGTCGCCAGCAGGTCGTTGGCGCAGAACACCGCCTCGACCGCCGCGTTGCGCGACAGAAGGTCACCGAGCGCGCGGCGGCCATCGACCATGCTGCTGACCCCGTCGACCGACAGTTCGGCGACGATGTCGAGCCCGGCGGCGCGGGCGCCCTCGCGGAAGCCGGTGAGGCGAAGGGCGCCGCGGCCGCTGCGGCGGCCGATGAAGCCGACGCGACGGTAGCCGCGCTCGGCGAAATGCTCGGCCGCCAAGCGGCCGCTGTCGATGTTCGAGAAGCCGACCAGCATGTCGATCGGGTCGCGGGGATAGGCCCAGGTCTCCATGATCGGGATTCCCAGCGCCCGCAAGGCCCGCCGGTTGTCCTCGATCTCGATGACGCCGGTGAACATGACCGCCGCCGGGCGCATCTCGCGCAGCGACTGGATCATCGTCGTTTCCTTGGCGTAGGAGTAGGAGGTCTGCCCGATCATCAACTGGTAGCCCTGCGGCTCCAGGACCTCGCCGCAGCCCTGCACGGCGAGGCAGAACTGCTGGCTCTGAAGGTTCGAGACGAAGGCGGCGACGATGTTCGACTGACCGGACCTCAGCGCGCGGGCATGGGGGTTGGTGGCGTAGCCGGTGCGCTCCACGATCTCCAGGATCTTGCGGCGCTTGGCCTCGGCCACCTTTTCCGGATGGCGCAGGGCGCGCGAGACGGTGATCGGCGAGACCCCGGCAAGCCGGGCGATCTCGACGATGCGCGGCGGAGCCGCCCCATCGCGGGACACCACCTCGACCGGTCCCCCGTCGCTGGACGGCAACGGTTCCGCTGCCCGGAGGCGGAGGACGTCGTCGATGGTCGGCGGCCGCCTTGCCGCACCGGTGTCACTCATGCCGCCCGTCTCCCGTCTGTTGATCCGCGGTTGTCAATCAGCGGTCAGGCCGCGCGCGTCAGGACGCCCGCCTCCTCGACCGGACGCGCCACCTGGATCAGGCAGTCGCCAGCCTCGCTGTCGCTGTGCAGGCGCCGCGAGATGACGATGCCCGCCTCCTGGAAGCGCAGTTCCTCCTCCGGCTGGTCGAAACGCGTCAGGTCGTGGAACCAGCCGGCGAGGTCGCCGGCATCGACCCGCGCCCCGACGTCGACCGCCGGCTCGAACCAGCCGCGCCGCAGCGCGTAGATCGCCTGCCGGTGGCTGTCAAGCTGAAGCAATTGCATGGGTGCCGGAGCAGGCCCGGAAACCGAGAGGACCGGCGCATCGGTCAAACCGACGGCGATCAGCAGGTTGTCGATCGCGCGGGCGGTGTAGGCCATGGTCTCCGGCGTCACCGTGCCGCCGCCGCCGAACTCGCCGCTGATGCCGATGACGCCGGCCCGCGCCGCGGCCGCCATCGAGGTCGGCGCCGTGGCGCCATTCTCCGCCACGAAGCCATAGGGCATCCCCAGCGCCCGCATCAGCTCCAGGGCGCGGCCCAACCGGTCGGGCGTGCCCTGCCGCTCGATCAGGGCGCACGGCAGATGGGCCATGGAGGTGCCGCCGGAATGGAGGTCGAACACCACGTCGTGGCGCGGAAACAGTTCGTGCTCGAGGAAATGCGCCAGCCGGAAGGTCGGCGCTCCGGCGGGGTCGCCGGGAAAGGCGCGGTTGAGATTGCCCTCGTCCAGCGGCGACCGGCGCCGCGCCGCCATCACCGCCGGCGCGTTGGTGGCCGGCAGGATCGTCACCTCGCCGCGGATGCGCGCGGGATCGAGCCGGCGGAACAGGCGGCCCAGCAGCAGTTCGCCTTCGTACTCGTCGCCATGGTTGCCCGCCATCAGCAGCACGCGCGGACCAGCCCCGTTGCGCACGCGGCAGACCGGGACCTTCACCTGATAATAGGGGGAACGGTCCACCGAGAACGGGATGCTGAGGAAATCCAGCGACTTGCCGTCGGCGGCGAAATCGAGCGCGTGGTAGAGGCCAGTGTGCATTCCAAAAACCTTGTGGCGGAGGGGCGCCTTAACAGCGTTTGCCAGGGCAGCGGATGCCCGGCGCCTCCTCCGGTTCGCCGGGAAAGCGGGCTGCGTCGGTGGCTCCTGATCCCGACGGGTCGGAACCAGGAGCGTCGGCGGTGTTACAGCGAGGCCAGCGCCGTCATCTCGACGCGCAGGTCCGGGTCGGCCAGCCGCGCCTCGGTGCAGGCGCGGGCCGGCGGGTTAGCGGGGTCGATCCAGGCGTCGTAGACCTCGTTCATGGCGTCGAAGTCGGTGATGTGCGGCAGGAAGACGTTGACGGCGACCAGCTTGGACTTGTCGGTGCCGGCTTCCTCCAGCAGGGCGTCGATCTTCGCCAGCACGTCCCGGGTCTGCTCCGCGATCGACCCCTTGCGGTTGTTGGCGACCTGGCCGGCGATGTGGACCATGCCCTGGCAGACGACGGCCTGGCTCATGCGCGAACCGACCTGGAACCTCGTGATCATCGAATGAAACCTCTCTTGCGATGCCGAACGGCGGATTACATCTGCGGAAGCGTCTGCTTTTCCTTGAACCACTTCATCTGAAGGGCGCTCAGCTTGCCGTTCAGGCGGTTGTAGAACAGGAAGGTGTTGATCCAGTTGACCATGTCCTGTTCGCCGTGGCGGACGACCACATGGGCCGGCGACTGGCGGATCAGGAACTTCAGCTCGACATCCTTGCCGGGATTGTCCTCGGACACCTTCAGCGCGATGGCGCTGTTCTCGGCGAAGGTCTCGACCTGGCCGGCCAGATAGGCGGCGATGGCGCCGGGGGTGTCCTCGAAGCGGACCAGCTTGGCGCCGGGGGCGTTGTCGGTCAGCCAGATGTCCAGCGTCGAGCCCTTGGCGACGCCGATGCTGTGGCCCTTCAACTCGGCCGGGTCGGTGGCGGTGGCCATCGCCTTCGCCCCGTAGACGCCGAGATTGACCGCGGCGTAGGGCTGGGAGAAGGCCACCTGCTGGGCGCGCTCCGGCGTCGCGCCGGCGGCGGCGATCAGCACGTCCACCTTGTTGGCGAGCAGGCTGGGGATGCGGTTGGCGCCGGTCACCTGGACCAGCTCCAGCTTCACGCCCATGTCGGCGGCCATCAGCTTGGCAAGGTCGATGTCGAGGCCGGCGGCCTCGCCCTTGGCGTCCTTGAAGCCCCAGGGGGCGGCGTCCATCAGCACGCCGACGCGCAGCTTGCCGGCCGACAGGGCGCTCTTCAGGGCATCCGCCTGCGCGGCGGACGGCAGGGCGGCGGAGGACAGGGCGACGGTGGCGCAGACCGCCACGGCGGCGGCGAGGGTCCGGAAGAGTCTCACGACATTGCTCCTCTGTTCTGGTCGTTGTCCGGCCCTTAAGGGGCTCGGTGAAAAGGGGACCGGTGGTGGCTCAGCGCGCGGAGGCGATGAAGCTCCGCAGTTCGGGGGTGCGGGGATTGGCGAAGAGTTCCGCCGGCGGCCCCTCCTCCCAGACGCGGCCCTGGTGCATGAAGACGATCTTGGAGGCGACGTTGCGGGCGAAGCCCATCTCGTGGGTGACCAGGACCATCGTCATGCCCTGGCGCGCCATGTCCTCCATCACCTTGAGAACCTCGCCGACCAGCTCCGGGTCGAGGGCCGAGGTCACCTCGTCGAACAGCATCAGGTGCGGCCCCATGGCGAGGCAGCGGGCGATGGCGACGCGCTGCTGCTGCCCGCCGGAGAGCTGGGCCGGATAGGCGTCGATCTTGTCGGCCAGCCCGACGCGGGCCAGCACGTCCATCGCCAGCGCCCGGCCCTCCGCCTTGGCGATCCGCTTGTTGAGGACCGGGGCCAGCGTGATGTTGCGCTCCACCGTCATGTGCGGGAACAGGTTGAAGGCCTGGAAGACGATGCCGACGCGCTGGCGGAAGCCGCGCAGGTTTGGCATGTCGGTGCGCACCGGCTGGCCCTCCACCGTGATCTCGCCGCCGTCGATGCGCTCCAGCGCGTTGATGCAGCGCAGCAGGGTCGATTTGCCGGAGCCCGACTTGCCGATGATGGTGACGATCTCGCCCTCGTCGATGCTGAGCGAAACACCCTTGAGCACCTCGATGGAACCGTAGCTCTTGGTAACGTTCTTGATGTCAACGAGCGCCATTGAGACGGGCCTCCAGGGAACGCGCCCACAGGGTGAGGGGCAGGCAGGCGGCGAAGTAGATCGCCGCGACGATCGAGTAGACCAGCAGGGGCTGGAAGGTGGCGGCGCTGACCAGCTGACCGGCGCGGGCGAGTTCCACGAAGCCGACGATGGAGGCCAGCGACGTGCCCTTGATCAGCTGGACGAGGAAGCCGACGGTTGGCGGCAGCGCCATGCGGAAGGCCTGCGGCGCGATGACGTAGCGGAACTGGTGCCAGGTCGACAGGCCGAGGCAGGCGGCGGCCTCCCACTGCTCGTGCTTCACCGCCTCGATGCCGCCGCGCCAGATCTCGCCGAGGAAGGAGGCGGTGTAGACGGTCATGGCGATGCCGACGGCGACCAGCGGCGACATCTCCACCCCGAGGAAGACCGGCATGCCGAAGTAGAAGAACATCAGCAGGCCGAGCAGCGGGACGCCCTGGACGAGCTGGAGGAAGGCGGTGGCGGTCCAGCGCAGCGCGCGGCGGGCGCTGGTCCGCATCAGGGCGAGCGCCAGCGCCAGCGGGGCGCCGAAGGCGAGCGCGATGAGGACGAGGACGCCCGTCCATTGCAGCGCGCTGAGCAGCGACAGGAAGTCGGCGAGGGAAAAGGAACGCATGGCCGGTGTCTCCGTCAGCGCCGCACCGGCCAGCGGAAGGCGAGGCGCCCCACCGCGGCGAACAGCAGTTTGAAGGTCATCACCAGGGCGAAGTAGATGCCGCAGATCACGGCATAGACCTCGAAGCTGCGGTAGGTGCGCGTCTCGATGAAGCCGCCGGTGTGGAACAGCTCCTCCGCCGAGATCTGCGAGGCGAGCGAGGTGCCGAGCAGCAGCAGGACGAACTGGCTGGTGAAGGCGGGATAGACGCTGCGCAGGGCAGGCGGCAGCACGACATGGCGGAACACCTGCCAGCGGGTGAGCCCCAGGCACTGCCCGGCCTCGACCTGGCTGCCGGGAATGGCGTCGAGCCCAGCGCGGACGATCTCGGTGCAGTAGGCGCCGAAATAGAGGCCGAGCGCGATCGCCGCCGCTTCGAAGGCTCCCATCCGCAGCCCGAAGCCCGGCAGCACGAAGAAGACCACGAACAGCTGGATCAGCGACGGCGTGTTGCGGATCAACTCGACATAGCCGCGGATCGCCCAGCGCACCGGGCGCGGCCCGCCGCGCACCGCCGCCGCACCGGCTACGCCGATGGCGGTGCCGATCACCGCGGCGACCAGGGTCAGCAGCAGCGTGTGCAGCGTGCCGTCGATCAGCTGGTCCTGGTAGCGCAGGAGCTGCTGGAAATTCAATGTCTGCATGGCGTGTCTGGGCGCCTTGGATCAGCCGAAGAAGGTGCGGTAGGCGCTGCGGACCCGTCCGTCGGCGCCGAGGCCGAACAGCACCCGCCAGCGGTCGATGCAGGTGCAGGGGTGCGAGATCCCGAACTCCACGATGTCGCCAACCGCGAGATCGGGGCCGGCGAGATCATGGCCGCCCGGCACGGCGACGAAGGCGTGCTGGTCGTTCAGCCGGGTCACCCGCAGCCCCTCCGCGGAGAGCGCGGCGCCGTCGCGGTGGACCCGCAGCGGCCGGGGCAGGCCCTGGTCGAAGGAGGCGTCGCGCATGCCGAAGCCGCAGATGGCCAGTTCCGGCTCCGGCCGGGTCAGAACCTCCGCCCACAGGCGCAGGGCCGGGCGGAAATCGGCCGCCGTGGCGCCGCCGCAGGCGAAGCCCTGCCGGGCGTCGAGAGCGCCGAGCGCGCGTTCGTAGACGCCGTGGTCGTGGAAGAAGATGGCGCCGCTGCGCAGCACCAGCGTGGCGTTGCCATCGGCTTCGGCGACCGGCGCCAGACCGGTCACCACCATGTCGAAGAAGGCGGAACCGCCCGCGGTGAGCAGCAGCGGCCGCTCCGGCGCCAGCGCGCGCACCAGCGCGAAGGCCTCCGCCGTGCGCCGCATCAGGGCGGCGATGTTGGCGGCGGTTTCGGCCGGATCGGCGGTGGCGACCGCCCCTTCGTAGGTGGCGACGCCGTCGAGGACCAGCAGGCCGGGATGCCGGACGACTGCGGCGAGGATCGCGTCCACCGCCGCCCGGTCGCGGGCGCCGGCGCGACCGGCGCCGACCTCGACCAGGACGGACAGCGGGCGTTCGGGGGGCCGGCCGGCGGCACGCGCCGCGGCGGCGAGCGCCTCGACCACGGCGGGGGAGTCGGCGAAGGCGCGCAGGTCGGCGTCGGGGTATGCGGCGAGCAGCGCGCCCAGCCGCTCGCCGCTGGCCCGGCCACCGATCTCGTTGGCGAGGATCAGCCGGGTGACTCCGGCGCGCAGCAGGACGGCCGTCTGCTGCAGGTTGGCGACGGTGGCGCCCCAGGCGCCGGCCTCCACGAGGCCGGCGGCGATCTGCGGGGCCATCGGCGTCTTGGCATGCGGGGCCAGCGCCACGCCGTGACGGCGCGCGTAGGCGAAGATCAGGTCCCGGTTGGCGGCGAAGGCGTCCTCGTCGAGCGTCAGCACCGGAAGCGCCATGTCGCCCGCGGCCGGCCGCCAGCCCTGGGCGCCGACATCACGCAGCCGCAGCGGCGCCGCTCCGGGCGGCACCCCCCGGATGCTGTCGTCTAAACTGCTGTCGAGCAGGGCATCGAGAAACAGGCTCATGGGGCAATCCTGACCAGCCAGATGTGGGCAAGGCGATGAACGCTAATGACAACGTTATCATATCGCCGTTTTGTTTAGATGACAACGTTGTCATGACGGTCCGGCGAAATTTTGTTTTCCTGCGGCCGATCCCGGATGATGCCGCTGCGATGCTCCCCGCCTCCCGGACGGATGGATGAGCCTCGTCCGCCCAGGATGCAGGACGGACCCCATGCCGGGAAAAACGTACGGTTTCCGGCGGAGTTCAAGGCGCAGGCGGCGCTGGAGGCGATCCGGGGCGAACTGACGATGCCGCCGTTGGCTGCCAAGCATGGGGTGCACCAGACGCCGGTCAGGTCCGTCCGTTCACCAGCGGGCGCTTCACCGGCCTGCTGACCGCGGCCGGCATTCGGGTGGCGATCGGCGGGCGGGGCCGCTGAATGGACAACGCCCTCATCGAGCGGCTGCGGCGATCGATGAAGGCCCCGCCAACGCGCCGACAGGCAAAGGAATTTGTCCGCAACGGCCAGCCTGCCGGCTGGGATGGCGGGGAAGCGCCAACCGGGTCGAGCGGCGGCAACAGGCCGTCATGCGTGGTCGAGCCCTTCCCTGCGAACAGCCGCATTGCCCGGTGCGAAAGCGGGCTTCACACGCAAAACGGCCTGCCGATCGGTCGCTGGGGCGCCCGCTACCTCACCAGCGTTGCCGCCGGTCGAACAAAGCTCTTGCGGCCGCGCTTGAACCCCATGAGGGGCACGGCTATTCCGCCGAAGGCGTCGGTCTCGTCATCGGCATCGAGCACGATCATGTCCGCCTGTCCGCCGACCGCGATGCCATAGTCCGCGATCCGCATCAGTCGGGCGGCCCCGGTCGAGATCATATCGAGGCAGTCGCCGAAGCTCTCAGGCCCCAGATGCATGAGGTTCGCATAGAGGTTGCCCATGCGGAGCAGCGAGCCGTCGCCAAAGGGCGTGAAGGGATTCAGGACATTGTTGGTCGCGACCGAAACGCCAACGCCGCCTTCCGCCAGCCGATGAACCGGCGCCACCCCGCGCGGCGCCCGATGGTTGACATCGCGCCCGTTGAGATAGAGATCCGTCGCGGGCAGGGCCGTAACCCCCACGCCGGCATCGGCCAGGAGAGCGATCATCCGCCCCAGCGCGGCATCATCGATGGCCGCGAGCTTGGTGGCATGGCCGACGGTGACCCGCCCCTGCCAGCCCGCCGCCATCGTCCGCCGGCAGATCTCCTCGAGATGGGACCAGCTGGGATCGAGATCGAAATCCAGATGAAAATCGAGATCGACGTCGTGCGCCACCGCCAGCGCGAAGATCCGTTCCATCTGCAGCGAAGGGTCGGCATCGGTGTAAGGACAGCCGCCCAGGAGGTCCGCCCCCTCCGCCAAGGCCTGGGCCAGCAGCCGTTCGACCGCCGGGTCATGGGTCATCCCCTCCTGCGGGAAGACGCAGATCGACAGATCGATGGCGAAGGCGTAATCCCGCTTGAGCCGCTTCATCGCCTCGAAACTGCGCAGGCCAACCAGCGGATCGAGTTCCACATGGGACCGCATGTGCATGGTGCCCTGCGTGATCGCGCGCTCCAGGGTGCGGGCGCCGCGCTCGTAGACATCCTCGATCGTGAAATCCCTTTTCAGGCGGGAAACCGCGGCGATTGCCCCCTTCAGTCCGCCGCCGGCATCGCGGCACCGGCAGAGCAGGCAGGATTTGTCGAGATGGATGTGCGTATCGACCAGCCCCGGCAGGACGAGACGCCCGCCGGCGTCCTCCTCCACGACGGCCGTGGCGGCCAAGGCAGGGCCGATGGCGGCGATCCTACCTTGCCTGACCGCGATATCCTGCAGGCCTTGCCCTCCCCTCAGGCGGGCGTTGCGCAAGAGAAGGTCGAAAATCTGGTTCTGCGTCATCTCAGATCCGGCGTGACATTTGCATGCATAAATCGTATGCACTTTCGATGCCATCGTGACCACACTTGCGGAGTTCCCAATGAGCGAGATGACCGAACGCGATCTGCAGGCCGTGAAGGATTATCTGGATGCCTCCATGGCGCCCGATCCCGTGCGCGCGGCGAAACATGTGGCCCCGGGCTTCATCTGCCGCTTCACCGGGCATCGCGTTTTCGATACGCCGAGCGGGCCGACCGGCTTCAACGCCGCCCGCTACAAATGGGTGAAGAAGCGGATCGAGCGCTATGACGTGGTGCCGGGCGAGACGGAAACCATCGTCTACAGCCTCGGCTACCTGTACGGCGCCTGGCCGGACGGCACGCCCTTCGACAACAACCGCTATGTCGACCGCTTCGTGGTGCGGGACGGGCTGATCGTCGAAACCGATGTCTGGAACGACAGCGCCGAATGGATCCTCGACCCCTCCTGCGCCCGCTGACCTGATCCGCCGACCCGACCCGCCGACCTGGATATCCTGGCGCTCTTACTCGGTGTAGGGCGCCAGGATATCCATGAGGTCGCGGCTCCTGGCGCCCGAGCTTTGCAGCAGCGCGCGGGAGGCTACGGCCTCCAAATGCTCATCCATGAGGGCGCAGGCCTTGTCGGCGGGGCCGGTCCGGATCGCCTCGATCAGTTCCAGATGCTCATTCACCGCGCATTCGGACGAATGGGGCCGGCTGAAGACCGCCAGCGACAACCCCGCGCGGTAGCAGATCTCCGTCACATAGCGGATCAGAACGGGCTTGCCGGTCATTTCCGCCAGCCGGACATGGAATTCCGTCGCAAGGCGGATCGAAATCCCCTCGGCGCCATGCCGGGCCTGATGTTCGGCTTCGACGATGGCTTTCAACTGCTTCACCTGGGCCTCGGTCAGCTTGCCGGCCAGATGCCGGACGACCTGACGCTCGAGATCGACCCGGATGTCGAAGATGTCCCGCGCATCCTCGAAGGACGGCACGGCGACCACGGCGATGCGGTTCCGGCGCAGATCGACGAGGCCTTCCGCCGCCAACTGCCCGAGCGCGCTGCGGGCGATGGTCCGGCTGACGCCGAAGCGCTCGCCCAGCGAATCCTCCGGCAGCCGGTCTCCCGGCGAAAGCGCCCGCTCGATGATCGCGCGCCGCAAGGCCGTGCAGATCACCGCGACACGGTCGCCTCCGGTTTTCCTCGAACGCTTTTCCTCGGCCATCACCGCCCTCTCCCACTCCGCTCTGCATAAGGGAGGTCAGGCGGGAATTCAACTCGCCAAGTGCCGCATTTGAATGCAACCGCCTCACCACCCTGCACAAATGAGGTGCATACAAAAATTGTACACACTTTTTCTCGCCAAAAGCCCGTCACCCCTGACCTGGAGTGCGGCTCGTGCCGGAAGTTGGCGCACCTGTTGCATACAGTTCATCAGTCCGTCACGAGGTGCGCCGCATGTCCCCATCCCAAGCCATCCAGCAAGGCCGCTCTTCCATCGCCGTCGAGCTTTCGCAGGCCGCCGTTTCGTTCGGCAAGCCGGGGAAGGCCGTCGCAGCCCTGCAGGAGACGAACCTTCGGATCGCCGAAGGCGAATTTGTCGCCCTGGTCGGCCCGTCGGGCTGCGGGAAGTCCACGATCCTGCGGCTGACGGCCGGCCTGCTGCATCCGACCCAGGGGGCCGTCCTCGTCGGCGGGCGCGAGGTGGGGGCCAAGGCCCTGCGCATCGGCATGGCCTTCCAGAATCCGACCATGCTGCCCTGGCTCACCATCGAGCGGAACGTCATGCTGCCGCTGAAGATCGTGCGGCCCTTCCGCTCCGACTACCGCGCCAAGCGCAAGACGGAGTATCGCGACCGGGTGCATGCCCTGCTGGCCGATGTCGGGCTCGACAAGTTCGCCGGCCATTATCCCTGGCAGCTGTCGGGCGGGATGCTGCAGCGCGCGAACCTCTGCCGCGCCCTCGTCCATGAACCGAGCCTGCTGCTGCTCGACGAGCCGTTCGGCGCCCTCGATCAGTTCACGCGCGAGGAGCTGTGGGGGACGATGCAGTCCCTGTGGCTGAAGCGCAAACCCACCGTCCTGCTCATCACCCACGACCTGAAGGAAGCGGGTTTCCTCGCCTCGCGCGTCTGCGTGATGAGCGCCCGCCCCGGCCGCATCATCGATGACAGCGCCGTCGATTTCCCCCGCCCGCGCACGATCCAGATGACCTTCGATTCCGATTTCGTCGCCCTCAACCAGCGCCTGCGCGACCTCATCATCGACGCGCGCACCGACACCGCCATCCGCGGAGCCTGAGCCATGAGCTACGAACTGCGCCGTCGCCTCTGGGCGGCCATCCTCATCCTCGGCTTCTTCGCGGCCTGGGAATTCCTCTGCCTCGCCCTCCAGGTCTCCGATCTGGTCCTCCCCCGGCCGAGCCAGGTCTTCGCGACGCTGGTCGACCGCCTCGGCATCCTCTGGCCCCATGTGCTGCAGACCCTCTGGACCACGATGATCGGCTTCATCCTGGGCGTCACCGTCGGGGTGGTCATCGGGGCGGCCATCGGCGTCTCCCGCACCGCCTACGACACGGTCTATCCCCTGCTGATCGGCTTTTCCTCGATCCCCAAGGTCGCCGTGGTGCCGATCTTCGTGCTGTGGTTCGGATCGGGCGCGACGCCGGCCATCCTCACCGCTCTGGCGATGTGCTTCTTCCCGATCGTCGTCAACATCGCGACCGGCCTCGCCACGACCGAACCGGAACTGGAGGACGTCCTGAAGTCGCTCGGGGCCAGCAAGCTCGACATCCTCTGGAACGTCGGGCTGCCCCGCACCATGCCCTTCTTCTTCGCCTCGCTGAAGATCGCCGTCACCTTCGCCTTCGTCGGCAGCGTGCTGTCGGAAACCGTCGCCTCCAACAAGGGCATCGGCAACGTGATGATGACGGCCTCCTCGAACTTCGATGTGCCGCTGGTCTTCGCCGGCCTCTTCCTGCTCGCCGCCCTCGGCATCCTGCTCTACGTCGCCTTCTCGCTTGTCGAGGCGCGCGTCACCGGCTGGGCCTCCCGTCGGCAGGGCTTTGCTTCCGCCTGAACCGTCACCCCGAAACGGAGCCTACCATGTTGAAAAAGCTTTTCTCGACGCTTGCTCTCGGTCTTTGTCTGAGCGGGCCGGCGTTGGCCGAAACCAACATCAAGTTCACGCTCGGCTGGAAGACCCAGGGCTCCGACGCTCCCTTCCTGCTGGCGCAGCAGAAGGGCTACTTCAAGGCCGAAGGGCTGAATGTCACCATCGACCAGGGCGAAGGGTCGGCGGCCACCGTGACCCGCATCATGTCGGGTGCCTACGACGCCGGCTTCGGCGACATCAACGCGATCATCCAGAACGCGGCGACCCGCCCCGGCGAGGTGCCGGTCATGGTCTATCAGCTCTGGAACAAGCCGCCCTTCGCGATCGTCTCGAAGAAGACGACCAACATCACCAAGCCCGCCGATCTCGTCGGCAAGAAGCTGGGCGGCGCCCAGGGCACCCCGACCACCCGCCTCGTCACCGTGCTCGGCACGCTCAACAAGGTCGATATGACCAAGGTCGCCATCGAGAACATGGGGCCGAACCTGCAGGAGCCGATGCTGATCAAGGGCGACATCGACGGCGCCCTGGTCTTCAACATCACCAGCTGGTTCAACCTGATCAACAACCGTCAGGACCCCGCCAAGGACTACAACTGGCTGCTGTTCGGCGAATTCGGCCTCGACCTCTATTCCAACGGCATGATGGTCTCCCAGAAGCTGATCAAGGAGAAACCGGACGCCGTCGCCGGCCTCGTCCGCGCGGTCAACAAGGCGGCGGTGGAGATCGGCGCGGATGCCGAGGCCGGGGTGAAGGCGGTCCTTGCCTATGACAATCTGGCCAAGGAAGAGCTTGAGCGCGCCCGCATGAAGTTCTCCTACGAGCAGCTCATCCTGTCGCCCGAAGTCGACCGGATCGGCCTTGGCGATGTGGACGACGCGCGTCTCGCCCGCTCGATCGGCATCATGGTCGAAGGCTATCAGCTGACCGCCACGCCCAAGCCGGAACAGGTCTTCACCCGCCAGTTCCTGCCGCAGTTGGCCGACCGCAAGCTCGCCTACAAGGCCAACTGATCGCCGAAGACAGCCCGGTCGGACCAGCGGCCGGGCTTTGCGCATGGGGGAACAGATGAACGTCGCCCGGCCGGGAATGGTCACCAGCCCGCATCCCCTGGCATCCGAGGTCGGGGCCGCCGTCCTGGCGAGGGGCGGCACCGCCATCGAAGCGGCGGTCGCCATCGCCGCCAGCCTGTCCGTCGTCATGCCGCATTTCTGCGGGATCGGCGGCGATGCCATCTGGCTGGTGGCGGACCGGCAGGGACGGCAGCGCTGTTTCCTCGGCATCGGACAGGCGGCGGGCCGTCTTCCCGCCTATGATGCCGCGATCCCCCTGCGCGGCCCCGCCTCGACCGTCACCTCGGCCTGCGCGGTCGACAGCTGGGGTCGTGCGCTGGCCTACAGCGCGGATCAATGGGGCGGCGCCCGACCCTTCGCCGACCTCATCGCTCCCGCCATCGCCCTGGCCCGGGACGGCTACATCCCCGCCCGCTCGCAACATTTCTGGTTCGATTTCCGGCGCGACGAGATCCCGCACTGGGGACGCTTCGCGGATCATTTCAGCGCCGTCCCCGGTGAACTCTTCAAGCAGCCCGGTCTCGCCCGCAGCCTCTCCCTGCTGGCCGAGGACGGCTACCGGTCCTTCTATGACGGGCGGCTCGGACGGCAACTGGCCGAGGGGTTGGCCGCCGCGGGCTCTCCTCTGGGGGCCGCGGATCTGGCGGCGACCCGGACGCGGGAGGAGGCTCCCGTCGGCTTGGACTACCGCGGGCTGACCCTGCTGGCCCCGCCGGCGCCGACGCAAGGCCTTTCCACGCTGGCGATCATGGGCATCCTCTCCCACTTCGATCTGGCGGCCCTGCCCCCCGCAAGCCCGCTCCGTTACCACCTGCTGGTCGAGGCGGTGAAGCTGGCCTTCCTGGATCGGCCGCTCATCGCCGACCCCGATGGTTCCGAGCCACCACCCTGGGATTTTCTCGACCCGCAGCGTCTGGCCGGGAAGGCCGAGGCCATTGACACGGCGCGCGCCCTGGCCTGGCCCCATCCCTACCGCCATGGCGACACGGTCTTCTTCGCCGCAACCGACGAGCAGGGGCGTTGCGCGAGTGTCCTGCAGAGCACCTATTTCGATTGGGGCAGCGGTGTCCTGGTCGGCGACACCGGCGTCCTCTGGCAAAACCGTGGCGCGGCGTTCTCAACCGTTCCCAGCGGCCGCAACGCGATCAAGCCCGGCAAGCGGCCCTTCTACACCCTGAACCCCGGCATCGCCCTCAAGAACGGGGAACCCCACCTTCTCTACGGCACACAGGGTGCGGACGGCCAGCCGCAGACCCTTGCCGTGCTGCTCACCGGCTTGATCGATCACGGCATGACGCCCGAGGAGGCGCTCGCCCAGTCCCGCTTCCTTCTGGGAAGGACCTTTTCCGACAGCCGCGACAGCCTCAAGGTCGAGGCGTCCCTGGGCGAGGCCGCGATGGCGGAACTTGCCGCCCTGGGGCATGAGGTGGCGATCCTTCCGGCCTTGTCGCCGATCTTCGGTCAGGCCGGGGCCATCAGCCTCACCGATGCAGGCACCATGTCCGGCGCCCATGATCCGCGTGGCGAAGGCGACGCGCTTCGATCTGACAGGCCACTGAAAAGTGACCGGCGATGAGCCTTGATCTGGATCTCGTCGCTTTGACGGACGCAGATTTCAAGTCGAGGCTCCCATCCCTGGTCAGTTCGCCCGTTCCGGTGCCGCGGACGGAAGTCGCTTCGCCGTGGCCGGTCTCGGTCTGACACCGTTTTCCGAGCGCCCTGCAGCGTCGCGTCGTCATGGCGTCCGAACGGCAGCACAGCGATCGAACGCTTCGGCTGCGGGCGCCTACTCCGCCACGGCGTCGCCTGGCTCGTTTCCCCCGCTCCATTCCCGAATGAGGCCGTACGCCACGGCCAGCAGCGTCGGGCCGAGAAAAATGCCGATCAGGCCGAAAGCGACGAGACCGCCGACGATGCCCAGGAAAATGATGATGAAGGGAAGATCGCTGCTTCTCCCGATCAGGATCGGGCGCAGGATGTTGTCGAGGCTGCCGACCAGCACGCCGACCCAGGCCACCAGAAAGATCGCCATGCCGGTGCGGCCCTGGCTGGCCAGCCAGAGCGCGGCGGGCAACCAGATCAGCGCCGGCCCCATCGGCACCAGCGTCAGGAAGAAGGTGATGAAACCGAGGAGCAGGGCGCCGGGAAGCCCCGCGATCCAATAGCCCAGGGTGGCGGCGATGGCTTGCACCAGCGCGGTGCCGAGCACGCCATGGACGACCCCGTTGATCGTATCGGCGGCAACATCGAGGGATTGCCGCGCACGGGCACCGGCGATCCGTCCGACGATGCTGCGCAGCCGGTGCACGGCGGTGCGGCCGTCCCGATAGAGGAAGAAGGCGATCAGGACGCTCAGCGCGATCAGTGACGTCCCCGAGAGAAGATGCCCACCGCTTGCAAGGGCCCAATCGCGGATCTGGCCGAAATGGGGCTGGAGCGTCGCGCGCAGATTGGACTCGCCGCTCAACAGCACGCTCCAGATCTCCTGCAGGCGGTCCCCGAGGATCGGGAGACCGACCAGCCAGTCCGGCAAGGGGGGAAGCCCCCGGTCCATGGCCGCGTGAACCGCTTCGAAGACCCGGAAGACATTTTCCGACAGCTTTATCCCAAGCGCGACGAGAGGCCCGACGAGAACCGCCATGATCATCAGCGTCATGATCGCCGCCGCCAGCGTTGTGCGGCCGCCGAGCGCGTGCTCGATGCGCCGGTGCAGCGGCCAGGTGCTGAAGGACAGGATGATCGCCCAGAGGATCGCCGCGATGAAGGGCCGCAACACGACGAAACAGCCGATCAGCAGGATCAGCATCATGGACAGCACGAGCGCCTTGCGGACATAGCTCATCTCGTGCCGCTCCGGGGACTCCGCGGCGTCGGCGTGCGGCATGAACCGGTCGTGAATAAAATCCGCCATGGCTTGTGACCCCTTCAGGGCGCGATGGTCCAAACAGCCTTGCCGGTCTTGCAGAAGTTCATCGGCAAAAGCTCATCGGACAGGGACTCCGCTGCTGCGCGCGCATGGTGAACCGGACATGACGGCAGAAGCGGCCGTGCGATCTCACACCTGCTGCTCGTGGACGGCCTTGTCGGCGTGGGCTCCCTTCGCGTTGTCGAGGAAACCGTCCGCCGTGGTCGTCGCGAAGACATGCATGAGGCGGGCGACCACCCCGGTCCAGCCGGTCTGGTGACTGGCCCCCATGCCGGCGCCGATATCGCCGTGGAAGTACTCGTAGAAGAGGATGTGATCCTTCCAGTGCTGGTCCTGCTGGAACTTCCAAGCGCCGCCGAACACCGGCCGATTGCCGTGTTCATCGCGCAGGAAGATGCCCTCCAGGCGCCGCGATATCTCCCGGGCGACCTCATAGAGGTTCATCATGGTCCCCGACCCGGTCGGGCATTCGATGAGGAAGCCGTTCCCGAAGTAGGCGTAGTATTGGAGAAGCCCGCGAACGATCAGCGCGTTGATCGGCATCCAGATCGGCCCGCGCCAGTTCGAGTTGCCGCCGAACATGCCGCTGTCGGACTCCGCCGGCAGGTAGGGAACGCGGAATTCCTGGCCGCCCACGGCAAAGACGTAGGGGTGGTCGGCGTGATGCCGGGAAATCGACCGGATGCCGTAGGGGCTGAGGAACTCCCGTTCGTCCAACATGCGCGTCAGAACCCGGCGCAGGCGGCCTTCGTTCAGGATGGCGCCAAGCCGGCGGCCGTCGACCCCGACCTGTCGCGGGTCGTGCATGGCCCCCAACAACTCCGGGCGATCGGCCAGGAAGGACTGGAAGCGCCGGGCGACGTCCGGGTGCTTGGCCAGGACCTCACCATCGAAGACGCAAACGGCGCACAGCGGCAGCAGGCCCACCAGGGATCGGACCTTCAGACGCTCCGCCCGTCCGTCGGGCAGGCGCAGCACGTCGTAGAAGAAGCCGTCCTCCTCGTCCCACATGCCCGTGTCGTCGCCGATGCGGGTCATCGCCGACGCGATCCACAGGAAGTGCTCCGCGAACTTGACGGCCATGTCGGCATGGACCGGGTCGATCTTCGTCAGTTCCGCCGCGATTTCCAGCATGTTCAGGGAGAACAGCGCCATCCAGGCCGTGCCGTCCGCCTGCTCCAAACAGCCGCCGGTCGGCAACGGCGCGCTGCGGTCGAACACGCCGATGTTGTCGAGCCCGAGGAAGCCGCCTTCGAAGACGTTCCTCCCCTCGCGGTCCTTGCGGTTGACCCACCAGGTGAAGTTCAGGAGCAGCTTGTGGAAGGTCTGCTCAAGCCAGCGGCGGTCCGCCTCGTCGTCCCGCGGCTTCAGCAATCGGTAGGTGAAGATGGTCGCCCAGGCGTGGACCGGCGGGTTCACGTCGCCGAAATTCCATTCGTAGGCGGGAATTTGCCCGTTGGGGTGCAGGTAGCGTTCGCGCAGCATCAGCTCCAGCTGCTGCTTGCCGAAGTCGGGATCGACCAGCGTCAGGGCGAGCACGTGGAAGGCCAGATCCCAGGCCGCGTACCAGGGATACTCCCACTTGTCCGGCATCGACACGATGTCGGCGTTGTGCATGTGGTGCCACTGGCTGTTGCGCGGGCCGATCCGGCGGGCCGCCGCGAACGGGTTCGCTCCGTGCTGCTTCAGCCAGCTGCCGACGTCGTATTCGTAGTATTGCTTGCTCCACAGCATGCCCGCCAGGGCCTGACGGAACACCAGGGCCTCGTCCGCGCTGAACGGCGACGGGGTGATGGATGCGTAGAACGCGTCGGCCTCCCGGCGGCGGGCGTCGAACAGGTCGGTGAAGGCGGCGCCGAAGACATCGTCTCCCGGCATCCCCCCGCCGGCCGTGCCGCCCGCCTCCAGGCGCAGGCGGACGGTGCGGCTCCCGCCGGGGGCGAGGGTCAGGCGATAGTGGGCGGCTGCCTTGGTGCCGGTCTTGTCCGGGTTCACCGCTTCCGTCTGCCCACGCACGACGCAGGCGTCGATCCCGTCCTTGACGTAGGGGGTGCGGTTCGGAACGCCGAACAGGCGCTGTCGGTTGGTCTCGTTCCCGGTGAACAGCAGCGCCGGATCGCCGTCGCAATGCAGGGCCTTCTCCCCCTCCTCGGGATGGAAGGCGGCGATGGTGCGACCCCGTACGGCTTCGCGGAGCGTGGGTTTGCGCGCGGTATCCTCGGACCCGTCGTCTCGTGACCACTGGTCGCGCCACCACAGCGTCGGCAGGACGTGCAGGTCCGCCGTCTCCGGCCCACGGTTGTGAACGGTGATCTCGATCAGAATGTGTTCGGGCGACGCCTTGGCGTATTCCACGAAGACGTCGAAATAACGATCCTGGTCGAACACGCCGGTATCGATCAGTTCGTATTCCAGTTCCCGGCGGCTCCGCCGGCGGTTCGTCTCGACCAGATTGTTGTAGGGAAAGGCCGCCTGGGGATATTTGTAGAGATACTTCATGTACGAGTGGGTCGGCGTGCTGTCGAGGTAGTAATAGTATTCCTTCACATCCTCGCCATGGTTGCCTTCGCCGTTGGTCAGCCCGAACAGCCGTTCCTTGAGGATGGGGTCGCGCCCGTTCCACAGCGCCAGCGCGAAGCAGAGCCTCTGGCGGTCGTCGGAGATGCCGGCCAGGCCATCCTCCCCCCACCGGTAGGCGCGCGAGCGGGCGTGGTCGTGCGGGACGTGGCTCCAGGCGTCGCCGTTTTCGCTGTAGTCCTCGCGCACGGTGCCCCATTGCCGCTCGCTGAGATAGGGGCCCCACGTCTTCCAGGGGACGCCCTGTTCGCGCGCCTGATCGAGCCGCACATGCTCGGCGGTCCGACCGCCTTCCAGCCGTTCACCCCGGTCAGGCATGTCCCCCTCCCTCGCTGGACCGTTCGCTGATGCTCCCGCTCATCCGGCGCCGACGGAGATGCCCCCGGAGGCGCGCCGCGTCAGTGGGCGGATCGACGGGTGGTCACACACCGCTCGTCACCCCCTTTGTCGGCGCCGGGCCCGGCGGGTGCATGGCCTCGTCATACCGGGGCTTGGCGCGTTCCTCCGCCGCCGGTTCCCGGATCCGGAACCAGGCGACGTAAAGCGCCGGCAGGAAGAACAGCGTCAGCAGCGTCGCCACGATCAGGCCGCCGATGATCGCGTAGGCCATGGGACCCCAGAAGACCTCCGGCGCGATGGGAATCATGCCCAGGCTGGCCGCCGCCGCCGTCAGCAGGATCGGTCTCACGCGGTGCATGGTGGCGTTGATGACGGCGTCCCAGGGATGCTCCCCGGCCTCCAGATGCTCGTCGATCTGGGCGATCATGATGACCGAGTTGCGGACGATCATGCCGATCAGCGCGACCACGCCCAGAATGGCGACGAAGCCCAGCGGCGTGCCGGTCGGCAGCAGCGCCGCGACGACGCCGATCAGGCCGAGCGGCGCCACGCTGATGACCAGGAACAGCTTCTGGAAGCTTTGAAGCTGGATCATGAGGATGGTCAGCATGACGAAGATCATGATCGGGAAGACGGCGGTGATCGAGGCCATGCCCTTGGCGCTGTTCTCCACCGTGCCGCCCGCTTCGATGGAATAGCCAGGCGGCAGGCTGCGCCGCAGCTCGTCCACCGCCGGGGCCAGCTGCTGCACCACCGTCGCGGCCTGCAACGGGGGGACCAGATCGGCCTGGACGGTGATGGTCGGCAGGCGCGTCCGCCGCCAGACCACCGGCTGCTCCAGGTCGTAGCGCATGGTCGCGACCTCGCCCAGCGGCACGGTGCGGCCGTCCGGGATGGCGATCTGGAGGTTGCGCAGCGTCTCGATGGAGCTGCGCTCCGCGTTGGTCGCCTGGGCGACCACGTCGATCAGGTAGATGTCGTCGCGCACCTGCGTGAAGGCGGCGCCCGACACCGTGGCGTTCAGCGCCTGGTTGAGCGACTTGGAGCTGATCCCCAGCAGGCGGGCCTTGTCCTGGTCGACATCGACCCGCACCACCTTCGACGGCTCGTTCCAGTCGTAGTTGACCAGCAGCGTGTAGGGGTTGGTGCCGATGGTGTCGGCCATCCGCGCGGCGATGGCCCGCACCTCGCCCACGTCGGGTCCGGAGACGCGGTACTGGATCGGCCAGCCGACCGGCGGCCCCATCTCCAGCGGGCTGACCCGCGTGTTCAGATCGGAGAAGTCCTCGTTCAGCACCTTCTCCAGCCGCGCGCGGACGGCCTCGCGGACCTTGTAGCCCTTGGTCACCACCACGGCCTGCGCGAAGTAGTCGTTGGCCAGCTGCACGTCGAGCGGCAGGTAGAAGCGCACGGCGCCCTGGCCGATGTAGAAGCTCCAATGCTCGACGTCCGGGTCTCCCGCCAGCACCTTCTCGAAGCGATCCACCACCTCCTCGGTCGCCCGGATCGAGGCCGTCTGCGGCAAGGTCAGATTGACCAGCAGTTCCGGGCGGTCGGAGGCGGGGAAGAACTGCTGCTGGACGAAGCGCAGTCCGAAGACCGACAGGCCGAACAGCAGCAGCGTGGCGACGATCACCAGATAGCGCGCCCGCATGGCCAGGCGCAGACTGCTCCGGAACGTCCGCATCAGGCGCCCCGGTTCGCCGCCATGCTTCGTTTTCATGGTCTTGGGCAGCACGTTCACCCCGATGAGGGGCGCGAACAGGACCGCCACGATCCAGGAGAACAGCAGCGCCATCGCCACCACGGCGAACAGCGTGAAGCAGTATTCCGCCGCACCGCCCTGGGCGAAGCCGATGGGGATGAAGCCGGCCACGGTGATCAGCGTGCCGGTCAGCATGGGAAAGGCCGTGGAGGTGTAGGCGAAGGTCGCCGCCTTATCCAGGCTGAAACCTTCCTCCAGCTTGGTGATCATCATCTCCACGGTGATCATCGCGTCATCCACCAGCAGGCCGAGCGCGATGATCAAGGCGCCCAGCGAGATGCGCTGGAGCGTGATGTCGAAGAATTCCATGCCGATGAAGGTCATCGCCAGCACCAGGGGGATGGAGGTCGCCACCACCAGCCCGGCGCGCAGGCCCAGGCTGATGAAGCTGACCACCAGGACGATGACGACCGCTTCCTTCAGCGCCTTGGTGAAGCCGGCGACCGACTCCTCCACCACCACCGACTGGTTGGCGACGAGATGGACGCCGATGCCCACCGGCAGGTTCGCCTCGACCTGCCGCATCCGCTGGTGGATGCCCTCGCCGAACGTCAGCACGTTGCCGCCGGCCGCCATGGAGATGATCATCCCGATGGCCGGCTGCCCGTTGTAGCGGAACAGCGGCGACGGCGGGTCGGCGTAGCCGCGCCGGATGTCCGCCAGATCGGCCAACCGGTAGAACTTGTCGTTGGCGCGCAGGCTGATGGCGCGCAGGCTGTCCTCCGACGTGAAGGCGCCGCTGACCCGGACCGAGATCTTCTCGTCGCCCGCCTGCACCACGCCGGCCGGGGCCACGGCGTTCTGCGCCTGAAGCTCGGCGATGACCTCCTCGCGGTCGATCCCCATCGCGGCCAGCTTGCGCGTCGAGAAGTCGAGATAGATCCGCTCGTTCTGGACGCCGACGAACTGGATCTTGCCGACGTCCGGCACGCGCATCAGCTCGGCCCGCGCGGTCTCCGCGTAGTCCTTCAGCTCGCGGTAGCTGAAGCCGTCGGCGGTGAAGGCGTAGACCGTGCCGAAGGTGTCGCCGAATTCGTCGTTGAAGGCAGGCCCCTGCACGCCCTGCGGCAGGGTGGGCTTCATGTCGGCGATCTTCTTGCGGACCTGATACCACAGGTCGGGCACCGCCTCGGCCGGCGTGTAGTCCTTCAGGTTGACGTAGACGACCGAGATGCCGGGCTTGGTGTAGCTCTTGACGTAGTCGAGATAGGGGATCTCCTCCAGCTTCTTCTCGATCGGGTCGGTCACCAGCTTCATGGTTTCCTCGATGGTGGCGCCGGGCCAGTTGGCCTGGACCACCATGGTCTTGATCGTGAAGGCCGGGTCCTCCTCGCGGCCGAGGCGCATGTAGGCCATGCCGCCGGCCAGCGTCAGCGAGATGATCAGGTACCAGACGAAGGAGCGGTGGCGCAGAGCCCACTCGGAGAGATTGAAGCCGGTCATGGTGCAGCCGCCGTTTCGATTTTCTGGTTGAACCGGACCCGCTGGCCTTCGGTCAGGCTGTGCACCCCCGCGGTGACCACGACGTCGCCACGGGTCAGGCCCTCGGTGACGATGACCGGGCCGTCGCTTTCCCTGGCCCGGATCACGACCGGCTGGCGCCGGACGATCTGGGCCTTCGGGTCGACGACCCAGACGAAGCTCCGCCCCGCCTCCTCGAACAGCGCCGTTGCCGGCAGCTCGACCACCGGGACGGGCGGCTGCTTCAGGCGCCCGACGACGGTCGCGCCGAGGCGCAGGGCCTCGGGCGGGTTGTCCAGCGCGATCCGGACGGTGTGGGTCCGGGTGACGGGATCGGCCTGGGGCGAGATTTCGCGAACGCGGCCCACCGCCACGATGTCCGGCGCGCCGGCCAGCGAGACCTCGATCACCGGGTCCTTCGGCGCCGCCCGGATGCCGGCTTCGGCGACGTTGAAGACGGCCTCGCGCTCCTCCGGCTGGGCGACGCGCGCCACCATCTGGCCGGCTTCGACCACCTGTCCCGGCTCGGCCCCGGTGGCGGTCACCACGCCGTCCCGGTCCGCCCGCAGTTCCGTGTAGCCGACCCGGTCGCGGGCCGACTGCAGCGCCGCCTGCGTGGCGACGACCTTGGCGTCGGCGGTGCGCATCGCCAGCAGCGCCGCGTCGTACTGCGCCTGGGGGGCGTTGCCGTTGGCCAGCAGTTCCCGCTTGCGGGCCTCCTCGTTGCGCGCCTGCACCTGATCGGCCTTGGCGGAGGCGAGGTTCGCCTCGGCGGTCCGCAGCGCGTTGCGCTGGTCCTGGTCGTCCAGCCGCGCGAGCACGTCGCCGGCCTTGACCAGACTGCCCACATCGACCTTGCGCTCGATCAGCTTTCCGGCGATGCGGAAGCCAAGGTCGGCGTCGGCCCGCGCCTCGATGGTTCCGGTGGCGGAGCCGCCCATCCGGAAGGTCACCGGCTCCACGGTGACGGTCCGCACCGGGCGGATCACCGGCGTCGCGTCGGCGTGATGGCCGCCCTGCGGCTGACAGGCCGCCAGCGCCGGTGCCAGAGCCAGGGCCAGCAGCACGACGAGAAGCGGGTTCGCGGGCGGCCGCATGGTTGGGGGCCGCATGGTTGGAGGCCGCATGGTTGGAGGCCGCATGGTTGGAGGCCGCGTGGTCGGCCGCGCGATTCGGGTCATGCGCCGCTCCCCTGCTTGATGGTGACCTTCTGGTCCGGCCGCAGCTTCTGGACTCCGCCGACCACCACCAGTTCGCCGTTGTCGAGGCCGCTGGAGACGGTGACCGTGCCGGTGTCGTATTGCAGGACGGACACGGGGCGCAGGCTCACCGTGTCGGCCGGCCGCGCCACGACCCAGACCGCCGGCTCCCCGTTCCCCGTCTGGAACAGGGCCGAGGACGGCAGATTGACCACCGGCCGCGCCGGCAGCTTGGCCCGCCCGACAACGGAGGAACCCAGCAGGAAGGCGTCGGGGGCGTTGGGCAGGGAGACCTTCACGGTGTAGGTCCGGGTCACCGGATCGACCCCCGGAGACACCTCGCGGATCGTGCCTTCGGTGACGGTCTTCGCATCGTTGACGAGCCGCACCTCGACCGGCGGCAGGCCCTCCCGTCCTTCCAGCCGGATGCTGGCGCCCGGCACCTGGAAGACCGCTTCCCGCTCATTCGGGTCGGCCAGCCGCAGCACCGTCTGGCCGACGGCGACCACCTGTCCGGGCTCCGCCGCCTTCGCCGTGATGACCCCGTCACGGTCGGCCCGCAGTTCGGTGTAGGACAGCGTGTCCTGTGCCGAGCGCAGCTGTGCCTCGGCGGAATTCAACTCGGCCTGCGCCTGCTGGTAGCGCTTCTGGGCGTTGTCGTACTGGACCCGCGTGGTGAAGCCGTTGGCGAGCAGGGAGCGCTGGCGCTCCTCCTGCGTCCGGCTCTGCTCGACGGCGGCCTGCGCCGCCCCCAGGTCGGATTCGGCGGACCTCACGGCGTTGGTCTGGTCCTGGTTGTCCAGCCGCGCCAGCAGTTGGCCGGAGGTGACCGTCTGCCCCACGTCCACCAGCCGCTCGACCACCTTGCCGCTGACGCGGAAGCCGAGGTTGCTCTCGTGA
The DNA here is from genome assembly GCF_003119115.1 of Azospirillum sp. TSH58. Classification (NCBI taxonomy): domain Bacteria; kingdom Pseudomonadati; phylum Pseudomonadota; class Alphaproteobacteria; order Rhodospirillales; family Azospirillaceae; genus Azospirillum; species Azospirillum sp. TSH58. The sequence continues at coordinate 1,049,797 of NZ_CP022364.1, forward strand.
CGGGCCTGGATTTCCCCGGTCAGCGCGGCGGTGCGGTCGAACTGGCTCACCTGCACCGGCAGCACGCGGATCAGCGTCGCCTCGGCCGGTGGCGGCGCCGGTTGCTCGCAGCCGAGAAGCAGAAGGGCGGCGACGATTGCCGATCTGGAAGGCCCAAACCCGGATAGCCAAGACATGGCGCCTCTCTCCTTCTCGGGACCGTGTCACGCAGGGCGGTGGCGGCGGAGGATGTCGCGGGTGTGATGCGCGATCATCCGCTCCTCGTCGGTCGGGATGACACAGCCCTTGACCCGGCTGTCCGGCGTCGTGATGCACAGCGCGTTCGCATCGTTGGCCGCCTCGTCGAGGTCGAGGCCGAGCCAGCGCGCCCGCTCCGCGATGGCCTTGCGGATGGCCGGCGCCCGTTCGCCGATGCCGGCCGTGAACACGAGCCCGTCGATGCCCCCCATGGCGGCGGCCAGCGCCCCGATGGCGAGGCTCGCCCGGTAGACGAAGCAATCCAGCGCGAGCCTGGCGCGCGGGTCGGCGCTGGCCAGCAGGTCGCGGACGTCGTTGCTGATGCCGGACAGGCCCTTCAGGCCGCAGTCATGGTAAAGCAGCCGTTCGATGGCGCGGGCGTCCATGCCCTTGTCCAACAGATACAGGACCACGCCGGGGTCCAGCTGCCCCGGCCGGGTCCCCATCGGCAACCCGTCCAGCGCGGTGAAGCCCATGGTGCTGTCCACGCTGCGCCCGTCCCGGATGGCGCACATGCTGGCCCCGCTGCCGAGATGCGCGACGACGACCCGCCCGCCGGCGATCCCGGGAGCGAGGTCCGGCAGGCGCCCGGCGATGTATTCGTAGCTCAGGCCGTGAAAGCCGTAGCGCCGCACACCTTCCCGGAAGAGGGCGTCCGGGATGGCGTAGCGGTCGGCCAGTTCGGAATGGTGCCGGTGAAAGGCCGTGTCGAAGCAGGCCACCTGAAGCATCTCCGGCGTGAGCTTCCGGATCGCCCGGATCGGCGCCAGATTGTTCGGCTGGTGGAGCGGGGCGAGCGGGACATAGCGTTCCAGCGTCCCGATCACCGCGTCGTCCACCGCCACATGGGTGTCGTAGGCCGGTCCGCCGTGAACCACCCGATGCCCGACCGCCACCGGCATGGCGCCGCCCAGCCGCTGCCGCAGCCACGCGCCGAGAAAGGCCAGCGCGCCGGGAACCCCGTCGCCGGATTCGGCCGGTAATGGAACGCTGCCGCCCTGGACGAGCAGCCGGGGCGTCGTGCCGATCCCCTCGATCTGGCCGCGCAGGCGCACCGGCAGCGTCCCGTCCGCCGCATCGAACAGCTGGAACTTGATGCTGGAGGAGCCGGCGTTGATGACCAGGATCGTCTCGGTCATGGCGACCTCACCCCTTCACCGGCTGCTCGATCCGCTGCCGGTGCGCGTACAGCGCCGCCACGGCGCAGGAGGCCATGCGCGTCATGACGCTGTCGGCCCGGCTGGTCAGCACGATGGGCACCCGCGCCCCCAGCACGATGCCGGCGGCATCGGCGTTCGCCAGGAAGGTCAGGTTCTTGGCGAGCATGTTGCCAGCCTCCAGATCCGGCACGACGAGAATGTCGGCCTGCCCGGCGACCGGGGAGGCGATGCCCTTGATCCTCACCGCTTCCGGGCTGATGGCGTTGTCGAGCGCCAGCGGCCCGTCCAGCAGGCCGCCGGTGATCTGTCCGCGGTCGGCCATCTTGCACAGCGCGCCGGCCTCCACGGTGGACGGGATTTTCGGGGTGATGGTCTCGACCGCCGACAGGATCGCCACCTTCGGCTGGGGGTTCCCCAGCGCCCGCGCCAGATCGATGGCGTTCTGGATGATGTCGCGCTTGTCCTCCAGGGTCGGCGCGATGTTCACCGCGGCGTCGGTGATGAACAGCGGCTTGGCGTAGGTCGGCACATCCATGATGAAGACGTGGCTGATGCGCCGTTCCGTCCGCAGCCCGCTGTCCTTCCTCGCCACCTCACGGAGCAGTTCGTCCGTGTGCAGACTTCCCTTCATGAGAAGCTGGGCACGACCCTGCCGCACCAGTTCCACCGCCATGGCGGCGGCGGCGTGGCTGTGCGGCACGTCCACGATCTCGTACGGGGCGATGTCGAGGCCGGTCTCAGCCGCCACGGCCCGGATGCGCGCGGCTGGACCGATCAGGATCGGGGTGATGAAGCCCTGGCGGGCCGCATCGACGGCGCCGCCCAGGGAGGAGGCGTCGCAGGGATGCGCCACCGCCGTCGGGACGGGGGGGATGTCGCGGCAGGCGGCGACCAGCCGTTCGTACTTTTCATGCCGATGCGGGGACGATGGCTGGCTGCCGGCCATGACGCGCCCTCCTCACCAGCGCAGATAGAGACCGACGTCCCCCGGCATTCCGCCGGGATAGTCCAGGATCTGCGCCCGCAGCTTGTAGCCCTTGGCCCTCAAATTCTTGTCGAAGACCTCGTAGGCCTCGCGGGCGAAGCCGGTCAGGGAATTCGGCCAGTCCGGCTCGAAATTGTTGATCGCCCGGCCACCGTCGGTGCAGTAGCTGCTCGGGAAGCGGGCCACCTGAATTTCCTTCACGCCGCGCGACGCGGCGTCGCGCACCGCGCGGGTGAACCGCTCCTTGGCGTCGGGGCGGATGTGCTGGTTCATGAAGGCTTCGCGGACGGTGTCCTGTTCCTTCATGTGCTTCTTTTCCCGCTCCAGGGCTTCCTGGAGCAGCGCCATCTCGTGCTGCTCGGTGAGCTTGCGGAGTTCGTCGGGCGTGATCAGGTCGTCACCGATGTTGGGGACGGCCGCGGTCGCCCTGGTCTGGTCCATGTTGCTCATGACGCGTTCCCCTTGTTTCCTGTCAGCGTTTCCTGGCCACGTTTCCTGGCAACCTTTCCTGTCGGCGGTTTCTTGCCAGCCTCGCGCCCCGGTGCCGGCTTCACTTGGCCTTCGCGGTGCGCATCACCCTGCGCTGCGTATCCGTCCTGCTGATGTCGGAGGCGGCCTTGGCCAGCGACGATCCGCCGGCCCCGGGCAGCACGCGCAGGGGCGGCTCGCGCTCGGCCTCGATCCGCTCCTCCTTGTCCTGCAGAAGAGCGTCCACCTGCCGCAGGCGGGCGCGCTGGTCGGGGGTCAGCGGTCCGGAGGCCTCCAGAACCCGTTCCGCCAGCGCCATCACCTCCTTGCGCTCCTTCTCGCCGGGCAGGAGCTTGGGCAGCGCGCTCATCGCCGCGTCCTCGTCCATCAGCATCAGGAAGACCTGTTCGCGGAAGACCGCGCGGGCGGCGTCCACGGACAGGTGCTGGGCGTTAGGCTGCTCCTCGCGGATTTTCCGCAGCATCTGGAAGGCGCGCTCGTCGATGGCGCCTTCGCCGCGCCGTGCGTGGATCAGGACGCGGAACAGCGCCTCCCGCACCCCGCCTTCCTCCACACGGGCCATGATTTCGGCCATCCGCTTCTCGAACAGGGCTTCGAACGCCTCGTCGCGGACGTGCGGTGGCCGCGCTTCCCCGCCCGGCGCGGCCAGCCCGACCAGAGCCTGAAGAAGCGGCGCGTTGTAGAGGCCCATGAACAGGCGCTCGACGGCACCGTCCCGCATGTCCCGCCAACGGTCGAGCCCCTGCACGATCTCGTCCGAAGCACGGTTCTGTGCGTTCAGGAACGGGTTGTCCGGGCTCGCCGGGCGGCGGTGTTCGCGCACCCAATCGGCCATGGGTCCGACCGGCGCCATGAAGGGGTTGAGGTGCGAGAACAGGTAATACTGGCTGCGCGCCGGGTTCATCATGCGCAGCCATTCGGCGAAGGGCTCGTTGACGGCGGCCTGGATGGAGGGCCGCGCGAAGGTGGCGTACAGGCCCTTGTTGATGTCCGAGATGCGGGCCACCGTGGCGAAGCGCCGGTCGTCCTCCGGCGTGTTGCCGCCAAGCCCGCGGATGTCGTCGAGCGTGCGGGGCTCGAACCGCGTCACATAGTCGCCCGCGACCAGATCGGCGCCGGGAACGTTCGGGTCCTTCGGCTGAAGGATCATCTCGTAAAGACCGGGTGGCAGCAGGTCGATGAAGTCGATGTTCTCGACGAACTCCGACGTTTCCTTCCGGGCGACGCGGCCGGACACGAAGATGCCCAGGTGCCCGATGTCGTGATGGAGGTTGTAGACGATGGTCTGCTCGTGGGCCCGGATGTCCTCGTCGTCGCTGTAGAGATCGAGGATCCAGCCCAGCGCCTGTTGCGGCGGCGTGATGTTGTCGCCGAAGGACGCGAAGACGAGGATGGGCGAGCGGATGTTCCGCAAATCCAGCCGGCGCCCGTTCCGGACGATGCCGCCGCTGGTCATCTTGTTGCCGACGAACAGCTCGTCGGTGATGGCCTCGATCTCCTCGCCATTCAGCAGGAAGAAGCCGCTCCACCACTTTTCGAACTCAAGGTACCGGTCCGCTTCCGTGTCGATATGGGCGTACAGGTTGTACGCCTTCTTCCAATAGGTGTTGGCCGGGTCCAGCTTCTCGAAATTGCCGACCAGATGCGCCCCGTCGAAACGGCCGTTGCCGAGATCGCTGGCCAGGGCGGCGAGCCAGGCGCCACCATACAGCCCGCCGAGGTAGCGCAGCGGGTTCCGCCCCTTCACGCCGGCCCAGTAGGACAGCGGGGAGCCCGCGACGATGATCGGCCCCATCAGGTCGGGCCGGACCGCGCTCAGCGCCATCACCGCCCAGCCCGCCTGGCAATTGCCGATGACGCACGGCTTGCCGCCCGCGCCGTCGTGCAGTTTTCCGACATGCTCGATGAAGAAGGCCTCGGCCTCACCCACGTCGGCCAGGGTCTGGCCCGGCACCGGTTCAGGGTGGAAACCGATGAAGTAGCAGGGGTGGCCGGCGCGCAGAACGGTGCCGATCTGACTGTCCGGCTTGAAGCCGCCGATCCCCGGCCCGTGACCGGCGCGCGGATCGACGATCACGAACGGACGCTTGGACGGGTCCGTGCCGACGGCAGGGTCCGGCAGGATGCGAAGCAGCATGTAATTGCACGGCCGCTTCAACTTCTGCCCTTCCATCGCGACCTCATACGGAAAGGTCAGGACGGGCGGCTTTCCTTTATCCGCATGGTCCATGAACTGGTCGCCGCGGCGCCGCAGAACATCCAGGAACAGGACCCAACGCTGCATGGCATCGACGCCGTAGTCGAAGGCGTCCTGGAACGGGTTGGGGACGTCGAGCGGGTTGGGGAAAGTCGGCGTTGGCCAACCATCCGCGCCTTTCCCGGCCGCCGTCTCTCCAACTGGTTTTGTCCCTGCCGGTTTTGCCCCTGCCGGATTTGCTGCGGCCCCGTCCCCTGCGGGTTCGGTGAAGGGGGTAAGAAAGGGGCCGAGAGAGGGGAATGCCGCAGTCCAGGCGGAAAACCAGGCCGCCAGAGGCTGCTGTTCAATCGGGGGACGTTCCCGCCGAGTCTTCATCACATGTCCTCTCTGGCTGTACGCTCTTGTGCCGGCTGTGCGTTTGCTGTGCCGACCGGTTTCTTTGCATGCGCGAAGGCGCGGCAACGCCGGCGGCGCGGATAACGCCCCATCGCAAGAGCCCCATCGCAAGACCCGTGGGGCCGGGGCGTCGGCTTAGACGCAGAAAAGCCTGCACCAGACCACCCGCCGCGTTGAAGCATGCAACTGTTGGCCTTGTTACCGTATCAAACCACGCTTCCTTGGTGGCTCATGCCCAAAACAGGGTGGCAACGCCGTCTTTCAGGACAGATCCCGGCTGCCGATTTTCCATGTATGAAATTCAATTCAGCGAAGATTAAAAGCATCATTTCTTGAAATGACTCGCTTAAATATACCTTTCTTCATTCTTTTTTGAAGAGATACGGAGCCCCGTAAGGGGCGTCCATTCTGACCGTTCATCGGGGTTCCGGGCAGAAGACAGCCTTCTTCACATGACCGATACGGCAGGCGTTACCGTAGCATGACTGCGCTTTGGCTTGGAGGAATGCTACCTTCCAAAGCACACCGTCTTGCGAGTTAAATTTTTCTCCGAACTCTGCACCCTGTCCATCCGATCGGCTGCCCGTTGACTGCGTGCCATCGATACTGCGTGCCATCGATGGCGTGTCGGGCCGGCCGGTTCGTCGGGGAAAGTCGCCTCCCCGTCCATGAAGAACCATCCATGAAAAGCGCTGGGAGCAAACCATGAAACACCGAACCAAGGTCGCTCTGGCCGTTGCCCTATCGGCGACGGTGATCACCGCCGCCAACGCGCAGATGGGGCCGACCCCCACGGAAACCAATTTTCAGGTCCGCACCACGGGCGACCTTGTGCGGCTGTGCGAAGCCACGCCAAACGATCCGACCGGCATCGCGGCGCTCCACTTCTGCCACGGCTTCGCCGTCGGCGCCTATCAGTACCATCAGGTCGTGGCGGCCGCCGAAGGCAAGCGCCAGCTGGTGTGCGCGCCGACTCCGCCGCCGTCGCGCAATGACGCCGTTTCCGCTTTCGTCACCTGGGCAAAGCAGAACCCCAGGCAGATGGACACGCCGCCGGTGGAGGGGCTGTTCCGCTTCCTGTCCCAGCGCTACCCCTGCAGCGCCTGATCCCGCCGGTATCCGATTCCTCCGCTGCGGACCACGGTCTTCGATCGATGGCCAACCAGGATGGGAAAGACCATGAAACTCACACGATTCCTCCGCGTCGCCGTCGTCGCGCTTCCCCTTGCGGCTTGCGCCGACATGTCACCGACCCAGCAGCGCGCGCTCACCGGCACGACCGGAGGTGCCGCCGGTGGGGCGCTGATCGGCGCCATAGCCGGCAACGCCGGCATGGGAGCGGCCATCGGCGCGGGCGCCGGCTTGGCCGGCGGCCTGCTCTACGACTATCACAAGCGGACCGAGGCCTCGGCCTACCAGCGCGGCGTCCAGCAGGGGTCCACCCAGCGAAGCGGGACTCAATGACCTGCGGCGATCGTGCGCTGACGGATCGTGCGCTGACGAGGACGTTATCGCCATGCCGCTGATCCCAGCGGATGACAGGCGCGTCCTCGTCACGGGCATCGCCGACGACCCGGCGAAGGACGGTCGCGGAGCCCGGCCAGCCGAAGCCCGGCCAGCCGTTGTCGTTCTGCGATGCGGCTGGCATTTTAAGCGCGGTGATACCGTCCCTGGCGCATGAACCACGATCCTGCGCGCAGACCGTCGCCGCTGCGGCGGTTGTTCGCGACGTTCTCGGCGGCGCGCCATGCCCGCGCCAAGAGGTCCGCGCCAAGAGGTCCACTCCCGGAGACCACGCCCGGAACGGTCAGTATCCGGGAGGCGGTGTGACGGTGACGTAGGTGACGTTTCCGTCCACATAGCTGCGGTTGTACCAGGTTCCGCCGCAGCCGTAGTAACTGACGCCGCTGTACGGCACGACGGTGGGCGTGCAGGGAAGCACCGTCACGTAATTGGGGCCCGCCGTGGCGGCGCCGGCGATGTAACCGGCGGTCGCACCGACCGCCGCGCCCGCAAGAGCCCAGCCCCAATCGTCGTCATTGTCGTCATAGTGATGGCCGTCCCAGTCGTTGGCGATGTTCTGCGCCGCGTAGGCCCGCGATTCCGTGCGTTCGGTCTGGCCTTGCTGGCGGGCTTCCGTGCGTTCGGTCTGTCCCTGCTGGCGCTGCCCCTGCCGTTCGGTCCGCTCCTGCTGGCCCGAAGCGCGCGTGTCGGCCCGGCCTTCCGTGCGCGTCTGCTTCGTCTCGGCGCGCTGCGCGGAACGCTCCGTAGCGCCGGTCTGCCGCGACGCCGTCTGCGCGGAGGCCATCCGCTCGCCCGACCGCTGGGTGGCGCCCGCCTGACGGGCCCCCACTCCTGCGGTGGATCGTCCCGCCGTTGATCGTTGAGCGGAGAAGCCGCCCCCCGCCGCCGGACCGGACCGGGCGAAGCCCCCTCCGCCCGCTCGGCCACCACCACCACCGCCACCGCCACCTCGACCACCGCCGCGGGCATAGGCATCCGCGACCGATCCGGCCACCAGCAGCAGGGATGCGGCGATGGAAAAGGCGATCCGTGACGATGGCCGTGACGATGGCCGTGACGACAACCTGTTCATTTCGGCGCTCCTTCCGAACTGCCGGGCGCGGTCCGGCGGACACGGATCATGACCGGGATGCGTTCCGCGCCGTCCGGAGGGTGGAAGGCGAGCTGCGCCGGCTGGACGTCCGGGTTGAGGTTCCAATCGGAGAAGTCGGCCCGGTATTGCGGCTCGCCCTCGTCGGCCTTGTAGGTGATGGTCACGCGCTGCGGCAGAGGCGGACCTTCGGTGGCGATCCAGATCTGGAAGTCGACATCCTCGGTGCGCCCCGCCAGATGATCGGTCGGCACCGCCGTGAGCGTGTCCCGCTCCACATAGTCGAGCGACTGAAGGCGTTGCTCCAGTTCATCCGGCAGCGTGCTGACCAGCAGCAGCGCGAGCGGCAACCGCACCCGAAGATCCTGGACCAGATAGCGCACGGCGTCATCAATGGTGCCGGCCCGTTCGATCTGGGCATAGACATTCTCGTCCGCGTTGAACACGGAGATCGCTTTTCCGTCGAACGTCACCAGCGACCGCTTCCCGTCGCTTTCCTGCGCTTCGACCCGCAGGCCATCGGGACGGTTCAGGGTGAGGGCGCGTCGCTCGCCGAACGTGATCTTCTCCCCCGTGTCCTGAACCACGTCGTAACTGGCCCGGATGGTCACGGTGAAGCGCTGGGCCTGGGCGAGCGTGTCGGCCATGCGCGTCAGGACGGTCATCGCCTCGTCGTCGATCAGCTCGTCCTGCTCGACCGCCTGCGACGGGCTGTCGGACGGCGGCGCCTCGGCCCCGCAGACGGGGCCGACCAGGGCGAAAGCGCAGAGCACCGGGCACAGCGCCGACCGTATCAGCCACCTGGGTCCGTTCATCGACATCCCTCCTGCCCCGGCCTCCTGCCCCGGCCTCCTCCCCCGGATGCCGCGCCGGCGGCATCGGTGAAAGGCCTGGGAAAACGGCGCCTGGGAAAACGGCCTTCGTCATCCCCGACGCGCTCGTGCATGCTCCCACGAGCCCGTCGCCAGGGATCATTGAGCAACTTGGAGCGGAACCATTGAAAGTAGCAGCCGCGTTCAATGCAGGCCGCTACGGTAACGCTGTCCCGAAATTGCCGGTGTGCCCGCGAGGGCGCTCGCCGCGTGGAAGGGCGCCCGGGGCAGGGCTGAGGCCCTGTTGGACGGCCCCCCGCCCGACCGTCCGCCCCCTCATGATTGGGGTACCGATGGCGGTCACCTGTGGTGAAGAGCGGCGGAACACCCTCGTTGTGCCAAGTACGCTACCGTAACACCCGTTACAGTAACGGAAACCGCTGAAGCCGCCCGACGCTTACGCTCGTCGCCGTGCCGGGCGTAGTCCGAACACTTGGCCCAACGGCGAAGACCAGCGAAATCCAGGCTACCGTAGAATACTCGTCAGAGACGGTGTCTCGGGCTACAGGACTTGGCAGCGGGAAACAATACCCCACACCGGATGGTCCCAGGCCCGCACTCCAACGTCGCGCTTCAAAGGCGGCGGCGGGGCCTGCCGGGCAAGACAGGAGGACAGCGTGAAACGTCGTACAACCTTGCCAACGGTCACCGCCACCGCAGTGGGCATCCTCTGCGGCGCGCTCCTGGTACCGGCCACGGTTCCGCATCCGGCGTCGGCGCAGAACAGGCCCGTTCTGACGAACGTCATTCCGGAAAGTGCCGCCGTTACGATCCACGCGAAAATCACGGCCATCGACGCGGGCAAGCGGAAGGTCACGCTGGCCGGACGGTCGGGCACCCCGGTCACCGTCATGGCCGGGCCGGCGGTGCGCTTGGAGATGCTGAAGGTGGGAGACACCGTCGATGCGCAGTTCTACCGCTCCGTGGCCTTCATGGTCTCCCAACCCGGCGCCCCCGTGCCCGAGGATGAGGTCCAGCAGGTGATCGCGCGCCCGGCCGAGGCGCCGGGCGGTATCGGCGTTCAGGTGACACGGCTGAGCGGGCTGGTCGTCGGCATCGACCTCGGTGCGAACAGCATCGACCTCGTCAATCCCAACGGCGGTGAGGTCTACACCGTCAATGTGACGGATCCCGCCCGCCAGGCGAAGCTTCCCTCGCTGAAGGTCGGCGACACGATCACCGCCGTCGTCAGCGAAGCCCTCGCGGTGTCGATCGAGCCGGCACGCAAGAGCTGGTTCTGAACGCCGATCGTCGCGAACGCATTCGAAGCGCACGTGCGAAGAGCACGGGCGAAGAGCACGGTCGGAGGGCGTTGGAGTGTACGCAAGCCATGATGCCCGGCCAGCGGCGACGGGTGGCACAGCGGGCTGCGGGATGAGCCGACCGCTCTGTCCCAGAGGCTTCGCCGTCGCGGTCCTGCTGGCCTGGACGCTCCTCGCCGGGGGCTGTGCGACGCCGGTCAGTGTCGAGCGCGTGGACCATGTCGCCGTCCACCAGCAGCTCACGCGCAATGTCCTGTCGGCGCACGCGCTCAGCGATCCGACCCACAATGTGCTGCGCCGGTGGTCCCTGGTGGACCGCTTCCTGACGCAGCCGGAAAACGCCATCGCCGACCTCCGCGCGGTGGTCGTGCAAGGGCATGGCGGCGCCGACGAGATCTTCGCCTTGGCCGAGATGTCGTTCCTGAACGCCGAGGAGCAGGGAGGACGGCCCTATTACCTGGCGTCGGCCCTCTACGCCTACGCCTTTCTCTTTCCGGGAGGAATGGACCAGCCGCCCAGCCCCTACGATCCACGGTTCCGGCTGGCCACCGACCTGTACAACCGTGGCCTGACCTCCGGCTTGGCGACGGAGGACAGAACCGGTATCGCCATTCGGGAGGCGAGCCACCCGCTCCCGTTCGGTGAGTTGGACGTGGCCTTCGATCCTGGGGAACTGGTGTGGGGCGGGCGCCAGCTGACCGGCTTCTTTCCGGTCGCCGAGGTGAAGGTTCATGGCCTCGACGCCCGTTATCGCCAGCCCGGCATCGGCGCCCCCTTGGCGGCGGGGACCACGCAGAGCACCCTGGCGAAGGGCTTCCAGGTCGCCCCACGCGTCAAGACGCCCGTGACCGCGCTGCTGCGCATCCCCGATCCCCGGCGCCAGATCACGGGCGGGCGCGTCCGCGCGCAACTCGAACTCTATCCCTCGTCCGAAACCGAAGCGGTGCTGATCGACCGCCAGCCCGTGCCGCTGGAGGTCGAGTACACCTCCACGCTGGCCTACATGCTGGACGGAGTGCCGATCTGGGAATTCGAGTTCGGCGGCTTCCTGCGCGGCGGCCTGCTGGACAAGATGCCGTCCCGTCTGGTCGCCATGGAACCGTACCGGTCCGGCCGCATTCCCGTCGTCTTCGTTCACGGGACGGCGTCGAGCCCGGTGCGCTGGGCCGAGATGCTGAACGATCTGAAGAGCGACCCGCGCATCCGCGACCACTTCCAGTTCTGGTTCTTCAGCTACGAGACGGGCAATCCCGTTCCCTACTCCGCCCTTCTGTTGCGCGACGCGCTGCAGGAGGCGGTGTCCACCCTGGACCCGTCCGGTCGGGAACCGGCGCTGCACGAGATGGTCGTCATCGGGCACAGCCAGGGTGGCCTGCTGACCAAGATGACGGCGGTGAACACGGGTGACCAGCTGTGGAACGCGGTGTTCCGCAAACCGCCCGACCAGCTTCAGCTCGACCGGGAAACGCGCGACCTGCTGACAGGCGCCCTGGTCGTGAAGCCGGTTCCGTCGGTCAAACGCCTCGTCTTCATCGCCACGCCGCACGGCGGCAGCTATGTCGCCGGCAACCGGATCAGCCATTTCGTCGCAAGCCTGGTGCGATTGCCGGGACGCATCCTGAGAGTGACCTCGGAAATCGGCAAGCTGGACGACGCCACCACCACGCTTGCCGGGCAGACAGGGTTTGGCAGCGTCTACGCCATGACCCCCGGCAGCCTTCTGGTCCGGACCCTGGCGCGCACGCCCATCGCCGAGGGGGTCAAGGCGCACTCGATCATCGCGGTGCGCGGTGACGGACCGGTCGAAACCGGCGACGATGGCGTCGTGGAGTACAAGAGCGCCCACATCGACGGGGTCGAATCCGAGTATGTCGTGCGTTCCGGGCACTCGACGCAGTCCAATCCGCGCACGATCGAGGAGGTGCGCCGCATCCTTCTCCTCCATTGGGATGAGTCCTGTACGAAACGCAACGACTGCGGACCGCCGGGCGCCGGCGCCCCGCGCGTCGCAAGCCGGACCCGATGACGGCGTTCCCCATGATGGCGGCCTCCATGATGGCGGCCTCCATGATGGCGGCCTCCATGATGGCGGCCTCCAAGTTGGCGCGCCTGGGGCGCGCCGTTTCCGCTCTCATCCTGTCCGGCACCCTGCTGTGCTCCGCGCCTGCGCGGGCGGACGAGGCGCCATGGCTGCCCGTCTCGCAGGTCATGTCCGAACTGGCCCGGAATCCGGAATTCGTGGAAGCCCTGTACCGGCGACTGGGACGCGATCCGAAGGCAGGCGGCATTCTGGGGCCGGATGAGATCAAGCGGCTGCGCGAAATGATCCTTGGCAAGGATTTCAAGGGCTTGGACCGGTTTCCCGGGCTGACGGTGCAGGGAATGGGCCGGTCCGTGCGGCTCGCCGGGGCAATGCTGGACCGGTCCGGCGACGATGGCCTCCCGCCTGAACCCGCAACGGTCGATGCGGCTGTCGATACGGCCGTCGATGAGGAACTGGGGATTCCCGCCGCCGGCACTCCTCCGGCGCCGGACGCCTACCTGCGCCCGCTGGGCTTTGGGCTGGAAGCCGGCGACCGTGTCGACCCCGTGCTGGCCGAACGCTATGCCGATGGACTGCGTTTGGCCGAACTGCTCAACCGCCTCTCCCTGAACGCGCCGGACGGCGGGCGGCGCTACCGGGTCGTCCTAGACGGTCGGACGCTGGAGACGCCCCACGCCCTGGTGGAAGCGTTGGCGCGGAACGGCCACGACGTGGAAGTCCGCGACTCGCGTTATTTCGCCAATTTCGGCGACCTGATTTATCATGGCCGCGACGTCCTGACGCCGTTCTGGATCGACACCCAACTGCCGGTCCCCGGGACGGACCGCAACCTTCTGGTTCCGGTCAGCCATTCCCAGCACGAACTCGTCGTCCGCGGCCCGGTGGTCAACGCGGATCTGTCCTTCTATTTCGGAATCGACGGCCAAGCCGTGTTCCGCCCGAGCGTGACGCGCGATCAGGGCTGGGTCATGGGCAGGGTGGCGCACCGCTACCGCGGGGAGGATGCGGTGGAGGCGATCCGCCTCGCCGGCGCCATCCTGCGCGCCTATGACGCGATCAAACGGCGCCATCCCGAGCTTCCGTTCGGCGGCTACTACGCGCTGGGCGTCTGCAACGACGTGAACGCGATGATCGAGCTGCACATGCGGGGCGAGACGACCCTGTTCCCGCTGACGCTCGATCCGCAATTCTTCAGGGATGAGGGAGAGGTCGGACGGCTTGCCGGGAACCTCCCGGTGGACAACCGATGGCGGTCCGGCGCGGACCCGCGGCGCGTTCTTGGATCCATCCCTGTGGAGGATCTCTCCACGCTTCCACTCCCCTCGCTGAGGGAGGATTTGGAGAGGGTCCGCGTGGCGTTGGAGAGCGGCCGCCTCTCACGGTCCGGCGCCGGCGACTTCGTTCTCCCGGGTGTCGTGGCGGCCGGAATTCTCGCCGCCGGCCTGTGGTCCGTTCGCCTGTGGCTTGTTCGGCGGCGGCGCTGACCGAGGATGACCGTTCGGCCTCATTCCACGGGCCATTGCAGCTCCGGAATGACCTTCAGCGGGTAGTTGGGGTTCTCGTAGCCGTCAGGGTCCTGGCGCTTGGGCAGCTTCACGGTTTCCCTGGGCAGCTCTTCATAGGGGATGTGGTCAAGCATGTGACGGATGATGTTCAAGCGCGCCCGCCTCTTGTCGTCCGACCGCGCGACGAACCACGGTGCCCAGGAGGTGTCGGTCTCTGCGAACATGTCGTCGCGGGCGCGCGAATAGTCGTACCAGTGACCGTAGGATTTCAAATCCATCGGCGACAGCTTCCAGACCTTCCGCCCATCGTTGATCCGTGCCTGCAGACGGCGCGTCTGCTCCTTCGGACTGACTTCGAGCCAGTATTTCAGCAGAATCACCCCGGACTCGATGATGGCCTTTTCCACTTGCGGAACGGCGTCGAGGAACCGTTTCGCCTGTTCCTCGGTGCAAAAGCCCATCACCCGCTCGACCCCGGCGCGATTGTACCAACTCCGGTCGAAGATGACGACCTCGCCGGCAGCCGGCAGGTGCGGGATGTAGCGCTGAATGTACATTTGCGACTTTTCGCGCTCGGTCGGCGTCGGCAGGGCGATGACGCGGAACACGCGCGGGCTCACGCGCTCCGTGATGGCCTTGATGGTCCCCCCCTTGCCGGCGGTGTCGCGCCCTTCGAAGACGACACAGACCTTCATGCCTTTGTGAACGATCCACTGTTGCAGCTTCACCAGTTCGACGTGAAGCTCCGCAAGCGCGCTTTCATAATCCCGCCGCTTGAGCTTTGGTTGCGCGCACTCCACGCGTTGGGAGGTCTTCAGCTTTTTTGCCATGCTCATCATCCTCGCGGACGGGTGTTGAGTGTGATCCGTAACGGGACGGGCCGTTCATTGGCAGACGCGGCGGCAGGTTCGGCGACAGGCTCCGCGGATGGTCATACACCATCGATCCGATTCTGGAGTTCGAGCAGGATTTCCTGTTCGAGGTCCGCGATAAGATCGCGGCACGCGTCGGCACGTTTCGAGCTTCGCCCGCTGTTCGACGCTTCCCATTCGCGCAAAATCTCGACAGCCTCGCCATAATCCTCACAGAGACTGCGAAAGAACCGATTGTCGGCGCTGTGTTGTTTGATTATTTCCCCCAAGTCCGGGAATCGCTCCGCGACGTGCCGTAGCTTATCCAACATGGGCTGGTCTCCCCGGCTGGTCTCACCCGGTTCTGGAAGAGCATTGGGGTGCCTGCCCTATTCCGGACCTTGCTCCTGACCACCCTGCACCGGATCGCCCGCTGACTTGAAGGATGAAACGGTTGGCTTTGATACCGTAACAGGTAAACGGAACGGCTTCGCATGCCGCGCGAAAAGGTAAAGGCTATCATTCTGGAGGAAGTAATGCAGTCAGGGCGCGGGCGTGAAGCGTCTATACCGTCAGCGAGTGTTCCAGTCTCGATTTCTTCGGACTAAACTGCTTTATACCCTTATCCGGCATGGTTTCCTGAAATTATCGCGCACTCCGTTCATACGCGGAAACTTGTTTCAGATTCGCGTGAATTTCCTCGATATCGTGTCATGCGCCTCATGATCATGAGGTCTACAGCTTCCGACGCCTGGCTAAAGCAGACCGTTCCGGCATGGACCGCATGGCGCAGCAACCGCTTGCCTTGTCGGCACGGCGGCCGGATGGACTTAACGGAAGGAGGGCGCTCGTGCTTCACGCCTCCGACGAACCGCAGAACAATGACTTGCGCGCCTCCTCCATCACGGCACCGCTCATCGATGCGGCGCTGGCGCGCGTGCTGGCCAGCCGCAGCCTGCGTGGTTCCGCCCGTGGCCGCCGCTTTCTGCAATTCATCGTGCAGGAGACCCTGGCCGGGCGGGCCAATCGCATCAAGGCCTACACCATCGCCATGGACGTGTTCGACCGCGATGCCAGCTTCGACCCGCTGCTCGACCCGGTGGTCCGCATCCAGGCTGGCCGTCTTCGCCGCGCCCTGGAACATTATTATCTGACCGAAGGCGCCGCCGATCCCCTGCGCATCGGTATTCCCAAAGGCGGCTACGTTCCCCAATTCTCCGTCGCGCCGGTCACGGCCGGGACCGACCTTCCGGACGAAGCCTCCGGCCCGGCATCGGTGCCAACCCGCAAAAGGCTGGACCTGCCTCGCGCGCCACGGATTCTCGGACACCACATCGACCGTCGGCACCGCTGGCTGGCGGTCGCGGCTGCGGTCACGCTTCTGGCCGTGGTCGGTCTGGGGCTTTTCGCCGGGTGGCGCACCATAGCTCCCGACCCGTCGAAGAACACCTCGGAGCACGCCACGGCGCCGGCCACGACACAACGGGCGGTGCGCGGCCCGGCCCTGCTGGTTCTCCCGTTCACCAACGGCTCCGGCGATCCGGCTCTCGACCTCGTCGCCGATGGCATCACCGAGGATCTCGTCGCGGCGCTCATCCGCTTCGAGGATTTTCTGGTCTTCGGCGCTGACACCAGCTTCCGCTACCCTTCGGCGCCGGCCCTGCGCGAGGCCGTGCCGACCACCCGTGTCGACTACATGCTGAAGGGCAGCGTCGCTCAAACCGGTGACTACATCCAGGTCACGGCCACGCTGATCGCGGCGAAGGACCATCGCTACCTGTGGTCGGACAGTTTCCGTCGCGTCGTCACGCCGGCCAGGCTGCTGGATCTGCGCCATGACATCGCCGTTCAGGTCGCCCGTACCCTGGCGGAATCGGACGGCGTGATCGAGCGCGAGGAAACGCGCGTGAGTGACCGGCATGCGCCACAGGATCTGTCGTCCTATGCCTGCCTTCTGCGCGCACGTCAGTATTGGCGCCAGTTCAGCGCCGCACTCCATGCCGAGGTGCGGGATTGCCTCGAGCGGACGACCAGAAACGACCCCGGCTATCCGGAAGCCTGGGCGGCGCTCGCCATGGTCACCATCGACGAAGCCCGGCTCGGCTTCAATCCAAGTCCGGCGCGTCCCAATCCGATCGATGACGGATTGCAATTGGCCGAGCGCGCGGTGGCGCTGGCTCCGGACAGCGCTTTGTCGCATCAAGCGCTTGGGCTTGCCTGGTGGCTGCGCCGAGAGCCGCAGCGCAGCATCGCCGCGTACGAACAGGCGCTCGCGCTCAACCCGAACGACAGCGCGATCCTCGCCGACCTTGGGCGCTGCTACAGCCTGACCGGCGAGTGGGAACGCGGCATTCCGCTGATCCGCGAGGCCTTCACGCGCAACCCGGCGCAGCCGAGCTGGTACCGCATTGTGATCGCCACGTATCATTACGTGAATGGTCGCTACGACGACGCGCTCGAGGAGATGCGGCGGGCCAATCTGGGGCGGGAGGTCATTCTTGGCCATGTCGCGCTGGCAATGATACACGGCCAGACCGGAAACCGGGGCGAGGCGGCGAAAGCGGTCTCCGAGATCCTGCGGCTCGACCCGAACTTCCCCATCAAGGCGATCTCCGAATTCGAACGCCGCAACATCCATCCGACCATTATCGTCCGGATCGTTGATGGCTTGCGCAAGGCCGGTCTTGTCATTCCGCCGTCGCAGATGGCCGATGGCGAGAAGCTCTGACCTCAACGGGGTCTGGTTTGTGCGGAACGGTCGTCTCACCGAAACGTTGGCTTCAGGCTCCGTCGCCGTCTCGGCAAGCCATTTCGATGGCAACGCGCGTCCCCCACAGCCAGTATGACGGGCAGGTCCGGCCAGGACAGCACAACGGGAGGGTGGCAAGGATGGATTACCGCAAGCTCGGCCGCAGCGGCGTGAAGGTGTCGCCGCTGTGCCTTGGCGCCATGATGTTCGGCGGCCCCACCGACGAGCCGACGGCTGTGCGCATCATCGCGGAGGCCGCGGAGGCCGGCATCAACTTCATCGACACCGCCGACGTCTACAACGAAGGCCGCTCGGAGGAAATCGTCGGCCGCGCCGTGAGGAGCGACCGCGAGCGCTGGGTGGTGGCGACCAAGCTGGGCAATCCCACCGGACCGGGACCGAACCAGCGGGGCCTCTCGCGGCGCCGGCTGAACGTGGCGTGCGACGCGAGCCTCCGGCGCCTGGGCACGGATTGGATCGACCTCTACTACCTGCACCGCGAGGACCCCGACACCCCGCTGGAGGAGACCGTCGCCGCGCTGGGCGATCTGATCCGCAGCGGCAAGATCCGCGCGTTCGGCGTGTCGAACTTCCGGTCCTGGCGGATCGCCGAGATCTGCCGCCTGTGCGACCGTCTGGGCATTGACCGGCCGGTGGCCTGCCAGCCCTACTACAACGCGCTCAACCGCATGCCGGAGGTCGAGATCCTGCCCGCCTGCGGCCATTACGGCTTGGGCGTGGTCCCCTACAGCCCGCTCGCCCGCGGCGTGCTCACCGGCAAGTATCGCCCCGGGGATGAACCATCCGCCGACACCCGCGCCGGCCGCAAGGACAAGCGGATGATGAACACGGAATGGCGCCCGGAAAGCCTGGAAATCGCCCAGGAGATCAAGCGCCATGCCGAATCGCGCGGGATCACGCCGGGGCAGTTCGCCGTCGCCTGGGTGCTCAACAACCGCCTCGTGACCGCCCCGATCGCCGGGCCGCGCACGGAGGAGCAATGGCGCGCTTACCTCGGCGCGCTGGACTACGCCTTCACCGCCGAGGACGAGGCGTTGATCGACCGGCTGGTAACGACCGGGCATCCCTCGTCTCCAGGCTACAACGACCCCGCCTACCCCATCGAGGGCCGCCCCGCGCGAACCACCTCGCCGCCGGCACCGTAGGCCACGCCGGAGAATCGTTCCCCACTCCCGAAAGGGACGGAACAGCGGAAGGCGTTGCGCGGTCAGCACGCGCCGACGCCGCTTCGCGCCTTCATCGACATTCCGAAAGACGCGGACGGGGCGCGACCGATGCGGGGCGCCACCACTTGACAATTCGTTCGCTACCTTGCAAATATCGCATGGTAGCGAACGAATTGCGGGGAGTGCCGGCTTCATGCCGAAGCGGAGCGACGCCGGGCATCCGGCCGTGGGAGGGTGGGCGAAGCGATGCTACTTCGCTGGCCGCGCCCTTATGGACGCGACCCTGCGGCCTTACGATCTGGGTTCGACGCAGTGGTATGTTCTCTGGCATCTGGCCAGCTTCGGGCCGACCGTTCAACGCGACCTTGGACGAGCGCTTGAACTGGAGCGGGCGACGCTCAGCGGGATCGTCACCACGCTCGTGCGCAAGAATCTGGTCGAGCAGACCTCAAGCGGAGAGGACCAGCGTCAGCGTCTTTTGACGCTGACCGCCGCGGGCGAGGCCCTGTGGCGCGAACTTCCCGATCTTTCCTTCATTCACGACGCGGCGTTCGGCGGCATCGACGAGGCCGATCTGGCCACGACCGTCCGTATCCTGCAACTGGCCACCGAGCGGCTGCAGAACCTGTTGCGAAAGGAATGAGCCAATGACCGTGCTGGTGACCGGAGCGACCGGCCTTGTCGGCGAGCGGCTGGTCCCGCGGCTGGTGGACGCCGGCATTGCCTGCCGCGCGCTGCTGCGGGCCGGAAAAGCCTGTCCCCGCGGAGCAGCGGCGGTGACCGGCGACATGCTCGACCCGCCGACCCTTGCGGACGCCGTCCGGGGCGTTTCGGCGATCGTGCATCTGGCCGCGGTCTTTCGTACCCAGGATGCCGACCTCATCTGGAGGAGCAATCTCGATGGGACCCGCAATCTGATCGCTGCGGTGAAAGCGAACGCCCCGGATGCCCGCTTCATCATGGCGAGCACCAGCAACGTCTACAACATCGACACCCCCCATCCCGGACGCGAGGAGGATCCGGTCGCCCCGAAACACGCCTATCCTGCAAGCAAAGTGGCCGCGGAAACAGAGCTGCGCAAAAGCGGCTTGAACTGGTCCATCATCCGGTTCCCGTTCGTGTATGGCGATGGCGACGGACACCTTGAGTCGCTTACCAAACACGTCGGCAACTGGCATCCGGCGCAGCGAATGAGCACGATCCACCACCGCGACGTTGCCACCGCCATGGCGCTCGCTCTGGCGGGAGCGTTCGACGCGCGCGTCGTGAATGTCGCCGACGACGCCCCGTTGTCCATCTTCGAGCTTGCCGGTTTGGTGAACACGAGAATGGAGGCGACTGCCGAGCCTCTCCCGAATCCATGGCATCTTCACGTCGACGGTTCGCTGGCCCGCACTCTTGGCTTCCGGCCCACGGTGAGGACCGTTCATCAGGCGCGGCAAGACGGGCTGATGTGACACGCGTCGCCGGGTGGCGGCGTGACTCCACCCGAATGGCCTCCGGCAAACCCGCTGCGGCTCACGGCGCCGAACGCTAGGGTCCGGACTCATAACCAGTAGGCGACGGTTGCCACGATGTGGACGGCGGCCATGAAGTTGGTGGCGGAGCGGTCGTATCGGGTGGCGATGCGCCGGAAATCCTTGAGGCGTCCGAACATGCGCTCGATGACGTTACGGTTCCGATAAAGGTAGGGAGAGAAGCAGTTTTTCCAGCGCTTGTTGGCGCGTGGCGGGATGTTGGGCGCGGCTCCCGCCTCTTCGATCTTCCGGCGAACAGCGGCACTGTCGTATCCCTTGTCGCCGTGCAGGAGATTGGTGGCGGGCATCCGGTCGAGCAGACGGTCGGCGGCGGTGCAGTCAGCCACCTGACCGCCGGTCAACAGGAAGGCGAGCGGCCGACCGCGCGGATCGCTCAGGGCGTGGATTTTGGTGGTTCTCCCACCTCGGGACCGTCCAATGGCCTGGGCGCGCTCCCCCCTTTCCCGCCACTCGCTGAACGATGGGCGCGGACCGCCGTGGAGTCGATCATCACCTGGGCTGGTGGGCCACCTGCCGCTGCCAACGCATGGAAGATGTCCTCCCACACGCCTTTGGCCGCCCAGCGGACGAAGCGGTTGTAGAGCGTCTTGCGCGGACCGTAGACCGGCGGTGCGTCCGCCCAGCGCCCACCCGACTTCAGCACATGGACGATCCCGCTGATCACACGTCGGTCATCCACGCGCGGCTTGCCTCGGGTATCGCGCGGAAGGTGTGGCTCAAGCCGTCCGAACTGCTCCACCGTCAACCAGAACTGACCGTCGTTCATAACAAAGCCCCTTTCCAGGGCTTTGAATCACAACGATTCCCTTCGGGAAAGGCTCTTTATGGGTCCGGACCCTAGCGCTGCCCCTTGGCGGCGCCGGCGCACGGCGCCATCGACGACACCCGCATCACCGGCGGCGGCCGGGAGCCGGCCGGCATCGCAGGACCGCCACAGGCTGGGCATCCGGTGTCCACGCGCGGCCTCCGCCACCGCTTTTCACGCACTCTGAAAAAAGTCCGCCAGCTTTTCCAGTCCCCTCCGTGGATAGCCACAGAACGGGACAACGCTCCGCCCTGCGGCGCCCCCTCCCGGACCACACGCCGGACCATCACGCCGAAACGGACGCGGAATCCCCCCGATTCCCGCGACGGGGAGGCTGCATCCTGGAGGCCGCCATGCAGGTTGACTCGCTCAGCTCCTCGACCGTCACGACCACCACGTCCGCCAAAAGCTCCTCGGCCTCGCTGGCCGGCAGCTACCAGTCCTTTCTGACGCTGCTGCTGAAGCAGCTTGAGGTGCAGGACCCGACCAACCCGGTGGACACCGCCCAATACACCAGCCAGCTCGTGCAGCTCTCCTCGCTGGAGCAGCAGATGTCGATGAGCGACAAGCTGGACGAGCTGACCTCCGCGGTGCAGGCGCTGGGAACCGGCAGTTCGGCGCTGGGCTATCTCGGGCGCACGGTGACGGCGGAAGGCGACACGACCGCCCTCCAGAACGGCGCGGCCAACTGGGAATACTCGCTGAACAGCGAGGCCGCGTCGGTCACCCTGACGGTGCGCGACGAGGACGGGTCCATCGTCTACCAGGACAGCGGCGCCACCGGCCAGGGCAGCCATTCCTTCAGCTGGGACGGCACCGGGCGCGACGGCGCGCTCCACACCTCGGGCAATTACAGCCTGACCGTCACGGCGGTGGACTCCAGCAAGGCCGCCGTCGCCACCGAGACGCGCATCAAGGGCACGGTCACCTCCGTGGACACGTCGGGCAGCACGGCGGCGCTGGGCATCGGCGGCGTGAGCGTGTCCGCCGACGACGTGCTGTCGCTGAGCTGAGCCGCCCCCTCCCGGCCTCCTCCCCGGGCCCATCCCCTTCCTTGCGACAGGTGCGACGATGAGCATCACCAGCGCGATGTACAGCGCCACGTCCGGCTTGATGGCGCAAAGCAAGGCGCTCGCCTCCATCTCCAGCAACATCGCCAATTCCAGCACGACCGGCTTCAAGAGCACCGGGACGAACTTTAACTCCTACATCAACAAGACCTCGTCCATCGACGAGCAGACCGGCGGCGTGCTGGCCAGCACCTACCGCAACATCAGCGGGCAGGGCGAAATCCAGTCGTCGGCGGTCTCCACCAACATGGCGATCAACGGCGAGGGCTTCTTCGTGGTGTCGGAGGAGACGGCGGACGGCACCGTCGCCTTCACCCGCAACGGCTCCTTCTCCACCGACGCCCAGGGCTACCTGTCGAACAGCGAGGGCTACTACCTCTACGGCTGGGCGCTGAACGCCAACGGCACCGTCGCCGCCGGCAACAAGGGGTCGGTGGACAGCCTCGTCCCGGTCAACGTCGCCAACATCAAGGGCACGCCCAAGGCGACCTCGACCATGGGCATCGACGCCAACCTGCCCTCGGACGCGGAAGCCGGCGACAGCTTCACCACCGACATGGAGATGTTCGACAGCCTGGGCGTCAGCCACTCCGTCACGCTCAGCTGGACCAAGACCGGCGAGAACACGTGGAATCTGGACGCCTCCGACCCCGTGCTGTCCTCCGACGCCACCCGGACCACCGGGACCATCGCCGGTTTTCCCATCCAGCTCTCCTTCAACACGGACGGCACGCTGGCCTCCGCCGCCACGGTGGCCGCGGACGGCACGACGACCGCCGCCGACCTGTCCGCCCTCTCCTTCACGGTCGACGGATGGACCACCGGGGCCGGCGGCAGCGCGGTCGCGCTGAACCTCGGCACCGCCAACAGCAACAACGGGCTGACCCAGCACGCATCGGGCGACAGCACGCCCTCGGTCAGCGTCGAGACCACGACGCAGAACGGCTACAAGCCCGGCTCCCTGACCGGGACGACCATCGGCAAGGACGGCATCGTCCGCGCCGTCTTCGACAACGGCGAGACGCGGGCGATCTACCAGATCCCCATCGCCACCTTTGCCAACGCCGACGGGTTGGAAAGCGTCACCGGCACCACCTTCACCCAGACGGCGGCGGCCGGGCAGTACCAGCTCCGCACGGCGGGCGACGCCAAGGCCGGAACGGTGACGGCGGGGGCGCTGGAAAGCTCCACGGTCGAGCTGACCGACGAGTTCAGCCGCATGATCGTCGCCCAGCAGGCCTATTCCGCCGCCTCCAAGGTCATCACGACCTCGCAGGACATGATGGACACGCTGATCGCCATGAAGCGCTGACGGTGACGGCCATGCACCCGCTGCAACCGCTTCTCGACGGCGAGGCCGTCCTGGACGCCGATCTGCGCCGCCTCGCCCGGCGGGTGGACCGCTTCCGGTCCCAGCCGGCTCCGGGACCGGCGGAGCGCCTCGCGCTGATCGACGACCTGCTGGGCCTGCGGGCGCGCATCGCCGCGGCGCGGGCCGCGGTGCAGGCGGCGATCCGCCAGACCGGCCGCGCCCAGCGCGCCGCCACCGCCTACCGCCGCACCGGCGCCCTTCCTAACCCTCTCCCCTCTGGGGAGAGGGTGGCCCGGAGGGCCGGTGAGGGGGGTGCGCATGGCGCTTTGTCCGGCACACGCGCAACCCCCTCACCCTAACCCTCTCCCCGGAGGGGAGAGGGAACACATCAAGGAGACGCCCCATGCTCCCCACCCCGCATATCCCGACCGCCGCTTCCCGCCCCGACCCGGTGGCGGTCATCGCCCGCTTCGTCGCGGAGTTGGAACGGCACGCGGAGCGCGCCGCCACCGCCGCGCGGGAGGGGCGCGCGGTGGACGCCCTGCGCGCGGCCGGCGCCATGCAGATGCTCCTGCACGCCCAAGCCGGGACGCTGCGCGACGCGCTGGCCGCGGCGCAGAGCAAGCGCGTGCCGTTGGAAACCCGGCTGGCCGTGCGCAAGGCGCTGGACGGCGCGCTCGCTCCGCTCGGGCGGTCGGTGCGCGCGCTGGAGGTGCAGGCGAAGGCCCGGCAGGCCCGGCAGGCGGCCATCGGCGAGGCGCTGCGCGCCGCGGCGGCCATCGCCGCTCCGGGGCGCTCCTACGCGGCGCTCGGGCGGATGGCGGGCGCGGGACGCACCGTCGCCGTCACCGCCTGACCCGCCGCACAGGAGAACCGTCATGTCCCTGCGCGTCGCCGGCAGCATCGCCACCTCCGCGCTGCGCACCAACGAGGTGGGCATGGCGGTCGCCTCGGCCAACGTCGCCAACGCGGGCACGGAGGGCTACACCCGCAAGACCGCCAAGGCGACCACCAGCGACACCGCCGTCGGCTTCACCGGGGTGGACGTCGCCGGCATCGGCGGCACGGTCGACCGCTACCTGCTGAAGTCGCTGGTGTCGGCGCAGTCCGGGCTGGGCCTCAGCCGGACGGTCGGCGACTATCTGGACCGCTTCCAGGAGCGGCTGGGGGCCACCACCTCCGCATCGTCGCTGGGCTCGGTCATCGACACGCTGGGCGAGACGCTGGCCACCCTGGCGACCTCCCCGGAGAGCGGCAGCGCCAAGGCGGCGGCGGTGGACGACCTGACCGCGGTGGCGGAGACGCTGCGCTCCACCTCCAAGGCCGTGCAGGAGCTGCGCGGCGAGGCCGACCGCGCCATCGCCGACACGGTGACCCGCATCAACGGCACGCTGGACACGCTGAAGGACCTCAACGACCGCATCCAGACCGGCAAGGCGCTCGGCCAGGACACCGGCGACCTGGAGGACCAGCGCAACACCGCCCTGAAGAGCCTCGCCGGGGACATCGACATCCGCTACCAGACCGACGCCAACGGCATGGTCCGGATCTCCACATCCTCCGGCACGTCGCTTCTGGACTCCGCGGTGCACCGGCTGTCCTACACGCCCGCCACCACGGTCGGCGCCGGGACGGGCTTCGGCCCGATCACCATCGACGGGAAGGACGTCACCGGCTCCGTTGCCTCGGGCACGCTGGGCGGGCTGATCCAGGTCCGCGACACCGACCTGCCGGCGCAGCAGGCCCGGCTGGACGAGCTGGCGCTGACGCTGAAGGACACGCTGAACGCCCTCCACAACCAGGGCACCGCCTTCCCTCCGCCCAACGCGCTGACCGGCACGGCCACGGTCGCCGGAACGGACGCGCTGAACGGCGGCGGCACGCTGCGCGTTGCCGTCGCGTCGGCGGACGGAACGGCGGTGGAGGTGCTGGACCTCGACCTCTCCGCCTACGCCACCGTGCAGGACGCGGTGGACGCCATCGACGCGATGGACTCGCTCTCCGCCCACATCGACGCCCAGGGGCGGCTGGTCATCCAGGCCGACGATTCCGCGAACGGCGTGGCGCTGGGCGGCGACGGCACGGCGGGGGCCGACGGCCAGGGCTTCTCCGCCCGCTTCGGGCTGAACGACCTGCTGACCGGCACCGGCGCCGCCGACCTCAGGGTGAGCGACGCGATCGCGCAGGACAGCGGGCGTCTGGCGACCGGCGCTCTCTCCACCGCCGCGACGCTCGCCGTCGGAGGGTCGGCGCTGGCCGCGGGGGAGGGCTCGGTGGCGCAGGCGTTGAAGACGGCCTTCTCCGGAGCGCAGTCCTTCGACACGGCGGGCGGTCTGTCCGGCCGGACGGGGACCTTCTCCCAATATGCCGGCGCCATCATCCAGGGGGCCGCCACCGCCGCCGCCCGCGCCGCCACCGCCCACGAGGACCAGGAGTCCTACGCCAGCGGGCTGGAGTCCACGATGGCCTCCCAGAGCGGCGTGAACGTCAACGAGGAAACCGCCGCGATCAGCAACCTGCAATCCGCCTATCAGGCCGCCGCCGCGGTCATGAAGGCGGTGCAGGAGATGTTCGACACGGCGCTGAACATGGTCCGATAGGGGGGCCGGCATGGAACGGATCGCGACCTTCAACCACCAGAACCAGCTCGTCCGCTTCATGCTGACGGCGGAATCGCGGGTGGCTGCCGCCCAGGTGCAGGCATCGACCGGCGAGAAATCTCTCGATTACAAGGGCATCGCCGGCGACAGCGGGCGCCTCGTCAACCTGGAGAGCCACTACCGCCGCTCCGAGCGCTATGTCGACGAGGGGGAGGTGGTCAACGGGCGCATCCAGACCATGCACGACGCCGTGGGCGGGATGATCGACCTCGCCAACCGGGTGCGCGGTCTGGTCGCCAGCCTCCAGGGGGCCGGCGGCGGTTCGGCGGAGGGCATCAGGAGCGAGGCGCAGGCCCTGATGACGGAGTTCGCCGGGCTGCTGAACACCCAGCAGGAGGGCCGCTACCTGTTCGCCGGGGGGCGCACCGACCGCGCGGCGGTGTCGCTGGACGGCCTGCCGGCGGCGACCAGCCCCTCCGCCGCCGACACCGGCTACTACAAGGGCGACGGGAGCGTCTCCTACTTCCAGGCCGCCGACGACCTCATAATCCAATACGGCGTCACCGCCGACGACCCGTCCATCGAGAAGGCGCTGCGCTCCATCAGCCTGATCGCCAACATGCCGACCGACCCGGTGGACACCGCCCTGGTGGACGAGGCGTCCGACCTCGCCGACGCGGCGGCGGACGGGCTGACCGTGGTGCAGACGACGCTCGGCTCCGCCTCCGCCACGCTGGAACGGACCATCGACCGCCACCTGGAGCAGCAGCTCGTCCTCCAGACCCACGTCGAGGACATCCGCAACATCGACCTCGCCGAGGCGACCACGCGCCTGTCGCAGCTCCAGGCCAACCTGGAATCGACCTTGAGCCTGATGAAGATCCTCCAGCAGACCAACCTCAGCGATTTCCTCTGAGCCGAAGATTCCGCGCCAGCTTTCGCCGCGCCGGCCGTGAGACGCAATGAGGGCTGATGCACAGGCGGCCCCCACCATCCGATCCGGCTCCGACCAGGAGGCACATCATGCCCGTCATCTCCACCAACACGGCGGCGAACTCCGCGCTGCGCTACCTGAACATCAACTCCGAGAACCAGGCGAGTTCGGTCTCCAAGATCGCCAGCGGCTCGCGCATTACCAAGGCGTCGGACGACGCGGCGGGCCTGGCCGTCGGCACCTCGCTGACCTCCGACATCACGGTGCTGAAGCAGGCGGCGACCAACGCCTCGCACGGCTCCTCGATCCTCCAGGCGGCGGACGGCGGCATGTCCCGCGTGTCCGACATCGTGCAGCGCATGCGCTCGCTGGCCACCCAGTCGCTGTCCGGCGCCGTCACCGACACCGAGCGCGGCTATCTGGACGCCGAGTTCCAGCAGCTCATCGAGGAAATCGACGGCATCACGTCCGGCACCCGCTTCAACGACGACCCGCTGCTGGACGGCAACGGCGCCTGGGCCACCGGCGTGGATTTCCGCGTGGGCACCGAAAGCACGGACAAGATCACCGTCACCATCGCCAACGTGAACTCGACCGGGCTGTCCATCGGCACGCTGGACGTCGGCACCTCCGCCACGGCGAGCGCCGCGCTGACCGCGCTGGACACGGCGGTGGAAACGCTGTCGAGCGCGCGGGCCGACGTGGGCGCCCTGATCTCCCGCTTCGAGTTCCGCGGCCAGGTGCTGGACACCTCCATCGAGAACACCGAGGCGGCGCAGTCGGCGATCATGGACGTGGACGTCGCCGCGGAGCAGGCGGAGCTGGCCTCGACCAAGGTGCTGACCCAGGCGGCCATCGCCGTGCTGTCCCAGGCCAACGAGATGCCGCAGAACCTGCTTCAGCTGCTGCGGTAAGGCCCCCGCCACCCCTCTCCCTTCGCCAAGGAGAGGGTCAGGGCGAGGGGGGCGGGCTGGCGCCGAACGCACCGTCACGCACACCCCCCTCACCCGCCCCTTCCCCTGCCGGATCAACGCCCATGACGACGGTGTCCTCAACCTCATCCTCGACCGCCGCCTCCACCGGCAGCTCGTCGCTGATCGCCAGCGGGTCGGGCACGGGCATCGACTATTCGGCGTTGGTCGAGGCGTCGGTGCAGAAGCGCCTGTCCCGCGCCGACCGCATCGACACCACGATCACCGCCAACGAGGCCAGGATCGCCGCCTACGAGGACATGCAGTCTCTGCTGCTGGCGGTGAACACGTCGCTGGACGGGCTGCGCAACCGCAGCGTCTCGATCGGCGGCGGCAGCAACCTGTTCGAGGGGCGGACCGCCTATCTGTCGGGCGGCGGCTCCACCTCGGCGGGCGACGTGCTGTCGGTGACGGCGGCGGACGGGGCGGAGACCGGCACCTATTCCATCGTGGTGGAGCAGCTCGCCACCCGCCACAAGATCGGCGCGGCGACCACGTCGAGCCAGAGCACCGCGCTCGGCCAGTCCGGCACCCTCACGCTGGGCGTCGCGGGCGGCTCCGCCGCGTCCATCGACGTGGAGGCCGGGGATTCCCTGACCGACATCCGCGACGCCGTCAACGCGCAAAAATCCACCAGCGGCGTGACCGCCAGCATCGTGAAGGTCACGGACAGCCAGTACCAGCTGATCCTCACCGCCAACGACACCGGCAAGGCGATCACCCTTGACGACGGCGGCGGTGGCCTTTTGACCGGCCTCGGCCTGACCGACGCGGATGGCAACTACGCCAACGAGCTGGTGGCCGCGAAGAACGCCGTCGTCACCGTGGACGGGGTGCGGGTGGAGCGCAGCAGCAACACCATCGCCGACGCCGTCGACGGGCTGACCTTCGACCTGTACGCCGCCCTGCCCGGCCAGACGATCGGGGTGGAGATCGGCACCGACCTCGCGTCGATCAAGAGCGCGATCACCGGCTTCGTGGACGCCTACAACGCCTTTCGCGTCTTCGCCCAGAGCCATCAGACCGTCAGCAGCAGCGGCACCGCCAGCAGCGATGCCACCCTGTTCGCGGACAGCCTGCTGCGGCAGGTCACCAAGACGGTCTACGACGCCCTGAACGCGAAGGTGACAACGGACGACGGCGGCACCCTGTCGCTGGCCAGCCTGGGCATCACCTTCGCCAGCGACAACACGCTGACGGTGGACGAGACGGCGCTCAACGCCGCCCTGACCGGCGACATCGACGCGGTGCGCAAGCTGCTGGGGCTGGAGATGACCAGCTCCTCCGCCGACCTGAAGCTGCTGCGCTACGACCGCAGCCTCGGCCGCACGGACTTCACGCTGGACATCACGGTGGCCGAGGACGGAACCCTGTCCGGCGCGTCGGTGGACGGCGACAACGCGCTGTTCCGGGTCAGCGGCAACCGCATCATCGGCAACGACGGCACCGCCTTCGCCGGGCTGGTGCTGGTCTACACCGGCCAGACCGGATCGGTGGACGTCAGCTTCTCGCAAGGGCTGGCCGACCGGCTCTACACCACGCTGAACGGCATCGCGGCGAAGGACAGCGGCGACATCGCCCGCATCGTCTCGCAGCTCGACGCCGACAACACCGAGATGACCCGGCGGTCCGACGACATCAAGACCAAGGCCGAGGACCACCGCACCCGCCTGACCGCCTACTACGCCCGGCTGGAGGCCAAGGCGGAGGCCGCGAACCTGCTGCTCCAGCAGCTGAAATACAAGGAAAGCAGCGACGATTGACGGCGCCGCGCGCCCGCCAACGTCCCCGCATCCCCATCCGGAGAAGCCGTGCCATGCGCAACCCGACCCTGACCAAGGCCCTGTCCGCCTACGCCTCCGCCAACAGCGCGGCACTGCCGCCCGTGGTTGCCGTCGTCCGCCTGTACGAGACGGCGACGGCGCATCTGCACCAGGCGCGCGACGCCGCGCGGGACGGCCGTTTCGACGCCCATTTCCAGGCCATGGACCGCGCCATCACCATCCTCTTGGGGCTTGATTCCATTCTGAAATTGGATAAAGGTGGGGATGTCGCGGCGACGCTGCGGCGCTTCTACCGGTCCCTGGTCCGGCAGGCCGGTCTGGCCGCTGCGCGCCGGGACCCCGTGGCCGCGACCGAGGCCATCATCCGCCAGTTGTCCTTCATGACGAAGGCGTGGCAGACCATCGCCGCAGAACGCGGCGTGGTCCCCAGTTCAACCGGTGCTTCGGCCAAAGGGTCGCACGCATCCGTGATCGGGAGATCCATGGATCATGCGCGCGGCGGCCTGTTTGGCTGAGGACGGCCCACGCCCGTCCGGCACCCATTCCAATTCCGTGTCCGGCAGGGGCATGACCGGCTTGGCGGCGGAGACCGACGAGGTCCTGATGGCGCGCATCCGTGCCGGGGATCAGGCGGCCTACCGCGCGCTCGTCCACCGCCACCTGAAGCGCGCCTACGCGCTCGCGCGCCGCATGTGCGGCAGCGACGCCGAGGCGGAGGACATCGCCCAGGACGCCTTCCTCCAGGTCTGGCAGCGGCGCGACCACTGGACCGACGAGGGGGCCAAGTTCACCACGTGGCTCTACCGGGTGGTGGTGAACCGCTGCATCGACCACAGGCGCCGCCCGGCGGGGGAGGATCTGGACTCCGTGCCCGAGCCGCCGGACCACGCCCCCGACGCCGTCACCCACATCCAGCGCCGGCAGGTGGCCGCCCGCCTGCGCGACGCCCAGGACCGTCTGCCGCCGCAGCAGCGCGCCGCCCTCGCCCTTTATTACAACGAGGGCTTGAGCAACGCCGAGGTCGCAACCATTATGCAAATCAGCGTGACTGCTGTAGAATCGCTGCTGAAACGCGCCCGCCAGCAGCTTCGCACGCTGTTGCGCGCCAGCGCGCAGGCCGCCAGGGATTCGTTCGAAGACGGATGACGCGATGACCGAAGACGAGTTTCGCGAGCTGCTGGACCGCCACGGCGGCGATCTGGAACGCTGGCCCCGCGCGACGCTGCGGGAAGCGCGCCGCCTCCTCGCCCAGTCCGTCGCGGCCCAGGCCATGCTGGACGAGCTGGTGGCCGTCGAACTCGCCCTGGCGGAAACCGACGGCGACGCCACGCCCCCCGCCGATCTGGCCGACCGCATCTTCGAACGCGCTTTCGGCGCCAGGACGGCGTCCTCCGACGCCCTGACGCCCGACGCCGTCCCCTTCCCCGGCGCGACCCGTCCGGTCTGATCCCTTCTTCTTCAAAAAGCGAGGATGCGCGGCGACGGCGTCATCCGGCCGCGTCGGCTCAATGCCGCCGCGGCGAGGGGGCCTGGGTGTGGTCGCGACGGGCCGGACGGGCGGGAAGGCGCGGCCCCGGCGCCTCCGCACCCGCCCGGCGCGCCAGGACGGCGGCGCGGCGAAGCTCCGCCGCGATGCGCCCCAGCGCCGCGGACAGCGGCTCGCCCGCGCGGGGATGGAAGACCCGCATGGACGGGTACCAGGGACGCACGCCGCTGCCGAGATGGGTCCAGTCCCGCGCGCCGAAGCGCCAGACCGGCACACCGAGGGCGCCGGCCAGCTCCGCCACCGAATTGGCCGGCGCGATGACCAGATCCAGGTTGGCGGTGAGCGCCGCCGTTCCCTCGAAATCGTTCTTCAGGTCGAGCCGCTCCAGCTCGTAGATGGGAACGCCGAAGCGCGCCTCCGCCCGCAGGATCTCGGCCTCGCAGTCGTCGTACTGGAGGTTCACGAAGGTCACCCCCGGCACGCCCAGGACCGGCCCCCATTCGTCCAGCGGCAGATAGGCCCATTGCCGCTCCATGGTCATCAGCTGGCTGCGCCACGCGATGCCCACCCGCAGATGCCCTCCGATGCCGTCCAGTTGCCGCCGCCGCTCCAGCACCCGCGCCGGGTCGGGAAACAGCCAGGATGACCGCGGCGGGAAG
The DNA here is from genome assembly GCF_003119115.1 of Azospirillum sp. TSH58. Classification (NCBI taxonomy): domain Bacteria; kingdom Pseudomonadati; phylum Pseudomonadota; class Alphaproteobacteria; order Rhodospirillales; family Azospirillaceae; genus Azospirillum; species Azospirillum sp. TSH58. The sequence continues at coordinate 1,081,504 of NZ_CP022364.1, forward strand.
TCCGCCAGCCGACCGCGCAGGCAACGCGGCAGCGAGCCCGCGGGGATGTGCAGGTCGCAGTCCACCGTCTCCACCAGCGCCCGTCCGCGCAGCGGCTGCTCGGCCCGGACGATGGCCTTGGGAAAGGATCGGGCGAACAGCGGCAGCAGGCGCGGCTCGCACTCGATCACCACCCCCCCGGCCTGCCGGATGGCGTCGGCGTAGCAGGAGGCGAACAGGAACTCGTCCCCCACCCCCTGCTCGCGCCAGATGAACAGCCGTTTGCCGGCCAGCGGCTCCCCCCGCCATTCGGGGATGGCGAAGCGCCGCTCCCGCCCCGCGCGGCCGGCGGCGAAGCGGCAGGCGTAGTTGGTCCAACCTTCGGCGAGCGCACCGCCCTCCAGCTCCGCCAGACCGCGGTTGAAGCGGGCGAGAGGGTGGCCCGGCGACGCCACAGCGGCCCGGTCGAACCAGCGCAGGGCATCGGCGCCGCCGCGCCGCTGGGTCGTCAGGCCGAGCGTGCACAGCGGGTCGGCCAGCGTCGGCGTCAGCGCCAGCGCGCGGCGGCAGGCCCGCTCCGCTTCCTCCAGCCGGCCTTCGCCGCTCAACGCGTAGGCCAGAACGCCGTGAAGCGCCGCGTGCTGCGGCGCCAGAGCCAGAGCCCGGCGCAGCAGAACCCGCGCCTCGGCGAAGCGGTCCCGGTCGCGCAGCGCGCCGCCCAGATTGCCGAGCGCGTCCGCTTGGCCCGGGTCGAGCGCCAGCGCCGTCCGCCACGCCGCCGCGGCCCGGGCGGTCGCGCCCAGGTCCCGCAGCGCGTTGCCCAGATTGTTCCAGGTTCCGGCCTGTCCGGGGTCGAGCGCCAGGGCGCGGACGAGCTGGCGCGCCGCCGTTCGCGGATGCCCGGCGGCCCGTTCCAGCACCGCGAGGTTGACCAGCGCCGCGCCGTGGGCGGGGGACAGGGCGAGCAGCGTGGCGAAGGCCGACGCGGCCTCCCTCCGCCGCCCGCCGCGGCGGCACGCGTCGGCCAGCGCCGCCCAGCCGTCCGCCCAGTTGGGTTGCAGCCGGACGGCGCGCCGGAACCAGCGGATGGCCGCCTCCGCCCGTCCCAGCCGCGCCGCCGCCAGCCCGAACAGGAAGGCGCCCTCCACCCGCGTCGGGTCGTGAAGGACCGCCTCCCAGGGCGAGCCGTGCCCGCCGCGCCGGCCTGTCGCCGGCGCGCTGTCGTGATCATCCGTCATGGTTCTTGCGTCTTCGTGGGACCGGCCGCGCCGTCAGACGAACAGGTTGAAGCTGCCCAGCAGCTTTTCCGTGCCGGTCTGCCCATAGGAGATGGAGGAGAGGCTGGTGATCGCGTCGTTCAGCCCGCTCAGCATCGTCTGCTGGGCGGTGGACATCTGGTAGGGGCTGGAACTCTTGTCCGGCTGCTTGGCGACGGTGTCGTAGTCCTGGGTATAGCCGCCCATCTGGAGCTGGAGGGCGTAGTTCTTGGTCTCCTTTTCCGACTCCCCCTTCTCGCGGGTGACGCGGATCGAATAGTCGCCGCGGTCCAGCGTCAGCTCGCCGGTCTGGAGCTTCTGGAACTTCTCGTAATCCTTGCCGGAGTCAGGGTTGCTGTCGGCGATCACGGTGCCGAGCCTGCTCATCAGCTGGACGCGCAGCCCGTCGTCGCCGACCTGTCCCAGCGTCGCCTCGCCCTTGCTGGTGACGCGGAACTTGTAGAAGTCCACCTTGTCGTTGGCCGCCAGATTGCTGACGACGTTCAGGCGGGTCACGTTCTTCGCCAGGATGCCCATGTCCGTCGCCTGCCCCTGGAGGTTGGACGAGGACTTGTTGACCTGCTTCTGGAACTCCTGGACATTCGCCGCCGCCGCGGCCTCCTGCTCCTTCTGCGCCTGGAGCGCGGAGATGGCGTTGTTGATGGAGTCGGTCAGACCCGACACCATGGAGTTGACACCGGCCAGCGCGTCCGACATGCCCCTGCCCCCGATTGCCCAAGAATGTTCCCGCCGTTGATACGGGCCGCCCTGCGGGACTCCTGCGCCGTGCCGGAGCAATTTTTGCAGCGGATGACGAAAACTTTCGGTCGTGCGGAAAGGCGGTCCGGCCCGGACATTGCCTGCGGAGCCCGACCGGACGACGGACGCCGCCCGTCAAGCCAGCGGGACGACCCTCTTGGGTTTTCCCGCCCTCAACGCCGGTTCTGTCCATAGACGGCGTTTCGGACATCGGTCGGAAACGCCCCCGACATGCCCTCGAACGCGGTGTTCGTCAGCGCAACCACCGACAGGCCGTTCCTGCGGTCGATGAACCAGGAATGGCCATAGGCGCCGCCCCATTGCAGGGTGCCGGCGGCCTGCGGCGTGCCCGTCGGCGCCGGGTCGTCCAGCACCGCCCAGCCATAGCCGAAGCCCCAACCCGGCCCCTGGGTTTGGGCGGTCGCGCCGACCTGATCCCGGACCATCATCCGGACCGTCTCGGGTTTGAGGATCGGCGAACCGCCGGTGCGGATCGCTTCGAGAAACCGGAGAACATCCGAAGCCGTCCCGGCCATGCCCGCTCCGCCCGATTGATAGGAGTTCGCGTCGAGAATTCGCGACGGCGCGAAGGTCGCGGCAAAGCCCATCAGCGGAACGGCCAACCTGTCCATCATCGCCACAGGCTCCGGATCGCCGTCCGCATAAGCCTTGGTGAGCCGGGAGGCGTCGCGCACCGAGAAGCCGGTGTCGCTGATGCCGAGCGGCGCCGTGACCGTGTCGCGGACGATGTCGGAAAGGCTCCGCCCTTCGATGGTCTCCAGAACGCCGCCGAGCACGTCGATGCCGAGCGAATAGCGCCAGCCCGTGCCGGGGGCGAAGGTCAGCGGCGCGGCCGACAGCCGGGCGAGGTTCTCTTTCAGCGAAAGGCCCGGCTGGTCGAGCCCGTCCGAAACGTTCAGCCGGTGATAAGGGCCGCCCGCCGGTTCGAGGAAGGTGTAGCCGAGCCCCGACGTGTGGGTCAGAAGCTGGTGGATGGTGATGTCCGGGGTCGAACCGTCCGGCAGGGCCGGGCGGAAGTCCGGAAGCCAGCGCGTGACCGGCGCGTCGAGATCCAGCCGCCCGTCCTCGACCAGCCGCATGGCGGCCGCGGTCACGAACGGCTTGGTGATGGAGGCGAGCCGGAAGATCGCGTCCTCGCGCATCTCGGCGCCGGCCTCCCGGTCGGCGTAACCGGCGGCGCGGTGATAGACGATCGTGCCGTCCTTCGCGACCAGGACGACCGCGCCGACGATCCGTTTTTCGGACAGCGCCCGGTCGATCACCGGATCGAGGCGGGCCCCGATCACGGGGTCGATGGCTGATTCGGCGACGGCCGGCTCGGTGAAGGCCGTCTCGGCGAAGGCGGCGACGGTGAGGGCAGCGGCGGCAAGGGGGATGCGCATGGCGGTGGGACCCCGTATATAAGGAGCGATCACTCCTGAATAACGCAGGCAGGGGAATATTTCCAGAGTGACCATTGTGAAAAATAATCCGCCCGCACCGCGGCCGCGCGGCCGGCCGCGCGCCTTCGACCGCGGCGAGGCGCTGGCCAAAGCCGCGGAAACCTTCTGGCGGCTGGGCTATGAAGGCGCCTCCATCGCCGATCTGACGGCGGCGATGGGCATCACGCCGCAAAGCCTCTACGCCGCGTTCGCGTCGAAGGCCGACCTCTACCGCGAGGCGCTGGACTGGTATCAGGCCAACGTCGGCGCCTCGATGGCGGCGGCCCTCGAAGAGGAGGATGCGGTGGTCGCTCTGACGCGGGTCCTCCGGGAATCGGCACGGGAATTCACCGAGCCGGACCGCCCGCATGGCTGCATGGTTTCGACGGCCGTGCTGACCTGCGCGACGGAAAACCAGCCGGTGGCCCGTCACGTCGCCGGCTTGCGCACCGCAACGCTCCACCTCATCCGGGCGCGCATCGCGCGCGGCATCTCGGAGGGTCAGGTGAAGCGGGAAACCGACGCCGACTCCCTCGCGCGCTTCGTCGGCGCGATGATCCAGGGCATGTCCGTGCAGGCGCAGGACGGCGCGTCCGCCACGGCGCTGTCGTCACTTGCCGACCACGCCATTGCCGAGATCGAGCGGCATCGCGCGTAGCGGTCGCTCCTCACCGCTCCCAGTTGCGGACGATGGCGTCGATGGTGCCGTCCCCCTTGAGCTTTTCGTAGGCCGCCTGCAAGCGCGCGGCCTTGTCCGCCCGCAACTTGGGAACCGATATGTAGCGCGGCACCATGGCCAACGGTTTGGGCAGGACCTTGACCGCGTTCGTCCGGCCCTCGCTCTCGGCGAGGTATTTGAGCACCTGCAGGTCACCGGCGATGGCATCGACGCGGCCGAGCAGCAGGCGCCGGAAGGACACGACGTTGCTGCTGCTGCGGACCTTCTCGAACAGGGACGATGTGTCGAACTCGGGGGTGTATTCGAAGCCCTCGACGACGCCGACCCTCAAGCCCCGCAAGTCGTCGATGCGCGTGTAGGTGATCTCCGAGTTGCTGCGGACCATGAGCACGGTCGCGCCGACACGATAGGGACCGATCAGATGGCCACGCTCCAATCGGCGCGGCGACGTGAAGAATTGAAAGGCGACGTCCACGTCGTTCCCGTCATGCGCACGCACCACCTCCGGCCAGGCCATGGGGCGATGAACCGGATAGACGCCGATCTCCTTCAGCATGGCATCGACGATCGCCGTGTCCATGCCCGTCCGCTTGCCGCGCTCGGTGAAGTTGTACGGCGGGAAGTAGTCCTCGGAGGCGACCGTCCAGTTCTCCGCGTGCGCCGGAACCGAGGCCAGTATCGAGGCGGCGACCAGCCATCGCGCCACCGTCGCCCAACACACGCGCAGCATCGTCCTCATCAACCGTCTCCGCTCACACCCTGGAATCGCGCGCACGTCCGTTCACGCGGCGGCACGGCAAAGGGTGGCCGCCGCGTCTCGCCGGGCACCGCGTACAGGGCAATCCGATTGTCCTCAATGGGAAAAGAGCGGCCGGGTGTGATAACGCTCCGGCGGGTGTGGCCGTCGGCCGTTTCGGCGGAGCGATGGGACCGGCCCCACCCCGCAACAGGGGGAGCCGGTCCCACTCACGCCCCCAGACCGGTCAGGCCGCGGAGCGCAACCGCATCGCCCCAACCAGATCCTCGATGGTCACCACCGGCATGCCGTGGCGCTCGGCGAAGGCCACCAGTTCAGGCAGGCGGGCCATGGTGCCGTCCGGGTTCATCACCTCGCACAGCACCCCCGCCGGACGGCGCCCGGCCAGGGTGGTCAGCTCGATGGTCGCCTCGGTGTGGCCGCGCCGCGCCGCCAGCCCGCCGGCGTGCGCCCGGATCGGGAAGACGTGGCCGGGCCGGGCGAGGTCCTCCGGCCGGCAGCCGTCGGCGATGGCGGTGTGGATGGTGGTCACCCGGTCCGCCGCCGACACGCCGGTGGTCACGCCCTCGCGCGCCTCGATGGAGACGGTGAAGGCGGTGCCGAAGCGCGCGGTGTTGCTGCCGACCATGGGCGGCAGGTCGAGGCGGCGCGCGTCGGCGTCGGTCAGGATCAGGCAGACGATCCCCGACCCTTCGCGGATCAGCAGGGCCATCTGTTCGGCGGTGATGGTTTCGGCGGCGTAGATCACGTCGCCCTCGTTCTCGCGGTCCTCGTCATCCACGACGACGACCCCGCCGCCCTGGCGGATGGCCTCCACGGCGCGGATCACCCGTTCCCCGGCGGTGCCGAAGCGGTCGAGAAGGCCGGTGGAGGACGTGGTGGAGAGGTGGTTGCTGGCAAAGGTCTGATTCACGGTTCTCACTCCGGTTGGGGCGAGCCTGAATCAGGGCGCAAAGAGACATCCGGCGGCGCGCGGGATGCCCCGCGCGGACCGCCGTCGCAGGTCAGCGCACGCGCCCCGCGCCCCGCGCCATGCGCGACGGGTGGACCACGGTCGATGACCGGCTCGTCCTCTTCCATCCGGACTGTCACCGTCGGCTCCGGCCTTGAACCGGATCTGCTGACCTCCCGGCCTGACGGTCGGGAGCGCTCGCGGGCTCCCCCTCGTGCGAGGGGCTACCGCCGGTCGGGATTTTCACCCTGCCCTGAGAACAAGCGTCTGATGCGCCGCCCCCGACTGGGGACGGCGCCGCCAGCGTCCCCCAGCGGGCCGGACAAAGTCAAGACCGCTTTCCCCCGCCGACCGGCCCCTCCGTCCGGCGCAGCAAATAGTCCAGCCCGCCCAGCCGGTACCAGCGGTAGCCGTAGGGCTCCAGCACCAGGCGGTGCCGCCCGTCCTCCTCGGGGTCGTTGTGGTCCTCGGCCAGCAGATTGACCAGACGCGGCGACTTGCCCTCGCCATCGACCGCCAGCGCGATCTCCTGCGGGCGGTCGTCGAGGTTGTGGACGACCAGCACCGAGTTGTTGCGCCAGTCGTAGCGGATCGCCAGCACCGCGTTCGATCCGGTGGGCAGCACCTGGAAGTCGCCCCAGCCGATCTCCGGGCATTCCTTGCGCATGCGGATGATGCGCTCGGTCCAGTTCAGCAGGGCCGACGGGTCGCGGCGCTGGTGGGCGGCGTTGATCCGTTCGTAGCCGTAGGCGCCGCCGCTGATGACCGGGTGCACGGGGTCGTCCGCCTTGGTGAAGCCGCCCTGCGGCTCGTCCGACCACTGCATGGGGGTGCGGGCGCACTCGCGCTCCGGCAGGGACAGGTCGTCGCCCATGCCGATCTCGTCGCCGTAGCGCAGCACCGGCGTGCCGGGCAGCGTGAACAGCAGGCTGTAGGCCAGTTCCAGCCAGCGCCGGTCGCCGTGCAGCATCGGGGCGAGCCGCCGCCGGATGCCGCGGTCGTAGAGCTGCATGTCCTTGTCCGGGCCGAAGGCCTCGAACACGCGCTTGCGCTGCGCCTCGGTCAGGCGCCCGAGGTCCAGCTCGTCGTGGTTGCGCAGGAACAGGCCCCACTGGTTGGTGCTGGGGCGCGGCACCCGGGTGACGTCCAGGGCCTTGGCCAGCGGCCGGGTGTCCGCCGTGGCCAGGGCGTAGAACAGGTTCTGGTTGACCTGGAAATTGAACACCATGTGCATGCGGTCGCCGTCGTCGCCGAAATACTCCTGATCGACGGTCGGCAGCACGTTGGCCTCGGCCAGCAGCACGGCGTCGCCGCACCGCCACTGCACGAACTCCCGGAAGGTGCGGAGCATGTCGAACTGCTGCTTGGGCTTCTTCACGTCCGGCCCCTTGGTCGCGATGACGAAGGGCACGGCGTCCATGCGGAAGCCCGACACGCCCAGCTCGATCCAGAAGCCCATGATCTTCAGCAACTCGGCCTGCACCTCCGGGTTGGCGGTGTTCAGGTCCGGCTGGAACTCGTAGAAGCGGTGGAAGTAGTAGGCGCGGGCCTCCTTGTCCCAGCTCCAGGTCGTTTTCTGCACGCCAGGAAAGACGACGCCCTGGTCGGCGTCGTCCGGCTTCCTGTCCGACCAGACGTACCAGTCCCGGTAGGGGGAGTCCGGGTCCTCGCGCGCCGCCTTGAACCAGGGGTGCTGGTCCGAGGTGTGGTTGACCACGAGGTCGATGATGACGCGGATGCCGCGCTGCTTGCAGGCGTGGCTGAACTCCACGAAATCGCCCAGCGTGCCGTAGCGCGGATCGACGTTGTAGTAGTCGGCCACGTCGTAGCCGTGGTCGCGCATCGGCGACGGCTGGAACGGCCCCAGCCAGAGGCAGGTCACGCCCAGCCCCTGCAGATAGTCCAGCCGGCGCTGCAAACCCTGGAAGTCGCCGATCCCGTCGCCGTTGGCGTCCATGAAGGTGCCGACCGACAGGTTGTAGATGACCGCGTTCTTGTACCAGAGATCCTTGATCATGACCCGCCCCGCCCCGGACGCGGCGCCCGCCGCCGCTCGTCCTAGGCCTTAACAGGGCCGACCGGCCGAGGTCCCTCCGCCCCGCCGAGCCAACCGTAAGGGGGTGTCCTACGCCCTTAGGAAAAAGGTTAATGTATAGTTAAAGTCACAAGAAAGCCTTCAATCCTGCCCGCATGATGTCCCCAAGACGCACAGAACCAGGGGAATCGTGCCATGAAGCGTGCCATGCGCCAGAACGCGCCGCAGAACTCCGGGACGCAGGCCACCACGACGCAGACCGCCACGACGCAGGCCGTCAGCTACAGCTACGGGAACAACGCCGGCGCCCTGGCGGCGGCTCCCGCGGCGCCGGTTCCCACCAGCTTCGCCCCGGTGACCATCAACTACGCGGAGACGCGGGCGGATGGCGGGTTCGGCTGGGACGTGAAGTACGACCTCGCCTTCGACGGCACGGCCTTCACCGTGCAGACCCGCATCCACCTGACCGGCGACGACGCCGGCTCGCTGAAGCAGGTCTGGGAGCAGGGGATCGAGGGGATCTGGGGAGACAAGTACAGCCTGTCGGACGGCGCCAACAGCTACGCCATCCGCTTCGACGTGCAGTTCGTGGCGGCCGGGACCCAGCATTACAACGTGAACGTCAGCAACAGCTACGGGCGTTGCGACATGCTGAACTGGTGCACCCAGACCGACTGGGGACCCGATTACCAGGACGAATTGGCGGCCCACGAGTTCGGACACATGATCGGCGCCTTCGACGAGTATGCGGGCGGCGCCACCTACGGCAATTTCGCCGCCACCGGCACCATCATGTCGGACCTGACCCCGACGCTGCGCCCCAACTACATGAACTCCATCGACTATTACGCCGAGCAGTTCACCGGCCGGACCTTCGAGATCGTGGAAATCCCGAAGAACCTGACGCTGACCGGCAACAGCTGGGCCGACAGCCTCTATGGCGGGGCCGGCAACGACACGCTGAGCGGGCTGAGCGGCAACGACCAGCTGTTCGGCGGCGCCGGCAACGACCTGCTGTGGGGCGACGCCGGAAACGACACGCTGCGTGGTCAGGCCGGAAACGACGCGCTGCACGGCGGCGCGGGCGCCGACCTGCTGATGGGGGACGAGGGCAACGACACGCTGTGGGGGGATGCCGGCAACGACACGCTGTGGGGCGGCACCGGGGCGGACCTGTTCGTCTTCACGCGCGGCGGCGGTCAGGACCGCATCGCCGACTTCAGCCGGGCGCAGAGCGACCGAATCCAGATCGCCTCCAACATGACCTATCGCCTGGGATCGGACAGCAGCGGCAGCGCCCTTCTCGACTTCGGCGGCGGCGACCGGCTGACCCTGGCCGGCATCGCCCCGAACCAGGTCGTCTCGTCCTTCTTCACCTACGGCTGAGGCGACCCGTAGCGCAGGAACTGGACGCGGGTGTCGCCGTAGCGGCGCTCGTCCAGCTCCGCGAAGCCGGGCGGCAGGGGCAGCGGGTCGCGCCCGGCGACCTCGACCACCAGGACGGCGCCGGGGGCCAGCCAGCCGGCCTTCGCCAGCCCGGCCAGCGCCCGCGGCGCCAGATCCTGGCTGTAGGGCGGGTCGAGAAAGCCCAGCGTGCAGGGGCGGAGCGGCGGCGGCGGGCGGGTGGCGTCGGCGCGCAGGACCGCGGCGTTCGCCCCTTCCCCCAGCGCCGCGACGTTGGCCCGCACCGCGTCCAGGGCGGCCCGGCCCATGTCGAGGAAGCTGGCGTGGGCGGCGCCGCGGGACAGCGCCTCCAGCCCCAGGGCGCCGGTTCCGCAGAAGGCGTCCACGACCACGGCGCCCTCCAGCAGGTCGGCGCCGTCCGGCCCCCAGTCGGCGTGGGACAGGATGTTGAACAGGGATTCGCGGGTGCGGTCGGTGGTCGGCCGCGTGTCGCTCCCCGCCGGGGCGGCCAGCCGCCGCCCGCGGTGCTTACCGCCGACGATCCGCACGGGTCCGCTCCGGCCCCCGGCCACCCGACGCCCCACCGCCGGACCCGCCACCGCCGGACGCTCCACCGGCGCTACCGGCCCCGCGCGGCTTCGGCCCTGGCTTCCCACCGCCGCCGGGCTTTCCGCCCTTCAGCGTCAGCGTGCCGGGCTTGCCGGCCGGCTTCCCGTCGGATCTGGCCGACGCGGGCTTGCCGGAGGCGGGCTTTCCGGATGCGAATCCGCCCGAGGACGGCTTGGCCGGACCGCGCCGGTCGGACGCGGCCTTCGGCTCCGCCTTGGCCCAGCCGGCCTTGGCGTCGCGCGGCTTGGACGCCTTCGCCGGAGCGGCGGGGCGGCCCTTGGCGCCTTCGGCGCCGGCGCTCTCGCTCCTGGCGGCAGCCTTGGCGGCAGAGGTCTTGCCCTTGGCCTTGCCCTCTTCCGCCGGATCGGCGCCGGTGAAGAACCGGGACACCTGCTCGCGCACCACGCGCTTCGGCACCTCCTCGACGGCGCTCTCCTCCAGCTTGCCGAGCTGGAAGGGGCCGTAGGCGACGCGGATCAGCCGGTTCACCTGAAGGTCCAAGGCCTCCATCACCTTGCGGATCTCGCGGTTCTTGCCTTCCTTCAGGCTGACGGTCAGCCAGGCGTTGCGGCCCTGGATGCGGTCCAGAACGGCTTCGATGGGACCGTACTTCACCCCCTCGATGGTCGGTCCCTTCGCCAGCTCGGCCAGCTTCACCTCGTTCACCTCGCCGAAGACGCGCACGCGGTAGCGGCGGGTCCAGCCGGTGGCCGGCAGTTCCAGGAAGCGGGCCAGTTCGCCGTCGTTGGTCAGCAGCAGCAGGCCTTCGGTCGTCAGATCGAGCCGTCCGACCGAGATGACGCGCGGCATGTCCGGCGGCAGCCGTTCGAAGACGGTGGTGCGCCCCTTCTCGTCGCGGGCGGTGGTGACCAGCCCGGACGGCTTGTAATAGCGCCACAGCCGCGCCGGTTCCGGCTCGGGAATGACCTTGCCGTCCACCTGCACGACGTCGCCGGACCGCACGACGCAGGCCGGGCTGTCCAGGGTCGTGCCGTTGACGGCGACGCGGCCGTCGGTGATCCAGCGCTCGGCGTCGCGGCGCGAGCACAGGCCCGCGCGCGCCAGCCGCTTGGCGATGCGCTCGCCGGCATCGGGCTCGCCCGCGTCCGCATCGGCGGCGCCGGGCATGGCTTTGGAATGTTCGAAATCGGGGGTGTCCATGGGCACGGACCATAGGGCTTGCAAGCCCCGCCCGCAACCCACGGCACGGGGTCCCCGCCGTTATTCTTCGAGGCGGAAGCCGACCTTCATCACCACCTGGAAGTGGGCGACCTTTCCACCGCTGACGTGGCCGCGGATTTCGCCCACCTCGAACCAATCCACGTTCTTCAGTGTCCTCGACGCCCGCTCGATGCCGTTGCGGATGGCGTCGTCGATGGAGGTCTCGGCGGTGCCGACGATTTCCACCTTCTTGTAGACATGGTTGCTCATGACCGTCCTCCCTGTTTCGTCCGATGCTCAACAACGCCGGAGGGCGTTCCGCGGCTTGACGAAAACAGGGGTCGCCGGGCAGGGTGCCCCGCATGAGCCGCGCCCCCTCCCCCATGGACCTCGCCTTCCAGGAGGCCGAAGCCGCCGCCGCCCGCGGGGAGGTGCCGGTGGGTGCCGTGCTGGTCGATCCGGCGACCGGCGCCGTGCTGGCCCGCGCCGGCAACCGGACCGAGGAGTTGAACGACCCCACCGCCCACGCCGAGGTGCTGGCGATCCGCGCCGCCTGCGCCGCACTCGGCGAGCCGCGCCTGCCGGGGCTGGATCTCTATGTGACCTTGGAGCCTTGCGCGCTGTGCGCGGCGGCGATCAGCTTCGCCCGGCTGCGGCGGGTCTATTTCGGCGCCTACGACCCCAAGGGCGGCGGGGTGGAACACGGCCCCCGCTTCTACCACCAGCCCACCTGCCACCACGCCCCGGACGTCTACGGCGGCATCGACGAGACGCGGGCGGGGGACATGCTGCGGGCGTTCTTCAGGGGGCGGCGGTAGGGTCTTATGAAGCGCTGATTCCCGGGAATGTTCCACAGCTTTCGCAACAGGCACATCAACGTCCACCTGAACGAATTCGTCCGCCGCCGATTCCGCTGCTGCAGCTACTGCTCCGCCTTCGAACGGCTGGTCGGGATCGGTTTCTCCATGGACCCGGCAACCTGCGCCGAGATCAGGGTGACCACAAGCGTGATCACTTCCATGGGATCGAGCAATACATGAGGGTCTTGCAGATTGCGGTTTGGTTTATGGAAACGCCAAAAATTACAGCTACGGCAGAAATGCAGAAGGTGGTGAAGGGGGCCATCTGTGACTTGCTTTTCAGCCAGAAGACTATTGCGAGCGCCCCGAGAATGGCCCCAGGGAGTGAGAATACGTAGCCAAGCCAAGCCATCGAGTCCTTGGCGGCTTTCGCCCACATTCCAAATGCAGCCAAATAGAGCGATGCCGCGACCGCGACGCCACCTATGGCTGACGGACGAGGCCGACCAATCAAGGCGGCCAAGACCACCAACATCTGAGTAACCAAGTAGAACAGCGCGTTTTTAAGGAACCAATCGCTCTTGGGGGCAAGAGCCAACGCCACGCTTATACAGCATGTAATTCCGACGGCAGCCCAGCATGTTTCTGCACTCAAGGAGAACTTCATTCGGCGCAGCACCAGCCGGAATTGGCTTTCGATCAGGCCCAACCCTCAGACCAATCCCACGAGCGTCAGTGTTTGCACACTGGGTTCACGATAATGAGGGAACGTGAGGATAAGCCGCTTCCGTGTATTCCGCCACGCGGCAGATCGCCTCACGGATATGCTCCAGGCAGGCACGGTCATCGTTCACAGGAATCGCGCCGACTGAAGAATCCCGTCGCGTATGTAAGGCGACAAGCCACGCTCCGTCACCACATCGACGGCAACGCCGGTCCGTTCTTCCAGAGCGTGCTTCAACTCGATCAGGCCGAACAGGTCCCGCCCCGGTTCCAACTCCACCAGAAGGTCCAGATCGCTGTCGGGCCGTGCCTTCCCCGTGGCACGGGAGCCGAAGACGCACAGGTTGCTGGCTCCGTAGCGGGAAGCCAAAACCTTGAGATCCTCGGCTGACACACCAGTCGGCAATTGGAGCGCCGTCGCCATGCTCCACTGTAGCGTCAAAGAGGGGCGCCGTCAGCGCCCCACCGCCCGCCAGCCGATGTCGCGGCGGCAGAAGCCGTCCGGCCAGTCCAGCGCGTCCACACCCTGATAGGCGCGCTTCTGCGCCTCGGCCACGGTCGGGGCCTTGGCGGTCACGCCCAGCACACGCCCGCCGGTGGACAGCACCCGGCCACCGTCCGCCAGCTTCGTGCCGGCGTGGAAGACGGTCACGCCCTCCACCGCGTTGGCGGCGTCGAAGCCCTTGATCTCCGTGTTCTTCACGTAATCGCCAGGGTAGCCGTTCGCCGCCATGACGACGCACAGCGCCGTCTCGTCGTGCCAGCGCAGGTCGATGTTCCTCAACTGGCCGTCCGCCGCCGCGATCAGGGCGGCCAGCACGTCAGACTTCAGGCGCATCATCAGCGTCTGGCATTCCGGGTCGCCGAAGCGGACGTTGAACTCCAGGGTCTTCGGCACCGGCTTGCCGTCCGCGTCCTTGCCGATCATCAGGCCGGCGAACAGCACGCCCTTGAAGGGACGGCCCTCCGCCGCCATGCCCTTGACCGTCGGCTCGACGATCTCGCGCATCACGCGGGCCTGGAGGTCCGGTGTCAGCGCCGGGGCCGGGGAGTAGGCGCCCATGCCGCCGGTGTTCGGGCCGGTGTCGCCGTCGCCCACCGCCTTGTGATCCTGGGCCGAGGCCAGCGGCAGGGCCGACTCGCCGTCGCACAGCGCGAAGAAGCTGACCTCCTCGCCGTCCAGGAACTCCTCGACCACCACCTCGGCCCCGGCGGCGCCGAAGCGGCCATCGACCAGGGCCTCGTCGATGGCGGCGAAGGCCTCCTCCTCGGTGCGGGCGACGGTCACGCCCTTGCCGGCGGCCAGACCGTCGGCCTTGACCACGATGGGGGCGCCGTTCTTGCGCACGAAGTCCTTGGCGGCCTCGACGTCCTTGAAGCGGCCGTAGGCGGCGGTCGGCACGCCGTACTTGGCCAGGATGTCCTTCATGAAGCCCTTGGAGCCCTCAAGCTCCGCCGCCGCGGCACTGGGGCCGAAGGCCTTGATGCCGAGGGCGGTCAGCTTGTCGACGAGGCCGAGCACCAGCGGCCCCTCCGGCCCGACGACCACGAAGTCGATGGCCTTGTCCTGGGCGAAGCGGACCAGGGCGTCCACATCCTCCGCGCCGATGGCGACGCATTCGGCGACGTCCGCGATGCCGGCGTTGCCCGGCGCGCAGTAGAGCGTGTCGCACAGCGGCGAGTTCTGAATGGCCCAGCACAGCGCATGCTCGCGCCCACCCGACCCGACCACCAGGACTTTCATGGCACCTCGTCCTTCCACGCTTGTTGCCGACACCGCGCCTTGTATCATGGTGCCGCCATGACTCAAGACCTTGATATGACCTCTCCGCTGATCGCCCCCGAGCCGCGCCCCGGCTCGAACCTGCCGGAATTCTCGGTGGGCGACCTCGCCCGGCGCCTGAAGCGCAGCATCGAGGACGAGTTCGGCTTCGTCCGCGTGCGCGGCGAGATCTCCCAGCCCAAGCGCCACAGCTCCGGCCACTGCTACCTCCGCCTGAAGGACGACACGGCGGTGATCGAGGCGGTGTGCTGGCGCGGCACCGCGTCGAAGCTGGCCGTCCAGCCGGCGGAGGGGCTGGAGGTCATCGTCACCGGGCGCATGACCACCTACCCCGGACGCTCGCAATACCAGCTCATCATCGAGTCGATGGAGCTGGCCGGCGAGGGCGCCCTCCTGAAGATGCTGGAGGAGCGCAAGAAGCGCCTCGCGGCGGAGGGGCTGTTCGACGCCGGGCGCAAGAAGCCCATCCCCTTCCTGCCCGACGTGATCGGCGTCGTCACCTCCCCCACCGGGGCGGTCATCCGCGACATCCTGCACCGGCTGCACGACCGCTTCCCGCGCCGGGTCCTGCTCTGGCCGGTGGCCGTGCAGGGGGAGCGGGCGGCGGCGGAGGTCACCGCGGCGATCGAGGGCTTCAACCGCATCCCGCCGGGCGGCCCGGTGCCGCGCCCGGACCTGCTGATCGTGGCGCGCGGCGGCGGCTCGCTGGAAGACCTGATGGCCTTCAACGAGGAGAATGTCGTCCGCGCGGCGGCGGCCAGCCGCATCCCGCTGATCTCCGCGGTCGGGCACGAGACCGACACCACCCTGATCGACTTCGCGTCCGACCGCCGCGCGCCCACCCCCACGGCGGCGGCGGAGATGGCCGTTCCGGTGCGGGCGGAGCTGCTGGCCCAGGTGCTGGACGACGAGCGGCGCATGGTCGGCGCCGCCACCCGCCTGCTGGCCGAGCGGCGGACGCGGGTGGAGGGGCTGGCCCGCGGCCTCGGCGATCCCCGCGCCCTTCTGGAAAGCCACGCCCAGCGGCTGGACGACCGGGCGGAGCGGCTGGCGCTGGCCGCCGCCTCGCTCCTCGACCGCCGCCGCACCCGCCTGAACGAGCTGGGCGCGGCGCTGCGCCACCCGCGCGAGAAGCTGGCCGAGGCCGGGCAGCGGCTGGCGTCGGAGTCCCGTGCGCTCGACGGCGCGCTGCGCCACGCCGTCGTCGCCGCGCGCGGCCAGTATGAGCGGGTGAGCGGACGGCTGACGCTCGGCCCGATCCGGGTGAAGTTCGGCGACGGCAGCCGGCGCCTGTCCGACCTGACGCCGCGGCTCAACCGCAGCTACGGCAAGGCGGTGGAGGAGCGCGCGGCGAAGCTGGCGGCGGTGGGGCAGCTCCTGGAAAGCTATTCCTACAAGGGCGTCCTGGAGCGCGGCTTCGCCCTGGTGCAGTCCGGCGACGGCAAGCCGTTGACCAGGGCCGCCCAGGCCACGCCGGGTCTGGCGGTTTCGCTGGTCTTCGCCGACGGCCAAGCCGCCGCGACGGTGGACGGTGGGCCGCGGACCGATGCTCCGCCCCCCGCCGCGCCGGAGCCGAAGCCCAGGAGCGCCAGACCGAAGGCGGAGCCGAAGAAGCCGAACCGCCCGCCGACCCAGGGGAGCCTGTTCTGAGGGGAAACCTTGCCCCCACCCTAACCCTCCCCCGCTAACGCTGGGGAGGGAACTGCCGCCGCTTCGCAGAAAGCCCCCTCCCCTGCGCAGCGGGGGAGGCCAGGGTGGGGGCAACCGCAACGGCAACGTCCGCGCCGCAGCCCCCCCTTCAAGCCGCCCCGGCGAAGGTCCAGCGCGTCGTCTCGCCGCTGCGGAAGGGCAGCACGGCCTCACCGTCGGCGGTCAGCACGATGTCCGGCGCCGTGGACGGCGTGCGCTCCAGCACCACCTTGTCCTCGTTGGCCGGCAGGCCGTAGAAGCGCGGGCCGTTCAGGCTGGCGAAGGCTTCCAGCTTGTCCAGGGCCCCCGCCTCTTCGAAGGCTTCGGCGTAGAGTTCCATGGCGTTGGCGGCGGTGAAGCAGCCGGCGCAGCCGCAGGCGCTCTCCTTCGCGGTCACCGTGTGCGGGGCGGTGTCGGTGCCCAGGAAGAACGGCCCCTCGCCCGAGGTCGCGGCCTCGACCAAAGCCACGCGGTGCGTCTCGCGCTTGGCGATGGGCAGGCAGTAGAGGTGTGGGCGGATGCCGCCGGCGAACAGGTGGCTGCGGTTGATCAGCAGGTGGTGCGCCGTGATGGTCGCCCCCACCCGGCCGGAAGCGGCGTGCTCGCGCACGAAGGCCACGGCCTCCGCGGTGGTCGCGTGCTCCAGCACCACGCGCAGCGCCGCGTAGCGCTCCAGCAGCGGGCCGAGGGTGCGCTCCAGGAACACCGCCTCGCGGTCGAAGATGTCGACATGGGCGTCGGTCACCTCGCCATGGATCAGCAGCGGCATGCCGATCTCCGCCATGCGCTCCAGCACCGGGGCGATCTTGCCGAGATCGGTCACGCCGTGGGCGCTGTTGGTGGTGGCGTTGGCCGGGTAGAGCTTGGCGGCGGCGAACACGCCGTCCTCGAAGCCCTGGGCCAGATCGTCGGCGTCGGTGCCGTCGGTCAGATAGGCGGTCATCAGCGGCGTGAAGGCGTGACCCGCCGGCAGGGCGGCCATGATGCGCTCCCGGTAGGCCACGGCGTCAGCCGTGCGGGTCACCGGCGGCTTCAGGTTCGGCATGATGATGGCCCGGCCGAACTGGTGGGCGGTGAAGGACAGCACCGCCTTCAGCATGGCGCCGTCGCGCAGGTGCACATGCCAGTCGTCGGGACGGCGGAGGACGAGACGGTCGGTGGGCATGGCGGCTCCAGGGCACGGAATTCTGAGATTCCCTGTGTTCTAGCCCCTTCCGACCGCAGGCTCAATGTCGGCAGACCGCGAACGGTAGGCGATATCGCTTATGAAAGGTGACGGCCATGGCGAAAGCCGCTAGAACCCTAGCCGAATCCCTAGGGACATTCGAAGCCGGACCCGCGCCGATGAGCCTGATCACCCCCCGCACCCCGCCCGGAACGATGGAGCTGCTGCCGCGCCAGCAGGTGGCCTTCCAGCGTCTTCTCGACACCATCCGCCGCGGTTACGAGCGGTTCGGCTTCGTGCCGGTGGAAACCCCGGTGTTCGAGACGGTGGACACCCTGCTGACCAAGTCCGGCGGCGAGACCGAGAAGCAGGTCTATTTCGTGCAGTCCACCGGCGCCCTCCAGCAGGGGAACAAGCCGGACATCGCGCTGCGCTTCGACCTGACCGTGCCGCTCGCCCGCTATGTGGCGGAGCATGAGCGCGACCTCGCCTTCCCCTTCCGCCGCTACCAGATCCAGCGCGTCTACCGCGGGGAGCGGGCGCAGCGCGGGCGCTTCCGCGAATTCTACCAGTGCGACATCGACGTGATCGGCAAGGACAGCCTGTCCGCCCATTACGACGCGGAGATCCCGGCGGTCATCTACCACGTCTTCAAGGAACTGGACTTCGGCGGCTTCACCATCAACGTGAACAACCGCAAGGTCCTGCTCGGCCTGCTCGACGGGCTGGGCGTGGACGACGCGGAGAAGCGCGTCCTGGTCCTGCGCGAGATCGACAAGCTGGACAAGATCGGCCGCGACAAGGTGCGCGACAGCCTGACCGGCCTCGGCATGACCGCCGACGCCGCGGAGACGATCCTGTCCCTGATCGACGCCAAGGGCACGAACGAGGAGACGCTCGCCGCCCTCGCCGCGCTGGGCATCGAGAACGAGACCTTCCGCCAGGGCGTCGCGGAGCTGACCACCGTCATCGAGGGGCTGAAGTCTCTCCAGGTGCCGGACGGCGTGGTGCGCATCAACCTCGCCATCGCGCGCGGCCTCGACTACTACACCGGCACGGTCTACGAGACCTTCCTGAACGACCATCCGGGGATCGGCAGCGTGTGCTCCGGCGGGCGCTACGACAACCTCGCCAGCCACTACACCAAGTCGAAGCTGCCGGGGGTCGGCATCTCCATCGGCGCGACGCGGCTGTTCTACCAGCTAATGGAGGCCGGCATCATCAAGGACGGCGGGGCGACTGCCCAGGTCCTGGTGACGCAGATGGACCCGACGCTGTCCGCCGACTATTACGGTCTGGCGACGGCGCTGCGGGCGGCGGGCATCAACACGGAAATCCAGCTCGACGGCGGCAAGCTCGCCAAGCAGATGAAATACGCCGACAAGGCGGGCATCCCGCTGGTCGTCCTGATGGGCTCCGACGAGAAGGCCCGCGGCACGGCGACGCTGAAGCATCTGGTGAAGGGCGAGCAGGTCGAAGTCCCGCTGGCCGACCTCGCCGCCAAGGCGAAGGAACTGCTGGGGGCCTGACGTCTTCCCCTCTCCCCTCCGGGGAGAGGGTCAGGGTGAGGGGGTTGCGCATGTCGGTACGTTCGACAACAGCGCCCCCCTCACCCGGCTCTCAGCGGATGCCATAGGCATCCGTCTGACGCCGTCAGCGCTGGCCTTCGGCCAGCGCGAGAGGCCCTCCGGGCCACCCTCTCCCCAGAGGGGAGAGGGGTCGTCCACCACAGAAGGCCCCGCCCATGGCCACCGTCGCCGAAGCCCTGAACCTCGCGCTCGACCATCACCTGTCCGGGCGGCTGGAGGAGGCGCGGCAGCTCTACGGCCGCATCCTGGCGGTGGACCCGGACAACCCCCACGCCCTGCATTTCGGCGGGCTGCTGGCGGCCCAGACCGGCGCGGTGGCGGACGGGGTGGCGATGATCCGCAAGGCGGCGGCCCGGCTGCCGCTCGCCGCCGACATCCAGGGCAACCTCGGCAAGGCGCTGATGGCGCTGGGCACGCCGGACGGGGCGGCGCAGGCCGCCGCCGCCTTCCGCACCGTCCTCGCCCTGCAACCCGACGGCGCGGGTGACTGGTTCGCCCTGGGCGGCGCCCTGACCGAAGCCGGCGACGGTTCCGCCGCCCACCGCGCCCTGAACCGCGCCCTGACGGCCAGCGCCGCCACCGACAGCGAGCCGCTCGCCGAGGCCTTCGAGCGGGCGGGCCTGCGGCTCTACGCCGCCGCCGACTGGGCGGGCGCCACCGACGCCTTCCGCAAGGCCCGCCGCCTCGCCCCGCAGCGGGCCGAGGCGCACCGCATGCTCGGCGCCGCGCTGGCCCAGACGGGCGACCCGGAGGGCGCCGTGGAAGCGCTGACCGAGGCGCTGCGGCTCGATCCCACGCTGGCCGAAGCGCAGACCAACCTCGTCCATCTCCTGGTCACGCTGGGCCGCTTCGACGAGGCGGAGCGGGCCGGGCGCCGGGCGGCGGCGCTGGACCCCGGCAACGCCGACGCCTACGGCAACATGGTGCCGCTGCTGGAGCAGACCGTCCGCGTCGCGGAGGCGCTGCGCCAGTGCGGGCGCGCGGCGCGCATCGCCCCGGAGCGGGCCGCCTTCCACCGCAACCGCCTGTCCCTGCTGCTGCACGAGGGCCGCCGCGACGAGGCCATCGCCGCCGGGCGGGAGGCCATCCGCCTCGCCCCCGCCGACGCCGAGGCCCATCTGGCGCTCGCCGTCGCCCTGCTCGCCTCCGGCCGCCTGCGCGAGGGGTGGGAGGAGTTCGAATGGCGGTGGGAGACCCGGCAGCTCGACCCCGTGCACCGCAGCTTCCCCCAGCCGCAATGGACGGGGGCGGAGGATGTGGCGAGCCGGACCGTCCTGCTCTACGCCGAACAGGGGCTCGGCGACACCCTGCAGTTCGTCCGCTACGCGCCGCTGCTGGCCGGGCGGGGCGCGCGGGTGATCGTCGGCTGCTCGCCCGCCCTGGTCCGGCTGATGGAGCGGGTGGACGGTGTGTCCGCCGCCGTCGCCTGGGGTGGCGCGCTTCCCGCCTTCGACCTGCACATCCCGATGATGAGCCTGCCCCGCGCCTTCGGGACCGATCTGGACAGCATCCCGGCCGCGGTGCCCTATCTGCGCGCCGATCCCGCCGACGTCGCGGCGTGGCGTGAACGGACACCGGCGGACGGGCGTCCGCGCGTCGGGCTGGTCTGGGCGGGGTCGCCGCGCACGGTGCGCGGGGTGGCGAGCCCGATCGACCGGCGGCGCAGCCTGCCGCTGGCCGCCCTGGCCCCTCTGGCCGAGGTGCCGGGGGTGCGCTTCGTCAGCCTGCAGATGGGGCCGGGCGCGGCGCAGCTGGCCGAGGCCCCGGCGGGGATGGACATCGCCGACCCCATGGGCGGCGTCCGCGACTTCGCCGACACGGCGGCGCTGGCCGAGACGCTGGACCTCGTCATCACGGTGGACACCTCCGTCTGCCACCTCGCGGGCGGGCTGGGGCGGCCGACCTGGACGCTGTCGCGCGCCGACGCCTGCTGGCGCTGGCTGGGCAACCGCGAGGTCAATCCCTGGTATCCGACCATGCGGGTGTTCGGCCAGCACCGCTCCGGCGACTGGTCCGGCGTGGTCGCCCGCCTGCGCGCGGCGTTAACGGATTTCGTGGCGGCGCACGGCCGCACTTCTTAACCACACAACCGCTGGGCGCATTCGTGGCACCGGCGCAACGGTCCGCTACGATTTTGAGTTACACCGATTTCGGGGCAGACTCGCACACCCGAAGGGCAAGGGATTACACCGGTTGTTAACCAAGGCACCTCTACATTCCGGCCATATCGCTCGGCCAGTTTGCCGAGCATTTTAACCAATTCGCGGGCGTCGCCCGCGGTCATGGCTGGAGCCGGACATGACACGGTTGTGGGTGCGACGCGCGATCTGGGGTGTGACGCTGGCGGCGACGCTGGGTGGCGGGGCCCTTCTGGCGCAGGAGGAGATGCGCACGTCGCGGTTGCAGGCCCGCCTGCTCGCCGGCTACGCCAAGGACATGACCTACACCCTGCGCGAGGGGCCGAACCCCGCCGCGCGCCACCCCACCCAGGGCCCCTACAACGAGCGGATGGGCTATGTCGGGCTGCCCGGCTATCTGCGCTCGCTGACCTCGGACATGTATGCGGTGGAGATGCAGGCGCATCTGTCGCCGACGCTCGACCAGTTCATGGCCGCCGGCGGCTTCCCGATCTACCACGAGAAGACGCGCGCCGGCCTGACCCTGCTGGACCGCAACGGCACCGCGCTGTTCTCCGCCCGCTACCCGGAGCGGGTCTTCGCCAAGTTCGAGGACGTGCCGCCGCTGGTCGCCGCCACGCTGCTGTTCATCGAGAACCGCGAGCTGCTGAACACCGACGAGCCGCGCCGCAACCCCGCCGTGGAGTGGGACCGCTTCGCCGGCGCCGTGGCGATGCTGCCGGTGCAGTGGGTCAAGCCCGGCCAGCGCTCCCCCGGCGGCTCGACCCTGGCGACCCAGATCGAGAAGTACCGCCATTCCCCCGACGGCCAGACCAGCGGCGCCACGGAGAAGCTGCGCCAGATGATCTCGGCCAGCACGCGCGCCTATCTGGACGGCGAGGACACCGGCGCCCACCGCCGCCGCATCCTGATCGACTATCTGAACTCCACCCCGCTGACCGGGCGCCCCGGCTTCGGCGAGGTGAACGGGCTGGGCGACGGGCTGTGGGCCTGGTTCGGCACCGACCTCGCCATCGCCGAAAAGGTGCTGTCGGAGGAGCCCGCCGACGCCCGCGCCCTGCAGTTGAAGGCGCTGGCCTACAAGCAGGTGCTGAGCCTTCTGCTGGCCCAGCGCCGCCCCTCCCACTACCTGATCCAGGACCGGCAAGCGCTGGAGCGCCTGGCCGACAGCCATCTGCGCGTGCTGCACAACGCGGGCGTGATCGACACCGCGCTGCGCGACGCCGCCCTTGGCCTGACGCTGAAGTTCCGCGAGGACCCGCCGCAGGCCCAGACCGCCAATTTCGTGGAGCAGAAGGCCCCCAACGCCATCCGCGCCCGGCTTCTCTCCATGCTGGGCGTGTCCAGCCTCTACCAGCTCGACCGCATCGACCTGACCGCCGAATCGACGCTGGACGCCCCGGCGCAGCAGCGGGTGGTGGAGGTGCTGGCGAAGCTGGGCGACCCGGCCTTCGCCGCGCAGATGGGGCTGACCGGCGAACGTCTGCTCGACACCAAGGGCAGCGACCTGTCCAAGATCATCTACTCCATCACGCTCTACGAGCGCGGGCCGGACGCCAACTACCTGCGCGTCCAGGCCGACAACCTCGACCAGCCGCTGGACATCAACGAGGGCGCCAAGCTCGACCTCGGCTCCACGGCGAAGCTGCGCACGCTGGCCACCTATCTGGAGATCGTGGCGGAGCTGCACACTCGCTACGCCCATCTGCCCAAGGACTTCCTCGCCGACGTGGAGGAGGAGGCGTCCGACAACCTGACGCGCTGGGCGGCGAGCTGGCTGGCGACCTCCGGCAACCGTGGATTGAGCGCCATGCTCGACGCCGCCATGGACCGCCGCTATTCGGCAAACCCCGGCGAGGCCTTCTTCACCGGTGGCGGGCTGCACAGCTTCGTGAACTTCAACCCGCGGGACAACGGCAGCATCCTGACCGTGACCGAGTCGCTGCGCAACTCGGTCAACCTGCCCTTCATCCGCATGATGCGCGATGTCGTGCAGTTCTATCTGTCCGAAGGCGGCGACGACAGCACCGACATCCTGCACAACCCCGACCACCCCGCCCGTCAGGCCTATCTCGCCCGCTTCGCCGACAAGGAAGGCAGCGACTTCCTGAACCGCTTCTACAACAGCTACCGGAAGCACACGCCGGACGAGATGCTGAACATGCTGGCCGCCCGGTCGCGGCCGATGCCGCACCGCCTGTCGGTCATCTTCCGCACCGTGCGCCCGCAGGCCGGGGTGAAGGAGTTCGGCGCCTTCCTGCGCGCCCGCGTGCCCGACGCCAAGCTGGACGACGGCGACATCGCGTCGCTCTACGGCAAATACGGCCCTGACAAGTTCCCGCTGAACGACCTCGGCTATCTGGCGCGCGTCCATCCGCTGGAGCTGTGGCTGGTCTCCTATCTCCAGAAGCGCCCCGACGCCAAGCGGCAGGAGGTGCTGGAGGCCAGCGTCCAGGAGCGCCAGGAAAGCTACCGCTGGCTGTTCAAGAAGGGCCAGTCGGCCCAGAACACCCGCATCCGCATCGGGCTGGAGGAGGAAGCCTTCCAGCGCATCACCGAGCAGTGGCGCAAGCTGGGCTACCCCTTCGAAACGCTCGTCCCGTCCTTCGCCACCGCCATCGGCAGCTCCGCCGACCGCCCGGCGGCCCTGGCGGAGCTGGTCGGCATCATCCAGAACGACGGGGTGCGCCAGCCGACCGTGCGCGTGCGCAAGCTGCACTTCGCCGCCGGAACGCCCTACGAGGCCGTCGTCGGGCTGGGCGAGCTGCGCGGCCAGCGCGTGATGAAGGCGGAGGTGGCGGCCACCCTGCGCAAGGCGCTGATGGACGTGGCGCAGAACGGCACGGCCAAGCGGGTCTGGGGCTCCTTCAAGGACTCGGCGGGGGCGGTGATCCCGATCGGCGGCAAAACCGGCACCGGCGACCATCGGCTGGACCGCTACGGGCCCGGCGGGCACCTGATCGAATCGCGGGCGGTGAACCGGACAGCGACCTTCGCCTTCTACATCGGCGACCGCTTCTTCGGCACGATGACCGCCTTCGTCCATGGGCCGGAGGCCGACAACTACCGCTTCACCAGCGCCCTGCCCGCCCAGCTGCTGAAGAGCATCGCCCCGGCGCTGCAGCCCCTCATCGACCCCGGCGTGACCAAGACGGCCGACACCGGCAAGCCCCAGACAGGATTGTGACCTCGGGATTGTGACCTCGGGGCTGTGAACGAGAGCCTGTGACCCACACACCCAGAATCGAAAAGGCCCGCCCCGGCGTACCGGAGCGGGCCTTTTCTTGAACCGACGGGACGACGGCCGGGCGTGCCTTACGCCAGGGCGGGCTCCGGCGCGGCGGGGACGGCGGCCGGCAGGGCGGCCAACAGCAGTTCCAGCTCCGCCGCGGCGATGTTCAGCGGCAGGCCGGGACGGTAACCGCGCAACGTCTCCAGCGCCCGGTCGAAGGCGCTCTCGTGATCGCCCTGGTCCAGATCGCTCTCGTCCAGCGCCGCCAGATAGGCGTGCGCGACGGCGGCGGTCTCCTCCGGCGTCAGGTCGTCAACCTGCAAGGACGTAATGGGGAGCATGATGGCGGTTCCCATACAAACAGAAGCGGAAACCGGCAATCTACGAGAACATGGTTAACAAGGCGTTGCCGACTCCGCCCCGCCGCCCCACGAAAAAGGGGGAGGCGCCGGGAGGCGCAGCCTGTGGCCACGCCCCTCCGATCGGCCTCAGGCGGATCAGCTCTCGCCGTAGATCTGCTCCTGCTGGTAGGCGACGACGCCCACGCGCTGGATCAGGTCGAGCTGCGTCTCGATCCAGTCGATGTGCTCTTCGGTGTCGTCGAGCAGTTCGGTGAGCTGCGCGCGCGTCTCGTAGTCGCGGACCTGCTCGCACAGGGTGATGGCGTCGATCAGGTCGGTGCGGGCCTTGTGCTCCACCTTCAGATCGTTGGCGAGGATTTCCGGCACGTCCTCACCGATCATCAGCTTGCCCAGATCCTGAAGGTTGGGAAGACCTTCCAGGAACAGGATGCGCTCGATCATCTTGTCGGCGTGCTTCATCTCGTCGATGGATTCTTCGTAGATCTTGTGCGCAATGCGCTTCAGGCCCCAGTTCTTCAGCATGCGGGCATGCAGGAAGTACTGGTTGATGGCCGTCAGCTCGTTGGTCAGGATCTTGTTCAAATGGGTGATGACCTGCGGATCGCCCTTCACGTCCTGCCTCCATGCGGTTTGTTTGTCGAATCGCGACGCTTCTGGAATGACCATGCCCCATTTGTGGAGCCTTGGCAACCGCCGGGAAAGCAACGATCAGAACAATTGCATCAGCTTTTCCTAAATCATTCGATGACACTGAGAGTGAATCTCAGAACTGACTGTCATGAACGCCCACGAGGCGCCCTATGACAGAGTTTGATGCGACCAATTCTTAATGGTCTTCTTTGCAAAGAGGCGCAGCGCTGCCATCCCCGCAAGTCGAAGCGCCGCGCGCTCCCGGGCGCGTCCCGGCCGGGCGCCCTATCGCGCCACCGCGCGAAGCGCCGTCTCCAGCCTCCTGACCGCGGACTCGATTTCGAGAGGCGTGTAGGCCGCGAACCCCATCAGGAAGCCGGCCCTGCCGTCGCCGGCGGCGTGCAGCGCCGACAGGCCGAGCAGCTCGATTCCGGCCCGTCGCGCGGCGTCGACGGCGGTATGCTCCGCAAGGTCGCAGGTCAGCAGGCAGGGCATCTGCAGACCGCCGATGGGGACCTGCGGCTCGACGAAATCCGACAGGTGCTTGCGGACGAGACCCGCCAGCAGGTCGAGGCGCTCGGCGTAGACGCCGCGCATGCTGCGGACATGCGCCCCGAAATGCCCGCCCTCCATGAAGCGGGCCAGCGTGAGCTGCGCCATGGGCGCCGTGTGGCCGTCCAGCAAGGTGCGCGCGACGGTCATCGGCTTCACCAGTTGGGGCGGCAGCACGGCGTAGCCGATCCGCAGCCCGGGAAAGAGCGACTTGGTGAAGGTGCCGATGTAGATGGTCCGGCCATGCGGATCGAGCCCCTGCACGCAGGCCGTCGGCTTGCCCGCGTAGCGGAACTCGCTGTCATAGTCGTCTTCGATGATCCAGGCCTGATGCCGGGCCGCCCATTCGATCAGGGCCAGACGGCGATCCAGCGCCAGCGTAGCACCGGTCGGAAACTGGTGGGATGGCGTCAGGAACACCGCCTTCGCCCGCTGCGGCTCGGCCAGGATCTGATCGACGACGATGCCCTGCCGGTCGACGCGGATCGGAACGCAGTCCAGCCCCGCCGCATCGAACGCCTTGCGCGCCCCGTAATAGGCCGGGTCCTCCAGGAAGATCCCGGCGCCGGGGTCGAGCAGCATGGTCGCGCAGAGCGACATCGCCTGTTGCGAGCTGGTCAGCACCAGGACGCGGTCGGCGGTGGCGCGCGCGCCGCGTTCGAGGTTCACATAGTCGGCGATGGCGCGGCGCAGCGGCTCGGTCCCCTGCGGATCGCCGTGGAACAGGCTCTGCGCGCCGACCTCCTTGCGGACCTGCCGCTCCAGCCGTTCCCAGAGCGCCAGTGGAAAGCTTCGGGTTTCCGGAACGCCATGGGCGAAGGGCCGCGGCGACGCCATCTCGCGCACGCCGCCGCCGCTGAACACGGCGGCCCCGCGCCGGCTGAGGGCCGGCGCCGGATCGCTCACCGGCGTGTCGCGCCGGGGACGGCGGCGGCCGGGAGTGAACTCGGTGATCTCCGCGACGAAGCTGCCGCTGCCCACGCGCCGGTCGATGAAGCCTTCGGCGTGAAGCTGGGCATAGGCCGCCTCGATCGTGTCCCGCGACACCCCCAGCGACGCGGCGAGCGCGCGCGAGGCGGGCAGCGGCTTGCCCGGCCCGAGCGCGCCGTCGACGATGAGCTGCCGGACGGCCCGCTGGATCCGCGCGTGGAGCGGCATCGCCGCGTGGGCGGGGTTGGCGATCCACGCCTTCACGGACTCCAGCTGGGAATGTCGGAACAAATGGTCTGGCCTTCTTGGGAAAAGCGGATGGGCACATCAGGCCATTGGTCGGGTAGTTGTCAAGGCCGCCCATCGCCCTTTCGGCCCGAACCGTCTGGAGGTCCTACGCAACCATGCCACCCAATCCGACCCCCATCCGCCTCGACGATCTCACCCACCCCGTCGTGGCGGGCCTGATCTCCGTCATCGTCAATTACGGCGGCACCTTCATCCTGGTCTTCCAGGCGGCGAAGGTCGCCGGCCTCGGCCCCGACCTCACCGCCTCCTGGGTCTGGTCGGTCTCCATCGGCGTCGGGCTGACCGGGCTGTTCCTGAGCTGGCGCCATCGCGAGCCGATCATCACCGCCTGGTCCACCCCGGCCGCGGCCTTCCTCGTCACCGCGCTGGCGACGACGCCCTACGCCGAGGCGGTCGGCGCCTACATGATCTCGGCGGCGGCCTTCGTCGCGCTCGGCCTGTCGGGCTGCTTCGAGAAGGTCATCCGGCTGATTCCGCCCGGCATCGCCTCCGGTCTGCTCGCCGGCATCCTGCTCCCCTTCGGCATCGGGGCCTTCGGCGGCGCCAGCGTCGATCCGCTGCTGGTCGGCCTGCTGATCGTGGCCTATGTCGCGCTGAAGCGGTTCTCCGCCCGCTACGCCGTGGTCGGCATCCTGATTCTCGGGCTCGCCTTCCTGCTGACGCAAGGCCGCGTCGATCTGTCGGGGCTGTCGCTGGAATTCGCAGCCCCGGTCTTCACGACGCCGGAATTCTCGCTGAACGCGCTGCTGTCCGTCGCGCTGCCGCTGTTCCTGATCACGCTGTCCGGCCAGTACATGCCGGGAATGCTGGTCCTGCGGAACGACGGCTTCACGACCAGCGCCAACCCCATCGTGACCGTGACCGGATTCGGCTCGCTGCTGATGGCCCCGTTCGGCTCCCACGCCTTCAACATCGCCGCGATCACGGCCGCCATCGCCACCGGCAAGGAGGCGCATGAGGACCCGTCCAAGCGCTGGATCGCCGGGATCGCGGCGGGCGCCTTCTACGTGCTCGTCGGCGTGTTCGGGGTGACGCTGGCCGCCGTCTTCATGGCGTTTCCCGCGACCTTCATCACCGCGCTCGCCGGCCTGGCGCTGCTGGGCACCATCGGCGGCAGTCTGGCCGGAGCGATGGCCGACCCGGCGTCCCGCGAGGCGGCGCTGATCACCTTCCTGGCGTCCGCCGCGAACATCAAGCTGCTCGGCATCGGCGGGGCGTTCTGGGGCCTGCTGATCGGCCTCGTCGCCCACCTCGTCCTCAACGGTCGCCTCCGCCTGCCGCGCCGCGCGCCGGGAGAGCGCGGCGGGCGCTGGCGGTTTGCAACGACGATGCGGAGTGGAAGAGGGCGGGTCTGTGGGAAATCCCGATGACCGGCGTTTCGCAATCCCTCTCCGGCGCGGCGCACCGGTGCGGTCCGTTGGATGGTTGGTTCGGTGTGGCGTGGCCCGCGGGCTTCGGTGACAGCCGGCGCGTTCCGAGCCGATGAAACCGGAAACACGGCTGCTGCGATGGCCGCATGGGTGCGTCCCATGGGTCCTGGGAGGGTCCGAAGGGCCCTCCCCGCCCCGTCCACAAGACGGAAGCGAAGGAAGAATCCATCGTTTTTCAGAGTGGTGCGGGCGGCGGGACTCGAACCCGCATGCCTAAGCGAAGGATTTTAAGTCCTTTGCGTCTACCGATTCCGCCACGCCCGCGCACCGTCGCGGATCGGCTCGGAGAACGGGTTGCCCCCGCCCGCCGGAGTTGCATATCATCGTATGCAGCCCACCGCTCCGCTGGATTGACTTAGACAATCGGTGGGCGTTTGGTCAAGGATTGAGCGCGTTTGAGACACCGGACACGCGAAAATCCCCGCAACCCTGGCGTTCAAGGGAGGTGAGTTTGGAATCGATCAACTGGCTGGGTGTGGTGAGCGTGCTGATGGTCGCCGTGCTGATCGTCCCGGCGGCCTTGCGGCGCAACCGCAACACTTGGCTGCCTTACGCGGCGGTCTGGATCGCCGCCATCGTGGCGCTGGTCTGGGTCTACGACAGCTTCGGGCCGTTCTGAGCGGCCCGGCCGGGCATCATCCGGGAGGGGACCGCCTCCCGGCGCCGGTCAGGGCCGCGTGTCCTCGTTCAGGGTCATGATGCCGATGCCCATCGCCACGCTGCCGAAGGTGAGGATGAGGCTGGCATACAGCATGATCGCGGCGACGATGCCGTGATCGCTGTTGCCCATCAGCGTCGCCAGATTCGCGACGTCGAGAATCAGAAGGCCCGTCGCCAAGACAACAGCCCCGGCCACGCCGGAGGCGAGATGCTTCAGCAAGAACAGGATCGCCGCTTTTTCGAAGGGTTTCATGGCACGACTTTTCATGACCGTCACTTCACAACCCTCAACATAGAATTACCCACCGCGGCGACAATATGACCAAGGATGGCTTGGCGTCCTAGGGACCTCTCTAGCCTTTGGTCCCGACCGTGACGTTCGGCGTACCGCCCAAGCGCAGGACGATGCCCGCCAGCTCCTCCGTGGCCGCCGCCACGCGGGTCTCGTCCGTGCCGCGCAGCACGAGGCTGACGCCGAAGAAGCCGTTGCGGAAATAGGGATAGCTGCCGATCTCCAGGTCCGCGTAGCGATCCTGGAGGGCGCCGAGATCGGCGGCGATCTGCCCCTCGGCCAGTTCGCAGGCGACGGTGCGTGCGTGCAGGTCCGGACCGCCCTCCAGCTGCGGCAGGACGCCGTCGAGCATCGCCTGCATGATGTTGGGCACCCCCGCCATGACGAAGACGTTGCCGATGCGGAAGCCCGGCGCGGCGCTGATCGGGTTGTCGATCAGCGACGCTCCCGCCGGGATGTTGGCCATGCGCAGCCGCGCCTCGTTCAGCTTCGACGGGTCGCCGTAATGGCGCTCCAGCCGGGCCACGGCCTCGGCGTTGCGCTCCAGCGGCACGCCGAAGGCCTTGGCGACGCAGGCCGAGGTGATGTCGTCGTGGGTCGGCCCGATGCCGCCGGTGGTGAAGACGTAGCCGTAGCGGCCGCGCAGGGCGTCCAGCGCCGCGATGATCTCCTCCTCCACGTCCGGGACGACGCGCGCCTCGCGCAGGCGGACGCCGATGCCGGCCAGCTTCTCCGCGATGTGCGGCAGGTTGGCGTCCTTGGTGCGGCCCGACAGGATCTCGTTGCCGATGACGAGGACGGCGGCGGTCGGGTTCGGCGCGGTGGAGGACGAGGCGGGGGACGTGGACATGCGGAGTCGGCTCCGTTCTCGGTTGAGGCGGGGGTGACGGGACCGGCGGGCTTGCCGGACGGCGGGGGTGCGCTTTAACCTAGGGCCCAAGATGCGCTTCCCCACCCCCCTCCTGCAAGGCCGCCTCGTCCGCCGCTACAAGCGGTTCCTCGCCGACGTGGACCTCGACGGCGCCCTTGTCACCGCCCATGTGCCGAATTCGGGCAGCATGATCGGGCTGGACGCCCCCGGCTCCGCCGTCTGGCTGTCGCGGTCGGACAATCCCAAGCGCAAGCTCGCCCACACGCTGGAGCTGGTCGAGGCGCTGGACGATCCCGACGCGCCCTGCCTCGTCGGCGTCAACACGTCGCACCCCAACGGGCTGGTCGCCGCCGCCATCGCCGCCGGCACCATCCCGGAGCTGGCCGGCTACGCCCGGCTGCGCCGCGAGGTGAAGTACGGGCTCAATTCCCGCATCGACATCCTGCTGGAGGACGAGGCGCGGCCGCCGGCCTATGTCGAGGTGAAGAACGTCCATCTGCGCCGCCCCGCGCGGGGCGACGGGCGGGCCGCGGAGTTCCCGGACTGCGTCACCGCCCGCGGCGCCAAGCATCTGGTGGAGATGGCCGGGATGGTCCGCCAGGGCGCGCGGGCGGTCATGGTCTACCTTGTGCAGCGCGCGGATTGCACCCACTTCCGAGTCGCCGCCGACATCGACCCCGCCTACGCCGCCGGATTGCGCCTCGCGCTCGAATCGGGGGTGGAAGCCGTGTGCTGGTCCTGTAGGATCACCCCGCAGGCGATCGAGCTGGAGCGGCCCCTGCCGATCCTGCATGGGCCGATCCCGCATGGGCCGATCCGCACGGATTGACCGCGATCTTCATTCACCGCCGGGTCTGCCGGCGCGTTTTCCTGGGACCTGATCTGTAGGGGACGATTCTCTTGGACCACGACGACCTCGATTCCCATCGCATCCGGATTCATGGGCCGGAGGATTTCGAGGGCATGCGCAAGGCCGGACGGCTGGCCGCGGCCACGCTCGATTTCATCACGCCCTACGTCCAGCCGGGCGTCACCACCGGCGAGCTGGACCGGCTGCTGGAGCAGCACATCCGCGACCATGGCGGCGTCCCGGCGCCGCTCGGCTACCGCGGCTTCCCGAAGGCCAACTGCATCTCCGTCAACCATGTGGTCTGCCACGGCATCCCCGGCGACAAGCGGCTGCAGAACGGCGACATCCTGAACATCGACGTCACCCCGATCCTGGACGGCTGGTACGGCGACAGCAGCCGCATGTATCTGTGCGGCGACGTCGGCGTGAAGGCGAAGAAGCTGGTCGACGTCACCTACGACGCGCTGATGATCGGCATTGCCCAGGTGAAGCCGGGCGCCACGCTGGGCGACATCGGCCACGCCATCCAGACCTTCGCGGAAAGCCACCGCTATTCGGTCGTCCGCGACTTCTGCGGCCACGGGCTGGGCCGCGTCTTCCACGAGCCGCCGTCGGTCCTGCATTTCGGCAACCCCGGCACCGGCGCCGTGCTGCGCGAGGGCATGATCTTCACCATCGAGCCGATGATCAACGCCGGCCGCTACGACGTGAAGATCCTCGGCGACGGCTGGACCGCCGTGACCAAGGACAAGTCGCTGTCCGCCCAGTTCGAGCATTCGATCGGCGTGACCAAGGACGGCTGCGAGATCTTCACCCTATCCCCCGCCGGCTTCCACAAGCCCCCCTACGCCGTCCCGGCCGAGGAAACGGCGGCGGCCGTGTGATGGCGCTGCGGGTGTGAAGTTTCCCGCGGATGTGATTTTCGCGCGGAAGAGGTATAGTCCCGACGCACACATTCGTATGGTGGCGTCGGGATGGCGGGACGGAAGAGCGCGAAGCGGCTTGGGGATGCGGAGGAGGCTCAGGGGCTTCCCGGGCTGGAGCCGCCCCCTGACGTCTCCGTGGAGGAGGCCCATCACAAGGGCCACCGCCAGCGTCTCTACACCCGCTTCCTCGACGCGGGGCCGGACGCGCTCCAGGATTACGAGCTGCTGGAGATGATCCTCTTCGCGGTCAACCCGCGCCGCGACGTGAAGCCGCTGGCCAAGGCGCTGATCCGCGATTTCGGCGACCTCTGGAGCGTCGTCAACGCCCCGCCGCCCCGCCTGCGCGGCTATTGCGTGGGGGAGGTCTCGCTGGCCTCCGACAAGGCCGTGGCGACGCTGCGGGTGGTCGGGGCGGCGGCGCTGCGCGGGATGCGGCAGCGGGTGATGGACCGGCCCGTGCTGGCCAATTGGCAGTCGCTGCTCGACTA
Source organism: Azospirillum sp. TSH58 (assembly GCF_003119115.1). Lineage (NCBI taxonomy): Bacteria > Pseudomonadati > Pseudomonadota > Alphaproteobacteria > Rhodospirillales > Azospirillaceae > Azospirillum > Azospirillum sp. TSH58. The sequence continues at coordinate 1,113,956 of NZ_CP022364.1, forward strand.
CTGCACCGCCGCCATGGCGCACCAGCCGATGGAGCAGTTCCGGCTGCTCTTCCTCGACCGCAAGAACAAGCTGATCGCCGACGAGGTGCAGCAGACCGGCACGGTGGACCACACCCCGGTCTACCCGCGGGAGGTGGTGCGGCGCGCGCTGGAGCTGTCGGCCAGCGCCATCATCCTGGTGCACAACCACCCGTCCGGCGATCCCACCCCCAGCCGCGCCGACGTGGAGATGACCAAGGAGATCCTGCGCGCCGCCCACAGCCTGGGCATCGCGGTCCACGACCACGTCATCGTCGGCAAGGGCAAGCATGTCAGCTTCAAAGCCCAAGGGTTGATGTAGCCGCAACCCTGTCCTGCAGTCCCATCTTGTTGCCCGGACCGGCGCCCCCATATGTGCGGCGTTCGTCACCACAGAGGTAGCACCATGGGCCTTTTCGACATGTTCAAGGGATCGGCGCCGCTGGATCTCACCCCCCGCCGGACGCTGGTCGTCTCGCTGATCTACTGCATGGGCTCGGACGGGGAGCTGGACCCGGAGGAGGTCGGCCACCTGCTGTCCGTGATGGGCCGCAGCGCCACGCGGGAGGAGCTGGACCGCTGCTTCAAATACGCGCGCAGCACCCCGCCCGACGCCTTCCTGGCCGCCGCCACGCCGAACCTGAACGAGCAGCAGCGGCTGTGCATCCTGCTGAACATGATCGACAGCGCCATGGCCGACGGCCAGGCCGAACAGGGCGAGCGTGACCTGATCGCGCGCTTCCAGCAGGCCTTCGGCCTCGACGACGCCAAGCTCGGCCCGTATTTCCAGGCGCTGGTCGCCAAGAACGACCGCAGCGTGCTGGGCGCCTAAGCTCCCGCACACGCCTGCCGGCGCATCGCCCGTCAGCCGACCGCCTCGCCGATCGTTTCAGGGGCGGCGTCGTGACGGGCGATGAAGGCCACGAAGTCGTCGTAGGGCATGGGGCGGCCCAGCAGATAGCCCTGGATCTGGTCGCAGCCCAGCCGGGCGAGCCCGCCGAACTGCTCCTCCGTCTCCACCCCTTCGGCCAGGGTCTGCATGCGCAGCGAGCGCGCCATGCCGATGATCGCCTCGGCGATGGCCCCGCCGTCGGACCCGTCGGTCAGGCTGGTCACGAAGGAGCGGTCGATCTTCAGCTTGTCGACGCGGAAGCGCTTCAGATAGCTGAGGCTGGAGTAGCCGGTGCCGAAATCGTCGATGGCCAGCGCCACCCCCATCTCGCGCAGCCGGGCGAAGGTCCCGGTGACCATGTCGGACTCGTCCATCAGGACGCTTTCCGTCACCTCCAGCTCCAGGCAGCGGGCCGGCACCTTGTAGGCGTCCAGCCAGAAGGCCACGCGGTCGGCCAGACCGGGACGGCGCAGCTGCACCGCCGACAGGTTGATGGCGATGAGCAGCGGATGGCCGCGGGCGAGCAGGTCGGCGGCGCGGCGGCAGGCCTCGCCCAGCACCCAGTCGCCGATCGGCTGGATCAGGCCGGTGTCCTCGGCCACCGGGATGAACTGGCCGGGCGGGATCATCGTGCCGTCGCGGCGGCGCCAGCGCAGAAGCCCCTCCGCCCCCACCAGACGGCGGCCGTCCACCGCGAACTGCGGCTGGAAATGCAGCTCCAGCTCGTTGTCGGCCAGGGCGTGGCGCAGGTTGCTTTCCAGCCACATCCGCTCCGACGCCCGCTTGTTCAGCTCCGGCGTGAAGAACTGGTGGTTGGCGCGCCCCGCCTCCTTGGCGGCGTACATCGCCATGTCCGCGCATTTCAGAAGCGCGTCGATGGACGGCGCGTCGTCGGGGTAGAGCGCGATGCCGATGGACGGTGATATCTGCAGCTCGTGCCCGTCCACCGGGAAGGACTCGGTCATCGCCCGCAGCACCTTGCGGGCCACCGAGCAGGCCGCGTCCGGACCGTCCAGGTCGTTGAGGAGGATGACGAACTCGTCGCCGCCCTGGCGGCTGACCGTGTCGCTGGCCCGCACCGTCTCCAGCAGACGCGCCCCCACCGCGCGCAGCAGCCGGTCGCCGACGCCGTGCCCCAGGCTGTCGTTGATGGTCTTGAAGCGGTCGAGATCGACGAACAGCAGGCCCACCTTGGTGCCGTGCCGGTCGGCGGCGAGCATCGCCCGCTCCAGCCGGTCGCGCAGCAGGAAGCGGTTGGGCAGGTCGGTCAGGAAGTCGTACTGCGCCAGATGCCGGATGCGCTCCTCCTGGGCGCGCTTCTCGGTGATGTCGGAGAAGGCGGCGATGTAGTTGACGGCCTCCCCCGCCTCGTTGCGCACGACCTGGATGCTGAGCCACTCCGGATAGACCTCGCCGGACTTGCGCTTGTTCCAGATCTCGCCGGACCAGTGGCCCTCCTCCTTCAGCTTCGCCCACATGTCGGCGTAGTAGATCCCGTCCTGCCGGCCCGAGGCGAGCATGGCCGGATCGCCGCCGATCACCTCCTCGCGGCTGTAGCCGGTGATGCGGCAGAAGGCGTCGTTCACCGCGACGATGCGGTTCTTCTCGTTGGTGACGACCATGCCTTCGGCGGCGTTGTCGAACACCTTGGCGGACAGCCGCAGCTCCCACTCCGCGCGCTTGCGCTCGGAGATGTCGCGGGCGATCGCGCAGTAGTAGGCGTCGCCCTCGTAGGTGACGCGGCTGGCCGTCACCTCCAGCTCCAGCGTCCGTCCGTCGCGCGTGTGGTAGAACGTCTCGTAATGGGCCGACGCCTCGGCCGACGCGTCGCGGAAGCGCTCCAGCAGGTCGGCGTGGCCGCCCGCCAGCCCGGCCAGCGGGGCGCCCAGCGCAGCGCAGCCGAAGGGGTTGACGTAGGCGATGCGCAGCTCCGCGTCCGCCAGCACGACGATCTCGGACACATGGTCGACGAAGAAGTTGGCGAGGTAGAGCTGCCGCGCCCGCTCGCGCAGCATGCTGTCGCTCTCCCGCATGTTGGACTGGTAGCCGCGGACGATGCGGCGGACCCAGCCGGTGACCAGCCAGGACACCCAGGCCGAGGCGCCCAGCGCCAGCGCCAGCACCGCCACGGTGGTCAGGATGCGCTTCTTCATGCCGGCGCTGATCTCGGCCCGCCGCTGGGCCAGCACGGCGTCGATGTCGTCGGTGTAGAAGCCGGCGACCAGCACCCACCCCCAGACGTCCGGCGCCGTGGCGTAGGACAGTTTCGGCGCCGGGCGCCCGGTGACCGGATGCACCCAGTCGAAACGCAGCTCCCCCCCGCCCGTCAGCCCGGCCTCCAGCAGGCGGGTGACCAGATCCCGTTCGGTCTCCCAGGGCAGGTCGCGGGCGTTCTTGCCCTCCGCCGCCGGGGAGGTCGGCGAGAGCAGCACCTCGCCGTCCTCCCGCAGCACGGCGATGAAGCCCGAATCCCCGAAGCGCCGCGCGCGCAGCCGCTCCAGCGTCTCGCGCTGGAGCTTCTCCTCCACCGCCCCGACATAGTCGCCGGCGCCGATCAGCCAGTTGAACGGCTCGAACCGGCGGACATAGGCGAACTTGTCGGACATGCTGTGCGGGTTGCCCGGCGCGTACCAGCGGTAGCGGGTGAAGCCCTGCATCTCCGGATCGTCCACGGCGCGGATCAGGTTGCGCATGATCGGGCGCCCCTGGTCGTCGCGGTTGTCGAGCAGCGAGCTGCCCTCCCGCTGCGGGTCGATGGGCAGCAGCACGCAGGTGCCCTGCATGTCGTCGATGAAGTAGTAGCCGCGCCCGCCGAAGAAGCGCAGGGGCCGCAGGGTTTCCTTGATCGACTGCCGGATCGACACCTCCGGCAGATACTCCTTCTCGCGCTCGTAGATGGTCCAGGCGATGCCGTAGGCCTCGTCCACCTTGGCGCGCAGCTCGGCGCGCAGAAGCGGCTCGGTGCGCGACCGCATGTAGGCGAGGTAGGAGCGCGCGTTCTCCAGCTCCTCCCGCAGGGTCTGGCGCTGCTCCTCCCGGTAGCGGGCCTCGGTCTGCTTCAGATCGGCTTCGAAATCCATCCGGTGCTGCCAGATGAAATAGGCGCCCAGGCCCAGCACCACCGCCGCGACCAGGAACAGGGAGGCCAAGAACTGGAGACGGTAAAGGCGCCTCTCGTCCGAAGTCCGGGACGGCTCGCGCATCAACTCGGCGATCGGATCGGACAACGAAAGCCCTCCTGGAACCACGCCCGGCTTAGCCCGTCCGCGGCGCACAGTGTAGATCATTAGTGCGCGTGACAGGGACTCGGCAAGATCAAGGTGAAGAAGCCGGCGCGACGAATTGCCAGTCTTTGCGATTTTTCCGAGAGGACAGGCCCGCCTTCGAAAACCTTATGACGCGCACCCCGCATCCGGCGGGGCTGCGAAGGGGCTTTGCAGCGCCGTCCGGCGCGGTTATGGTCCCGCGCGCGAGCAACAGGGGGCGGTTTCCGCCACTGCAAAGTCCCGATGCGCCCCCGCCCGTCCCAAAGCGTTCAGGTCCGCCACCCCCGGAGAGTCCGATGATCCCCCGCTACACCCGCCCCGAAATGGCCCGCATCTGGGAGCCGGAGAACCGGTTCCGCATCTGGTTCGAGATCGAGGCGCACGCCTGCGACGCGCAGGCGGAGCTGGGGGTCATCCCGAAGGAGGCCGCCGCCGCCGTGTGGGAGCGCGGCAAGTGGGAGATCGACCGCATCGACGAGATCGAGCGGGAGACCCGCCACGACGTCATCGCCTTCCTGACCAACCTCGCCGAATATGTCGGGCCGGAGGCGCGCTTCGTCCACCAGGGCATGACCTCGTCGGACGTGCTGGACACCTGCCTCGCCGTGCAGATGACCCAGGCCGCCGACCTGCTGCTCGACGACATGGACAAGCTGCTGGCCGTGCTGAAGCGCCGCGCCTATGAGCACAAGGACACCGTCACCATCGGGCGCAGCCACGGCATCCACGCCGAGCCGACGACCTTCGGCCTGAAGCTGGCCGGCCATTACGCCGCCTTCGCCCGCGGGCGGGAGCGTCTGGTCCAGGCGCGCGCCGACATCGCCACCTGCGCCATCTCGGGCGCGGTCGGCACCTTCGCCAACATCGACCCGCGGGTCGAGGAGCATGTCGCCGCCAAGATGGGGCTGACGCCGGAGCCGGTGTCCACCCAGGTCATCCCGCGCGACCGCCACGCCTTCTACTTCTCGGTTCTGGGCGTCATCGCCTCGTCGATCGAGAATCTGGCCGTGGAGATCCGCCACCTCCAGCGCACCGAGGTGCGCGAGGCGGAGGAGTATTTCCATCCGGGCCAGAAGGGCTCCTCGGCGATGCCGCACAAGCGCAACCCGGTGCTGTCGGAGAACCTGACGGGTCTGGCGCGCATCGTCCGCGCCGCCGTCGTCCCGGCGCTGGAGAACGTCGCCCTGTGGCACGAGCGCGACATCTCCCACAGCTCGGTCGAGCGCATGTTCGGCCCCGACGCCACGGTGACGCTGGACTTCGCGCTGGGCCGCCTGACCGGCATGATGGACAAGCTGGTGGTCTATCCGGAGCGCATGCAGAAGAACCTGGACGACCTGGGCGGCCTGGTCTTCTCGCAGCGCGTCCTGCTGGCCCTGACCCAGGCCGGGATGAGCCGCGAGGACAGCTACAAGGCGGTGCAGCGCAACGCCATGCAGGTGTGGGAGAAGGGCGGCAACTTCCTCGATCTGCTGTCGTCGGACGCCGACGTGGCGAAGCACATCTCCCGCGAGACGCTCGCCCCGATGTTCGACATGACCTACCACACGAAGAACGTCGACATGGTGTTCAAGCGCGTGTTCGGCGAGTGATCGGCCGGGGGCTTCGCTGATCCGCGGGAGCCCCCGCCCTTCCCGCTTCGCGGGCCCCTTCCCTCCCCTGCGAAGCGGGGGAGGGTCAGGGAGGGGGCAAGCCCCTTACTCCGCGTGCACCTGCTGGCGGGCGACGTCCAGCAACAGGGCCAGCTCCTTCTCCACCCGGTGGTCGGAGATGTCGACTCCCTTGGCGTGCAGGTCGGCGGCCAGCCGGTCGCGGATGTCGTGCGGACCGGTGGCCGAAATGTCGGCGTCGATGATCTGGCGGACATAGGCGTCGGCCTCGCCCCCCGTCAGGCCCAGCAGGCTCGCCGCCCAGAGACCCGCCAGCCGGTCGCGGCGCGCGCGAATCCTGAAGAGCAGGTCCTGGTCGTGCTGGAACTTGTTCTCGAAGGCCCTCTCGCGCTCGTCGAAGGTCGTCATGGGACCCGGCTCCTTGGATTGGTTTTGCGCTCCCAGATACAAGACTATATAGCCGGTGGATCGGGCGTCGTCATCGCCCCCACCCACCGGCCAATCGGCGAATCCGGCGTGCGGCGACATACCCAAGAGGGAAGCGGAAGGCAAGATTCCCCATGTGCAGCGTGATCCTCCTGCGACGACCGGACGCAACATGGCCCCTGATCCTGGGCGCCAACCGCGACGAGATGGCCGGGCGGCCCTGGAAGGCCCCGGCGCGCCACTGGCCCGACCGGCCCAACGTGGTCGCCGGGCTGGACGAGCTGGCCGGCGGCTCCTGGCTGGGCCTGAACGACGAGGGAGTCGTCGCCGCGGTGCTGAACCGCATGGGCACGCTGGGACCGGAGGCCGGCAAGCGGTCGCGCGGGGAGCTGGTGCTGGACGCTCTGGATTTCGCCGACGCGGCGGAGGCGGCGGAGGCCATGGCGCAGCTCGACACGCGGGCCTACCGCCCCTTCAACCTGCTGATCGCCGACAACCGCGACGCCCGGCTGCTGGTCCATCGCGGCCCCTCCCCGCGCAACCGCCCGGAGGTGGTCGAGATCCCCGAAGGCGTGCACATGATCACCGCCAGCGACCTGGATGACGTGGCGGAGGACCCGCGGCAGGCCCAGTATCTCCCTCTCTTCCAGCACGCGGCACCGCCCGATCCGGAGCGGGGCGAGGCCGGGGGCCTGTGGGGCGGCTGGCCGGAGCTGCTGGCGAGCCGCATCTGGGACGACGGCGAGCGGGGCGAGCGGGGCGAGCGCGGGGCGATGAACTTCCTGCTGCCCTCCGGCTTCGGCACGGTGTCGAGCGCGCTGATCGCCCTGCCCGCCGTGGAGCGCCCGGATCTGGACCCCGTCTGGCACTTCGCCGCCGGCCGCCCTCACGAGGCGCCGTGGCAGCCCGTCCCCCTGGGGTGAGGCGGCGGCGGACCCCGCGCATTGTGTTCCCTGGGCCAGCTTGCTATATCACTCGTGCATATCCCCTGGACCGGTCACCCGCCGGTCCAGGCTACACGTTTTTGGACGATCTCTCATGACACGACGTCGGCGCATCTACGAAGGCAAGGCGAAGGTCCTGTTCGAAGGTCCCGAGCCGGGCACGCTGGTGCAGTACTTCAAGGACGACGCGACCGCCTTCAACAACCAGAAGAAGGGCATCATCACCGGCAAGGGGGTGCTGAACAACCGCATCTCCGAATACCTGATGAGCCGCTTGTCGGAAATCGGCGTGCCGACGCACTTCGTGCGCCGTCTGAACATGCGCGAGCAGCTGGTTCGCGAGGTCGAGATCATCCCCATCGAGCTGGTCGTGCGCAACACCGCCGCCGGCTCGCTGTCCAAGCGCTTCGGCATCCCGGAAGGGACCCCGCTGCCGCGCTCGATCATCGAGTATTATTACAAGTCCGACGAGCTGAACAATCCCATGGTCACCGAGGAGCACATCACGGCCTTCGGCTGGGCGGCTCCGCAGGACCTCGACGACATGGTGGCCCTGTCGCTCCGCGTGAACGACTATCTGTCGGGCCTCTTCCTCGGCATCGGCCTGCGGCTGGTGGACTTCAAGCTGGAGTTCGGCCGGCTGTGGGAGAACGAGGAGATGCGCATCGTGCTGGCCGACGAGATCAGCCCCGACAACTGCCGCCTGTGGGACATCAAGACCAACGAGAAGCTGGACAAGGACCGTTTCCGCCAGGATCTCGGTCAGGTCGAGGAGGCCTACCAGGAGGTCGCCCGGCGCCTCGGCATCCTGCCCGAAGGCGGCCCGGTGGACGTCAAGGGCCCCAAGACGGTCCAGTAATTCCTTTTCCCCACCCCATCAGCACCATCAAGCGAGCGGACATCCGATGAAGGCGAAGGTTCACGTCACCCTCAAGCGCGGCGTTCTCGACCCCCAGGGCAAGGCCATCGCGCACGCGCTGCACACGCTGGGCTTCGACGGCGTCGAGGACGTCCGCGCCGGCAAGGTCATCGAGCTTCAGCTCAAGAGCACCGACGAGGCCGCCGCCCGCAAGGAGGTCGAGGCCATGTGCAGCAAGCTGCTGGCCAACACCGTGATCGAAGACTACGCGATCGAGCTGGTGGCCTGAGAGCTGGTGGCCCGAGGCCGCTTCCGCTCAATCCTGCCTGTCAAAAAATGGGGGATGCGCAACCGCTGCGCATCCCCCATTTTCGTTCGGCCATGTCCATCGACCATCTCTCCGCGCTCGATCCCATCTTCGCCGAGTCCCTGCGCGTCGGCGGCCCGACGGTGCGCGACTTCCGCCGCCCGGACGGCTTCTCCGGCCTGCTCTGCCTGATCATCGAGCAGCAGCTCTCCACCACGGTCGCCGCGGCGCTGTGGGCGAAGCTCCAGGCCATGGTCGGGGTGGTGACGCCCGATGCCATCCTGGCCCTACCCGACGAGGATCTGCGGGCCTGCGGCCTGTCGCGCCAGAAGATCGGCTACGCCCGCGGGCTGGCGCAGACGGTCGCGGACGGCCGGCTGGACTTCGACGCCATCCACGGGATGGACGACGAGGAGGCCATCGCCGCCCTGATCGCGCTGAAGGGCATCGGGCGCTGGACCGCCGAAATCTATCTGATGATGGCGCTCGGCCGGCCGGACATCTGGCCGGTCGGCGACCTCGCCATCCAGCTGGGCGTGCAGCGGCTGAAGGGCTGGGCGGAGAAGCCCACCCAGGCGCAGCTCCTGGCCGTCGCCGAGCCCTGGCGCCCGCACCGCAGCCTCGCCGCCAAGCTGGTGTGGCACCATTACGTGGCCTTGCAGGAGCAGGCCAGAGCCCTCAAACCGACCAAAGGGAAAAAGACTCCGTGACCGAGACCACCATCCGCGCCGTCCTCGTCGGCAAGGTCGCCGCCTTCGGCCCGCCGGGGCGGACCAGCGCCATCGCCAAGCTCCCGGTGGACGGCCCGCGCGCGGTCGGTCCCGAGGGCTTCCTGGACGACGAGCAGGCCGACCGCCGCGTCCATGGCGGGCCGGACAAGGCCATCCACCATTACCCGCTGGACCACCACCCGGCGTGGCGGGACGAGCTGGGCGGGGAGGTCCCGCTGCTCGGCCAGCCCGGCGCCTTCGGCGAGAACATCGCCACGCTGGGGCTGACCGAGGCCGACGTCTGCGTCGGCGACCGCTTCCGCGCCGGCACCGCCCTGCTGGAGGTCGCCCAGGCCCGCCAGCCCTGCTGGAAGCTGAACCACCGCTTCGCCGTGCCCGACATGGCCAAGCGCGTCCAGACCACCGGGCGCACCGGCTGGTACTATCGCGTGCCGGAACCCGGCGTGATCGGTCCCGGCGACCGGCTGGCTCTGGTCGAGCGGCCCTACCCGCACTGGACGCTCGCCCGGTTGCTGCACGTCCTCTATGTGGACACCCAGAACCGCGAGGCGCTGGCCGAGATGGCCGCCCTGCCCGTGCTGGCCCAGACGTGGCGCACGCTGGCCGAGCGCCGGCTGACCCAGGGCGTCGAGGACTGGAACAAGCGCCTGAACGGCGGCGACTGAACGGTCAGCGGCGGGCGGTTGCCCACAGCACCCCCGCCGCCGCCACCGCCACCAGCGCCAGGACGGCGGAGAGCAGAAGCGCCGCCGTCTCCCCCGCCCGCTCGATGATGACCGCGTAGCCCATCGGCGCCAGGGCGGCGGCGTAGAAGCTCGGCACCAGCAGCCGCCCGACCGTCCGGCCGTAGCTCTGCGGGTCGAACAACACCAGCGGCAGCGTGCCGCGCACGATGGTCGCCAGCCCGGCCCCCGCCCCGAACAGCAGGGAGAAGGCGACGCCGGCGGCCAGCGCCGCGCCGCTCCACAGCCCGATGATGAAGCCGGGCAGCAGCAGGCCGCAGGCGAGCAGCGCCAGGGCGGTGGGGTGCAGGCGCGACCCGGACATCACCTCGCACAGCCGGGCCGAGGACTGGCCGACGCCGCGCACCGTGGAGATCCATACCGCCGCCGCGGGCGCCGCCCCCAGCCCGACCAGGATGCCGATCATGTGCGCCGACATCGCCGAGGTCAGCACGCCGACCGCCGTGGTCATCACCATGTAGAACACAGGCGCCACCCAGGCCCGCCGTCGCGGGTCCACGGGTCCGGCGGGTTCCGTTCCGGCCGGCACCGGCGGGCGCACGTAACGGTCGGACGGGATGGCGGCGTGCAGCGGGATCGTCAGAAGCGCGATGACGGCGTAGGCGACCAGGGCGCCGCGCCAGCCCCAGGCGTCGGCCATCGCCTGCCCCACCGGCCACAGCACGGTCGACGCCAGCCCGCCCAGCAGCGTGATCTGCGAGATCGGCACCCGCGCCAGCGGGCCGCCCAGCCGGGCCAGCGCGGCGAAGGCCGCCTCGTACAGGCTCGCCCGCATCGCCAGACCCAGCACCAGCCAGGAGGCGTAGTAGCTCACCAGCCCGGTGGAGGACGCCAGCCCCAGGCACCCCGCCGCCGTCAGCAGCGAGCCGATGACCATCACCGGGCGCCCGCCCCAGCGGTCGATGGCCCGCCCGACGCTGCCCGACACCACCCCCATGACCAGAAGCGCCGCCGTGAAGCCGCCGAAGGCCACCGGAAGGCTCAAGTCCAGGTCGGCGGCCATGGGATTCCCGAAGATGGCGATCAGGTAATAGGAAATTCCCCAGCACAGCAGCTGCGAGACGCCAAGGAACCAGACCAGCCGGCGGGTGATGTGCGACATGATGGACCAGAGGATGACGGGGCCAGGAGGCGACGGAAAGCGGCAGGCACCCTAGCCAGCCGGTAGGAAACCGACAAACGACTTGTCTTCCGCCGACCGGTGAGAAAAACTCAACGGATGTCCTCCCGCTTCCCGCCGCTGAACGCCCTGCGGGCCTTCGTCGCCGCCGCACGCCATTCCAGCTTCCGCCTCGCCGCGGAGGAGCTGAACGTCACCCCCGGTGCGGTCAGCCGCCAGATCCGCAGCCTGGAGCTGTTCCTCGGCGTCGCGCTGTTCGACCGCAGCCAGCGGCAGGTCCGGCTGACCGAGGCCGGGGCGCGCTACTTCACCCGCATCGCCGACCTGTTCACCGAGATCCAGCAGGCGACCGACACGCTGCTCGACGGCGACGGGCGGCGGACGCTGCGGGTGGACTGCATCCCGACCTTCGCCATGCACTGGCTGCTGCCGCGCCTGCCCCTCTTCCAGCAGCGCTTCCCCGAGCTGGCGGTGTCGCTGTCCACCGCCCCCGGGCCGATCGACATCGGCCGCCCCTTCGACTACGCCATCCGCCGCGACCCCGCCCATTTCGCCGGGCTGAAGCCGCTGCCCCTGATGCGCGAGCATTGCGTGCCGGTGTGCAGCCCGTCCCTGCCGGGCCTGGAGACGCTGCGCAGCCCCGCCGACCTGACCCGCCGGACGGTCATCACCATCCGCGCCCGCGCCGACCTGCTGCCGGCCTGGAGCACGGCGCACGGGCTGGAGCTGGACGCCTTCCGCAGCCGGATGGAGGTCGACCACACCTATTTCGCCATCCAGGCGGCGGAGGACGGGCTGGGCGTCGCCATCGTGCCGCGCCTGTTCGTGGAGCGCCCGCTGGAGACCGGGCGGCTGACCGCGCCGCTGGGGGCGGAGGGGGTGGTGTCCGGCCATTATTACCTGCTGGAAAGCCGTCAGCGCGGCCACACCGAGGCGCCCGCCTTCCCCGACTGGCTGCGCGAACAGGCCGCCGCGGCGTCAACGCAGGGCCGATAAGGGAGAATGGCGGGGTCCTTGCCCTTGCTTTGCCGGGGCGGGGCCTTTAGTGTCCGGCCTCGAACCGTTCCCCCCACGACGCCGGATTTTCCAAGCCCCATGAAGGCCGCCGTCATCGTTTTCCCCGGCTCCAACCGCGAACGCGACGCCGTCGCCGCGCTGGAGGCCGCCAGCGGAACCAAGCCGCATCTGGTCTGGCACCGCGACACCGAACTGCCCAAGGTCGATCTGATCCTCGTTCCGGGCGGCTTCTCCTATGGCGACTATCTGCGCTCCGGCGCCATGGCGGCGCACTCGCCGATCATGCGCGAGGTCAAGGCGCGGGCCGATCAGGGCGTGCGGGTGCTCGGCATCTGCAACGGCTTCCAGATCATCACCGAGGCGGGGCTGCTGCCCGGCGCGCTGATGCGCAACGCCAAGCTGAAGTTCATCTGCCGCACCGTGCATCTGCGGGTGGAGAACACGGACAGCCCCTTCACGGCCAAGTACCGCAAGGGCCAGATCGTCCGCTACCCGGTGGCGCACGGCGACGGCAACTACTGGACCGACGCCGAGACGGTGAAGCGGCTGGACGGCGAGGGCCAGGTGGCCTTCCGCTACGTCAGCGACGAAGGCGACGCCGACCCGCGCTGGAACCGGAACGACTGGAACCCGAACGGTTCGCTGGACAACATCGCCGGCATCTTCAACGCCAAGCGCACCGTGCTCGGCCTGATGCCGCACCCCGAGGACGCGGTGTCCGCCTTCCATGGCAACACCGACGGCAAGCCCATGTTCGACGGTCTGGTGGAGGCCCTGTCGTGACCACCGCGCAGCAGCCCGATGTCTCCCTGGAGATGGCCCGCGAGTTCGGCCTGTCCGAAGGGGAATACAACAACGCCCTGGAAATCCTGGGGCGCAAGCCGACCTACACGGAACTGGGCATCATCTCGGTGATGTGGTCGGAGCATTGCTCCTACAAGTCGTCGAAGAAGTGGCTGATGACGCTGCCGACCACCGGCCCGCAGGTCATCTGCGGCCCCGGCGAGAACGCCGGCGTGGTCGATGCCGGCGACGGCGACGCCATCATCTTCAAGATGGAGAGCCACAACCACCCGTCCTACATCGAGCCCTTCCAGGGTGCTGCGACCGGCGTGGGCGGCATCCTGCGCGACGTGTTCACCATGGGCGCCCGGCCCATCGCGAACATGAACGCGCTGCGCTTCGGCGCGCCCGAGCATCCCAAGACCCGCCATCTGGTGTCGGGCGTGGTGGCCGGCATCGCCCATTACGGCAACTGCGTCGGCGTGCCGACGGTTGGCGGCGAGACCAACTTCCACCCGGCCTACAACGGCAACATCCTGGTCAACGCGATGACCGTGGGCGTCGCCAAGGCCGACCGGATCTTCTATTCCGCCGCCGCGGGCGTCGGCAATCCGGTGGTCTATGTCGGCTCCAAGACGGGCCGCGACGGCATCCACGGCGCCACCATGGCGTCGGCCGAGTTCAGCGAGGATTCGGAGGAGAAGCGCCCGACCGTGCAGGTCGGCGACCCCTTCACCGAGAAGCTGCTGATCGAGGCCTGCCTGGAGCTGATGGAGACGGACGCCATCGTCGCCATCCAGGACATGGGTGCGGCGGGCCTCACCTCCTCCTCGGTCGAGATGGCCGGCAAGGGCGGGCTCGGCATCGAGCTGGTGCTCGACGACGTGCCGATGCGCGAGGAGGGGATGACCCCCTACGAGATCATGCTCTCCGAAAGCCAGGAGCGCATGCTGATCATCCTGAAGCCCGGCCGCGAGGAGGTCGCCAAGGCGATCTTCGACAAGTGGGAGCTGGACTTCGCCGTGATCGGCACGCTGACCGACAACGGCAAGCTGGTCATCAAGATGCACGGCCAGACCTGGTGCGACATGCCGATCGCGCCGGTGTCCAACGCCTCGCCGCTCTACGACCGCCCGTGGGAGCCGACCCCGGCCGCCGCAGAGCTGGAGGACGCCGTGCGCGCCCTGCCGGCGGACAGGACGCTGGGCGACATCCTGGAAACGATCATGTCCTGCCCCGACCAGGCGTCCAAGCGCTGGATCTGGGAGCAGTATGACAGCCTCGTGAACGGCGACACCCGCTTCATGTCCGGTCAGGCCGACGCCGGCGTGGTGCGGCTGCCGGGCCAGAGCAAGGGCATCGCCGTCACCACCGACTGCACCCCGCGCTACTGCCTCGCCGACCCGGTGCGCGGCGGCGCCCAGGCGGTGGCCGAGGCGTACCGCAACCTGTCCGCCGTCGGCGCCCTGCCGCTGGCCGTCACCGACAACATGAACTTCGGCAACCCCGAGAAGCCGCGGATCATGGGCCAGTTCGTCGGCGCCATCCAGGGCATGGCCGACGCCTGCCGCGCGCTGGACTTCCCGGTCGTGTCGGGCAACGTGTCGCTCTACAACGAGACCAACGGCGAGGCGATCCTGCCGACCCCGGCCATCGGCGCCGTGGGCCTGCTGCCGGACGCCATGATCGCCGTCGGCATCGCCTTCAAGAACGAGGGCGACACCATCCTTCTGGTGGGCGAGACCAACGGCCATCTCGGCCAGTCGCTCTACCTGCGGGAGATCCTGGGCCGCGAAGAGGGGCCGCCGCCGCCGGTCGATCTGGCGGTGGAGCGCCGCAACGGCGAGTTCGTCCGCGGCCTGATCGCCGAGGGTCTGGTGGTGTCGAGCCATGACATCCAGGACGGCGGCCTGCTGGTCACCGTGGCCGAGATGGCCATGGCCGGCGGCATCGGCGCCAACCTGTCGGGCCTCGACGGGGCCGACGCCGGCACCCTGTTCGGCGAGGACCAGGGCCGCTACGTCCTGGCCGTCCGCCCGGACAAGGCCGCCGCGGTGCAGGAGAAGGCCAAGGCCGCCGGCGTGCCGGTGAGCGTGCTCGGCAAGACCAACGGCACGGCCCTGACCGGCCGCGGCGGCGAGGCGATCACCATCGCCCGCCTGAAGAAGGCCAACGAGGCCTGGCTGCCGGGCTACATGGCCGCCGCCGAGTGATTGGACGCGGTTGAGGGTTCGAAGAACGGAAGGCCGGGCAATCGCCCGGCCTTTTCGTTTCGGGGCGGAGTCTTGCCCCCACCCTTCCCACGGCTGCGCCGCGGGCCCCTTCCCTCCCCCGCTTCGCAGGGGAGGGAGTTCTGTCCCCTCCCCCGCCCAGCGGGGGAGGGTCAGGGTGGGGGCCAGTACTTCGCACCGCGGAATGTCGTCGCTTCTCCGGTGACAAACCCGGCCGCTCCGCCTAATTATACGGGCAGTGCCCGCATGGGCAGGGATTGACGGAACAGGATGACGGCCATGGCGATGGAAGCCGCGGTGATCGAGAAGCTCATCAGGGAAGGCATCCCGGACGCGACGGTGGAGATCGCCGACCTGCGCGGCGACGGCGACCACTACGCCGCGCTGGTCACCTCCGCCGCCTTCAAGGGCAAGTCGCGCGTGCAGCAGCACCAGATGGTCTATGCCGCCCTCCAGGGCAGGATGGGCGGGGAACTGCACGCCCTGGCCCTGACCACCGCCGTGCCGGAAGGCGCGTAGGACGGCATCCCGCACAACACGATGACATCGTAAGAAGGCCGAGAGACATGGTTGACCAGAACGTCAAGGATCGCATCGAGCAGGACATCAAGGGCAACGATGTTGTGCTCTACATGAAGGGTACGCCCGTCTTCCCGCAGTGCGGCTTCTCCGCCGCCGTCGTCCAGGTGCTCAGCACCGTCGGCGTGAAGTTCAAGGGCATCAACATCCTGGAGGACCCGGGCCTGCGCCAGGGGCTGAAGGACTACTCGAACTGGCCGACCTTCCCGCAGCTCTACGTCAAGGGCGAACTGGTCGGCGGCTGCGACATCGTGCGCGAGATGTACGAGTCGGGCGAGCTGCAGTCGCTGCTGGCCGACAAGGGCGTCGCGACGGGCGCCAACGCCTGATCGGCCATCCGCGCCGCAGACGTGTGACAAAGGGCTCCGCATCGCGGGGCCCTTTTCCATTGGCGGAACAGGCCCCGGTTCACCCTTGTTTTTCCATCGACGAATCCGCGGAGGTGTCGGCACGGACTCGGCATGGACAAGGAGGCCCGGTCATGGACAGGCGCGTGTTTCCAGCGGCGGCGCTGCTGGCTCTGATGACTCTTCCCGTTCCGGCACAAGGCCAGGACGGAACGGTCCCGAAGCAGGAGCGGCTGACCGCCTGCCGGGACGAGGTGTCCCGCTTCTCCGACCTGTTTCTGGGCGACAAGGTGGTGGCCGGCGGGCGCAACCACACCACCCTGACCGGCGAGCAGAAGGATCGGCTGCGCGGCCTGCTGGGCGAGGCGCGGTCCGCCGCCGGCAAGGGCGATCCGGACGGCTGCGTGACCCGGCTGCGCGAGGCCCGCGCGCTGGTCCGCGGCGAGGGCGTCGGAACCAACGTCCCGATCGGCCGAAGCTCGTCGGGGTCGTCCGGTTCGATGTCCCGCGGCAGCGCTCCAACCGGCAGCGCCCCAACCGGCAGCGGAAGCGGGACCGCAGGCGGCGGAGGGGGCTGATCGGAGAAACCCCTGCGGGAATTGCGGCATTCCCGGCGCGCAGTGCGGGCATGAGGGGGCGTTCCTATCGCCCATTTCTTGGGCATGGTAAAGGGGAGTCATGGCCCAGACTCCCTCCCCCTCCTCGCCGCAGGCCGACGGGCGCAACCCCGCCACCCTGGGCTTCGCCGCCGCCCTGACAGCCTTCCTGATCTGGGGGGGACTGGCACCGATCTTCTTCAAGCAGCTCGGCAACGTCGGGGCGGTGGAGGTCGTCGCACACCGGGTGCTGTGGACGGTGATCCTGGTCGGGCTGTGGCTGGTGCCGACGCGCGGCCTGTCCGGCATCGTGCGCGGGGTGGGAAGCTGGCGGCGCCTGAGCATCTTCCTGGTGACGACGGCGCTGATCGGCAGCAACTGGACCATCTTCATCTGGGCCGTGAACAACGGCCATTTGGTGCAGTCCAGCCTCGGCTATTACATCAACCCCATCATCAACGTGCTGCTGGGCATGGCCTTCCTTCAGGAGCGGCTGTCGAAGCGGCAGGGCGTGGCGGTCGTGATCGCGGCGGTGGGCGTGCTGAGCCTCGTCCTGTCCTACGGGGAGGTTCCCTGGGTGGCGCTGTCGTTGGCCTTGAGCTTCGGCGTCTACGCGCTGGTGCGCAAGAAGGCGGCCATCGACCCGCTGATCGGGCTGCTGGTGGAAACGGTGCTGCTGGTGCCGCCGGCCATCGTCTATCTGCTGTGGCTGAACGCCCAGGGCCTGGGAAGTTTCGGCGCGCACGGGCTGGGCACCGACCTGCTGATCATCCTGACCGGTCCGGTGACCGCCATCCCGCTGGTGCTGTTCATGGTCGGCGCCGCCCGGCTGAAGCTGTCGACCATCGGCATCCTGCAATACATCAGCCCGACCGGGCAGCTCCTGCTCGGCGTCGCGGTCTATGGCGAGGCCTTCACCTCCTCCCACCTGCTGGCCTTCGTCTGCATCTGGGTGGCGCTGGCGCTCTATTCGGCGGACGCGCTGTTCACCCACCGCGCCGCCCGCGCCGAGGCCCGCGCCGAGCAGGCCCGCGCCGCCGCGTGCCGGGCGGACTGAGGAGTCAGGCCCGCGGCGCGAGGCCGTGGGCCATGGTGTGGGCGAGCGTCCTCACCACCTCGTTGACCCGGTCCGGGCAGCGCCCGAACACCACCTGATCGAGGAAGCCCAGCCCGAAGCTGAGCGTGGCGATGCCCGCCGCGACGTGGGCGAGGTCGGCGTCCGCCGCGATCGCCCCGCGCTCGCGGAAGATCTCCAGCCGGCTGAGCAGGCAGGGAATGCGGCTTTCCGACAGGGTGCGGGCCATCTCGTTCGCGATGTCCGGATCGACCAGCGCGCGCGCCAGCATCACCCGCGTGAAGTCGCGGCACTTCCAGGCGTGGCGGAGTTGGTGCAGCAGGAAGGCCGCCAGATCCTCCTCCAGATCGTCGCCGGGCGGCGGCATGGCGCAGCCGCTCCCCTCCTCGCGCCCGTAGCGCTCCACGACGGCCAGCAGCAACCCGGCCTTTCCCGAAAAATAACGCTGGATCAGCTGCTCGTTCACACCCGCGCGGCTTGCGATGTCGCGCGTGGTCGCGGCGTCGAAGCCGCGCTCGGCGAACACCATCTTGGCCGCGTCCAGCAGAACGCCCTTGGTCGCCTCGCGGTCGCGCTTGCGCGCGGGCGCGTCCGTCCCGGCGGCGCAACAGCCGTCGTCGATGGCCGGGGCGGCGGCCGGGGTGTCGGTCTTGTCCACGATGCAGGCCCTCTCACTGGCCGCCGATCCGTGCGGCGGCTGAAATGATAATAGGTATGCACGTGCATACTTGACAAGCCCGGATGGCCCTGACAAGTATGTACGCACATACATACCGGGCGCCGCCCAACCCGCGGAACCCCGGACCCCACCTTGGAACGCCCCAACGTGGGACCCGATTTTTGAATCGAGAGGGCAACCGCATCATGACCACCGCCAATCTGTTCACGCCGCTGCGTCTTGGCTCCATGGAACTGCCGAACCGCGTCATCATGGCGCCGATGACCCGCAGCCGCGCGGGCGAGGGCAACGTTCCCACCCCGCTGATGGCCGAGTATTACGGCCAGCGCGCCTCCGCCGGCCTCATCATCACCGAGGCGACGCAGGTCTCCGCCACCGCCCAGGGCTATCCCAGCACCCCGGGCATCCACACCGACGCGCAGACGCTCGCCTGGCGCCGCATCGCGGAGGAGGTCCATGCCAAGGGCGGCCTGATCGCCGCGCAGCTCTGGCACGTCGGCCGCATCTCCCACACGGAGTTCCAGCCGAACGGCGCGCTGCCGGTCGCCCCCTCGGCCATCGCCGCCGCCGGCGAGTCCTACACCAGCAAGGGCCTGGTGCCCTTCCCCACCCCGCGCGCCCTGGAGACCGACGAGATCCCCGGTCTGGTCAAGGCCTTCGCCGACGCCGCCAAGCGCGCGGTGTTCGACGCCGGGCTGGACGGCGTGGAGATCCACGGCGCCAACGGCTATCTGATCGACCAGTTCCTGCGTGACCGCAGCAACAAGCGCACCGACCGCTACGGCGGCAGCGTGGAGAACCGGGCGCGCTTCCTGCTGGAGATCGTGGACGCGGTGACCACCGCCGTCGGCCCCGGCCGGGTCGGCGTCCGGCTGTCGCCGACCGGCACCTTCAACGACATGGGGGACAGCGACCCGCGGGCGCTCTACACCCACGTCACCGAGGCGCTGAACCCCTTCGGCCTCGCCTTCCTGCACCTCATCGAAGGCCAGCCCGGCCACCACATGGCCCCGCCGGAGGGCGCCCCGCACCTCGCGGCGGAGCTGCGCCGGATCTTCAAGGGCCCCTTCATCATCAACGGCGGCTACAGCAAGGAGCAGGCCGAGGCGGCCATCGCCGCCGGCGCGGCGGACGCGGTGAGCTTCGGCGAGCCCTTCATCGCCAACCCGGACCTGCCGGAGCGCTTCCGCCGCAACGCGGCGCTGAACACGCCGGACAAGGCCAGCTACTACGGCGGCGACGCCCACGGCTACACCGACTATCCGGCGCTGGAAACGGCCGACGCCTGACCCCCTCCCCCCGCGGGGGTTGCCCCCGATCCCCGCACCTCAAGGCCGGGACCCGCAAGGGTTCCGGCTTTTTTCTTTCGACCGCGCCACCAGCGCGGACGTTGCCCGTTCCGGGAATCGGCTGTTATCCTGAACCGAGCGAAGGAGACGGGCATGAGCGTGATTCTGCCGCGCAACATCGAACAGATGGCTGAACGCCGCGCCAGCGAAGCCGGTTTTCAGGATGTCGCCTCCTATCTTGCCCATCTCATTGCCGCCGATGCCCGCGATGCATCCGACGACGCTCTGGAAGGCGCCTTGTTGGAGGGGCTTGAAGGAGACGGCGAAGAGTGGGATGCCGAGGCGATGCGGGCCGAATGCCGGGCCGCTCTGGCCGCAGCCCGCAAAGACATCTGAGCGCCATGCGCATCCTTCCAAGCCCACGCGCGCGGAAGGATATTCTTGACCATTACACGCACATCGGCCTTCGGGACGAGGCGGCCGCCGAACGCTTCCTGACCGCCATCGACCGCGGTTTCGCTCGTATGGCCGCGCATCCCGACATAGGATCGACCCGACTTTGGCAGAATCCGGCGCTTCGCGGCATACGGGCGTGGCCCGTCGCCGGGTTTGACCGCCATCTGATCTATTAGCGCCGCCAGGGGCCGGATGCGCTGAGGATACTGCGCGTTCTCCATGGAGCAGCCCTACCCGAAGGGGTTTTGCGGACGCCGTACTGAAACACGACCGCCCATCCCCAAACGAAAAAGGCCGCGCCCGGAGGCGCGGCCTTTCGCGTGTCGGCTGGGCCGAACGGTCAGCGCGAGTAGAACTCGACGACCAGGTTCGGTTCCATCTGGACCGGGTACGGAATGTCGGCCAGCAGCGGGACGCGCACGAAGCGGCCCTTCAGGGCGCCGGAGTCGACTTCCAGGTAGTCCGGGGTGTCGCGCTCACCCGAGGCGGCGGCCTCGAGGATGAGGGCCATCTGCTTGGACTTGGCGCGCACCTCGATGGTGTCGCCTTCCTTGATCTGGGCCGACGGAATGTTCAGGCGGCGGCCGTTGACCAGGATGTGGCCGTGATTGATGATCTGGCGCGCGGCGAACGGGGTCGGCGCGAACTTCATGCGGTAGACCACCGCGTCCAGGCGGCGCTCCAGCAGGCCCACCAGGTTCTCGCCGGTGTCGCCCTTGCGGCGCACGGCCTCGGCGTAGATGCGGCGGAACTGCTTCTCGCCGATGTTGCCGTAGTAGCCCTTGAGCTTCTGCTTCGCCATGAGCTGCAGGCCGTAGTCGGACGGCTTCTTGCGGCGCTGGCCGTGCTGGCCGGGGCCATACTCACGCTTGTTGATCGGCGACTTGCCACGGCCCCAGAGGTTTACGCCGAGACGGCGGTCGATCTTGTACTTGGACTGTTGACGCTTGGCCATTTTGATCCTCGATGGAACACGAGTTGGTTTTGTCCCGGTAGTTCCGCGGAACAGGCCGCGGACGGGGCGCAAACAGAAGGCACGCCCGCTTTCCCAGGAGTGAAGGCGCGCACTATACGGATTCGGCGCGCCTTGTCAAACCATGAGTCGTCAAACCATGAGTCGTCAAACCATGAGTCGTCAGACCAGGAGGCCGGAACGACGCGTCAGCAGCACTCGTCCTCAAGCTGGCGCAGCATGGCCAGCCCTTCCTCGTCCTCATACTCTTCGAACAGGTCGGAGATGTAGTAGACGTTGGCGCAGAGCAGGCACAGCCCGTCCGCCTGGCGCTTCAGCGGATCGTCGGCCACGGCCAGCTTCGCCCGGAAGCGTTCCCAGAAGGCGTTGGTCTTGGCCGGATCGTCGATGTGCATGTAGAGGCGTTCGATGATGCGGCGGGAGTTGCCCTCGCAGTCGATGCCCTTGAAGGAGACGTAGCGGTCGGGAGTGTCGGTTGCGTCCACGGTCGTGATTCCCACGAATGAGGCTGGTGTTGGCCTTTCTCATCGCGGAAGGCGGGTCCAGGAACAAGACCCGCTGCACGAACGGCGGGCGGGCGGCGTGAACGGCGGGTGTCCTGCGCGAACGGTTCGCGCTCTCACCGCTCAGGCGGCGTGCGACAGCTCTTCCTCGCTGAATTCCAGCAGCGTGTTCAGCCGCTGCGGGGTCAGCGCCTCGATCCCCTCGTGCCACATCACCTCGCCGAACAGCGCGTGCAGGGCGGCAAGGCGCTCCGGCGCCAGCCCGGTCAGGCGGTCGCCGTAATACTCCACCACGAGCTGGTCCACATAGGCGCGGTCGTCGTCCAGGAAAGCCATGGCCGTATCTCCTCGTCATCGTGGCGCCCACCCGATGCGGGCGCCGGCCATGGCTTTGTTCTACGCCTGCGGCGGGGCCGAACGATTGAGGCGGATCAACCGCCGCCGGAAGTCACAGCCCTGCGGGAACAACCCTGATGCGCGCAAGGGGAAGGGCTAGAGAGCCAGCAGCTTCTTCAGCTGCTCGATCCGGCCGCGGCTGACCGGCACGCGGGGGGAGCCGGGGGCGGCCATGACGAAGGCGGCCCGCCCGTCGCTGCGGTCGATGGCCTGGGCGTGGCGCAGGTTCACCAGATAGCGGCGGTGCGCCCGCACGAACTGCCGCCCGTCGAGCCGCGCCTCCAGCTCCGAAAGCGAGAGCGAGCAGAAGAAGGCGCCGTCCGCCGTGTGGACCCGCGTGTAATGGCCGTCGGCCTGCACATAGACCGCGTCGGCAGGATCGATCAGAACCACGCCCTGGCGCGTCGTGATCGGCAGCTTCACCAGCGGCGTGACCGGTTCGGGCGCCGCGTCCGCGGGCGGCGGCAGTGCCGGCTCGGGAAGCGCCTTCCCGTTCACCTCGAACAGCATCAGGGCCAGCGCGGCTCCGCCGCCCGGCGGCAGGGCGGTGGCCTTCACCACGATGGTCCGCCCCGGCAGGGCCACCATCATGGAACTGGCCGCCGCCGGGGACTCCGGGTCGTGCGCCGCGGCCAGCAGCAGTTCCACCTTGGCGCGGCTGCCCGGCGGGTGCAGGTCGTGCAGGCTGGCCCCCAGCAGCGGACGGTCGCGCCCCAGCATCCGCGCCACGGACGCGTTGACCGACACCACGCGCCGGTCGCCGTCGAGCAGGACGAGGCCAACGTCCATATGCTGCAAGGTGTATTCCATGGGGCAGTATAGGCAGCGATTGGCCCCGGAAGGGAAGAGGTTAGGAAAGAGGGTTACGGTTCGCCCTTGCGCCGTCCGGTCAGCGCCGCGACGACGCCGTGGAAGGTGCGGACCTCCTGCTCGGTCATCTGCATCCGCTCCAGGGCGTTGCGCAGGGTGCGGACCATGGAGGGGCGCTTTTCCGGCGAGGTGAAGAAGCCGGTGCGGTCGAGATCGCCTTCCAGATGCTCGAAGAAGTTCACCAGCTCCGCCTTGGTCGCCGGGCGGGTCTGGCCAGTGTGCAGAACGCGGTCGGGCGGGATCTCGCCGGTCTGGAACCACTCGTAGCCGATCAGCAGGACCGCCTGCGCCAGATTGAGCGAGGAGAAGGCCGGGTTCAGCGGAACGGTGATCAGCGTTGAAGCCAGCGTCAGATCGTCGTTGACCAGCCCGGTGCGCTCCGGCCCGAACAGCACGCCGGTCTTGTGCCCGGCGTCCACATGAGCGCGCAGCTCCGTCGCGGCGACGCGCGGGGTGACGAACTCCTGGATCATCCCGCGGGTGCGGACGGTGGTCGCGAAGACCACGTTGAGGTCGGCCACGGCCTCCGCCGTCGTCTCATAGAGCTTCGCCCCGTCCAGCACCGGATCGGCGCCCGACGCCGCGGCCACCGCCTTCTCGTTCGGCCAGCCGTCGCGCGGCTTCACCAGACGCAGCTCGGTCAGGCCGCAGTTGAGCATGGCCCGCGCGCAGGCGCCGATGTTCTCGCCGAGCTGGGGCTGCACGAGGATGATGGTCGGGCCGCCCAGGACGGAGGGCCGGTTGGGGTCTTTGCCGGAGGTCATGATCTGAACTTTGGTCTCAGCTTCGCGGTGTTGCGCCGCCTTTAAACAGCTTGAATGTGTAACTGTCCACCAGCGCCTCCATCGACGCCTCGATGATGTTGGTGGAGACGCCCAGCGTCGACCATTCTTGCCCGTCGCCGTTGCGCGAGCGGATCAGCACGCGCGGCATGGCGCCGGTGCCGTCCTTGGCCGCCAGGATGCGCACGCGGTAGTCGGACAGCTTCACCCCGTCGAGCAGCGGGTACAGCGGCTCCAGCGCCTTGCGCATCGCGGTGTCCAGCGCGTTCACCGGGCCGTTGCCCGACGCCACCTCGTGATACTCCTTGCCGCCGATCTTCACGCGGACGACGGCCTCGGACTCGACCACCAGCTCGCCCTTGGCGTTGTAGCGGCGCTCGTCGGTGACGTGGAAGCGCTTCAGGGTGAAATAGTCGGGCACCTCGCCCAGCTCACGGCGGACCAGCAGCTCGAAGCTGGCCTCGGCGGTGTCGTAGGCGTAGCCCTCGGTGTCGCGCTGCTTCACGAGGTCGAGCAGGCGGTTCAGCCGCTCGTCCTTCGGGTCCACGGCCATGCCCATCTCACGCAGCCGCGCGATGACGTTGGCGCGGCCCGCCTGGTCCGACATGACGATCTGGCGGCGGTTGCCGACCGCCTCCGGCTCGACATGCTCGTAGGAGGATGGGTCCTTCTCCACGGCGGAGACGTGCAGCCCGCCCTTGTGGGCGAAGGCGCTGGCGCCGACGTAGGGGGCGTGGCGGTTCGGCGCGCGGTTCAGCCGCTCGTCGAACTTGCGGCTGATCTCGGTCAGCAGCGGCAGGTCGGCGGGCCTGATGCCGACGTCGTAGCACATCTTCAGCATCAGCGACGGGATCAGCGACACGAGGTTGGCGTTGCCGCAGCGCTCGCCCAGCCCGTTGATCGTCCCCTGCACCATCCGCACCCCGGCGCGCACCGCGGCCAGCGAGTTGGCGACGGCGTTCTCGGTGTCGTTGTGGCAGTGGATGCCCAGACGGTCGCCGGGGATGCCGTGCTCCTCGATCACCTGCCGGACGATTTCGTCGATCTCGTGGGGCAGCGTGCCGCCGTTAGTGTCGCACAGCACGACCCAGCGCGCCCCCGCCCCGTAGGCGGCCTTGATGCAGGAGGCGGTGTAGGCCGGGTTGCGCTTGTAGCCGTCGAAGAAATGCTCGGCGTCGAACAGCGCCTCGCCCTTGGCGGCCTTCAGCGCGGCGATGCTGTCGGCGATCAGCTCGATGTTTTCCTCGCGCGGGATGGCCAGCGCCACGTCGACATGGAAGTCCCAGGTCTTGCCGACGATGCAGACGGCGCGCGCCTTGGACTGGATCAGGGCGGCGAGCTGCGGGTCGTTCGCGGTGCTGCGGCCGGGACGGCGGGTCATGCCGAAGGCGGTGAAGGTCGAGCGGGCGAGATCCGGCGCCTCCGCGAAGAACTGGTCGTCGGTCGGGTTGGCGCCGGGCCAGCCGCCTTCCACATAGTCGATTCCCAGCCGGTCGAGGTCGCGGGCGATGGCGATCTTGTCGGCGACGGAGAAATCCACGTCCTGGGTCTGCGCCCCGTCGCGCAGCGTGGTGTCGTACAGATAGATGCGTTCGCCCGTCATTGCCGCCGCCCGAAGATATTGGTCGCCCGAAGGAAGGTCATAGGACTCTCCGGGGGGCCGGAAGAATGGACGATGCGCTTCGCCAGCTCAATGCTTTTGATCGAACCCACCAGGAATGCGGGGCTTTGCCGCGCCGGCCATAGGCACGCAATGGAGGTAATAGGACAAATGTACTGACCGAATAAACCATCGTCTGTGCTACACAGCCGCCCCTCTGCATGGCGCCCATCTCACGGGTGCGGTAATCTTTTCTGGCCGGACGCCTGTTGGTCTGTATGATCACCGGCCCTTGTGAACGGATGGATTGGACACAGTGACTCCCGCGGGTGACGACGACCAGGACAAGCTCGTCATGGTGATCGACGACGAGCGGACGGTTCTGCAGGCCCTCAACCTCCTCCTGGAGATGTGGGGGTACCGGGTCGTCACCGCCGAAAGCGAGGGCGAGGCCGTCGACCGCCTGTCCATCGCCGGGGAAACGCCGCACGCCATCCTGGCCGACTACCGCCTGCGCGAAGGGCGCACCGGCGTCCAGGCCATCGACCGCATCCGGGCGGAGGCCGGGGCCGAGGTGCCGGGCGTCATCATCACCGGCGACACCTCCACCGAAGGGCTGCGCGACGCCCGCGCCCGTGGGCTGACCGTTCTGCAGAAGCCGGTGCTGCCGCCCCATCTCCAGGCGGTGCTGACCAAGGTGCTGCGGGAGCAGCCCGCCGGCACGGCGTGACGGGCCGGACCGGCATGGACGTTCCCTTACCACCGGCGCCCGCCGCGCCACCCACGCCGACGCACAACGGGCCGAAGCGCAGGCGCGCCGCCGTTCCCGACGGGCGGCTGTTCCGTTCCTGGGAAAGCTGGGTGGTCTTCGGGCTGGGGCTGCTGCTGACCGGCCTCGCCTGGTGGCTGCTGACCGAGCAGAA
The DNA here is from genome assembly GCF_003119115.1 of Azospirillum sp. TSH58. Classification (NCBI taxonomy): domain Bacteria; kingdom Pseudomonadati; phylum Pseudomonadota; class Alphaproteobacteria; order Rhodospirillales; family Azospirillaceae; genus Azospirillum; species Azospirillum sp. TSH58. Next base: position 1,139,971 of record NZ_CP022364.1, read on the forward strand.
TCACCGGCTGGCCGAGACGCGCTTCCGTGCGCTGGCCCGCGATCTGGCGGGCGACGTCACCGAGCGGCTCGACACCTACGAGCAGATGCTCCAGGGCGCCGTGGCGATGGTGGACGCCGGCGGCGGGCAGGTCAGCCGGACGGAATGGCGGGCCTACGTCACCGGCCTGCATGTGGAGGACCGCTATCCCGGCATCCAGGGCATCGGCTACGCCAAGCGCGTGAAGGCGCCCGACCGGGAGCAGCACGAGGCGGCGCTGCACGCCGCCGGCTTCTACAGCTACCGCGTGACGCCGGAGGGGGAGCGGCCCGAATATTTCCCCATCGTCTACATCGAGCCTTTCGCCAGCCGCAACCTGCGGGCCTTCGGCTTCGACATGCACGCCGAGCCGACCCGCCAAGCCGCCATGGAGCGCGCCCGCGGCACCGGCACCGCCGCGGCGACCGCCCGGTTGCGGCTGGTCCAGGAAACCGAGGAGGACGTGCAGCCCGGCTTCCTCATCTATGTGCCCGTCTACGACCAGACCCTGCCCCTGACCACCGCCGCCGACCGGCGGGAGGCGCTGCTGGGCTTCGTCTACAGCCCCTTCCGCGCACACGACCTGATGCGCAGCATCATGAGCCAGGGCGCGTCCCAACTGCTGGACATCCGCGTCCATGACGGGACGGAGGCCACGCCGGACTCGCTGATGTTCGACTCCGCGGTCGCCCGGGACGCCGCTTTTCAGGAGGTTCTCCACGTCGAGGTGTTCGGGCGCCCCTGGACGCTGGTCCTGTCCGGCACCCACGCCTTCGAGGAGAGCGTGGCCAGCGCCACGCCGCGGGCGGTGCTGTTCGCCGGTCTGATCATCACCCTGCTTCTGGTCGCCACCGTCAATTCCGTGCTGCAGGACCGCGACCGCATGGAGGAACTGCGCCGCAGCTACGACGCGCTGGCGCGGGCGCGCGCGGAGGCGGAGCAGGCCAACGCCGCCAAGTCGCGCTTCCTCGCCGCCGCCAGTCACGACCTGCGCCAGCCGCTCCAGACGCTGGGCATCTATCTGCACATGATCGGCGAACAGGCGGACAGCCCCCGGCTGCGCAAGCTGGTGGATGCTGCCCGCGACGGCTTCGAGGCGACCCAGCGCCTGCTGAACTCGCTGATGGACATCGCCACGCTGGAAACCGGCGTGATCAGCCCGCAGCTGTCCGAACTGGACCTGCCCGTCTTTCTGGAGCGCATCTGCGAGGAAGGCCGGCTGGAGGCCGCCGGCAAGGGTTTGGGCTTCCGCGTCACCTGCGGCGGCGCCCGGGTGACGACCGACCCGGCGATGCTGGAGCGGATCGTCCGCAACCTGCTGAGCAACGCGCTGAAATACACCCACAGCGGCACCATCCGGGTGACCTGCCGGCAGGCGCGCGGCTTCACCGCCATCAAGGTGCAGGACACCGGCCCCGGCATCCCGCAGGATCGGCTGCATCTGATCTTCGAGGACTTCTATCAGATCGGCAATCCCGAGCGCGACCGGCGCAAGGGCCTCGGCCTCGGCCTCGCCACCGTGGCACGGCTCAGCCGGCTGCTCGGCTACCGGGTGCGGGTGCTGTCGCGCCCGGGACGCGGCGCCATCTTCCTGGTCGAGATCCCCGACGAGACGACCAGCCCCCGTCAGGCCACCGAGACGGCGACCTCGGAGGCGTGACGCCCTCCGGCCCTTTTTGGCAATCGCCGACGCCGCGGACCTCCGGCTCCGCCGGGATGGCCCGCGGCGGAACCGGCGCCTCGCCGAGTCGGCGATTGCCAAATCCGTATGGATCACGCCGTCGCCGGCCGGGTCGCCCGCGCGCGCATCAGCATCCACACCGCCGACACGCCGACCAGCTTCGACGCGAGGCTGGCCGCCCAGACGGCCGGGTCCCAGATGCCGAGCATGCCGAAGAACAGCGCCGTGTCCACCGGCACCGACAGGGCGGCGCTGATCCACAGCCGGTCGCGCAGCGGGCGGCGGGTGACGGTGAAGACGCCCCAGTCGATCAGCTCCGACACCGCGAAGGCGGTGACGCTGGCCGTCGCGACGAAGGGGTCGGCCAGCAGGAAGGACAGCACCGTGGCGGCCAGCATGGCGGCGAGCGACCAGTGGCCGTAGCGGACCTGGACCATGTCGCGCAGGATGAAGATCAACCCGGCCCAGCAGGACCACACGAGGTCCAGATGCGGCGCGAGGCTGAAGGCGTAGTTGATGGCGAGTACGCTGCCAATGTAGGCGGCGAGCCAGAGCATGACGGAATCCTCCAAAGGCCACCCGCGGAAATACGGGCGCGAACGACGGCGCCACCCGCGTGAATGCGAGCGCTCCGCAGCGGTCTTGTAGCAGGTTCGGCCCATCGGCGTGAACCCTCGGCGCACGCCGCTCCAGAGGGAGCGCAACGGGCGGGAACGGCTTACCCCCACCTCGGTTCCCCGAATGCGCCGCCGCCTCTAGCGCATCCGGACGATGCCCTGGCGCGTTCGTTCGGGGAGGCGAAACGAAAGAGACCCCGAAAGGCGTGGGCGATGGCGGCGGCGGGCGTATCAATTGGAATGGGCGGCACACGGGATCATTCGCTGGACGCGGCGCGCAGCCTGCTGATGATCCTCGGCGTGCCCTACCACGCGGCGCTGATCTACACGCCCGGCTACGACTGGGTGATGAACTCCCCCGACGGGATCGCCTGGATCGGGCTGTTCGCGGACTTCATCCACAGCTTCCGCATGCCCGCCTTCTTCCTGATCTCCGGCCTGCTGATCACCCACAGCCTGCGCCGCCACGGGCCGCGGGCGACCCTGACCTCGCGCGCCTCGCGGCTGCTGGTGCCGCTCGTCGCCATGGCGGCGACGCTGAACGTCGCCCAGCTGTGGATGGAAAGCCGCGCGATCGACCCCGGCCTGACCGCGGGCGAGTTCTTCACCCAGACCATTCCCGCGGCCTTCTGGAGCGGCGGGCTCGTCTATCACCTGTGGTTCCTGGTCGAGCTGTTCATCAGCGTGCTGGCGCTCTGCCTCACCTACCCGCTGCTGGTCGCGCTGCACCGGCGGATGGCCGAGCGCGCGCCGGGGCTGGCCCGCTGGCTGGCCGATCCGCCGGACTGGCTGCCGCCGCTCCTGCTCAGCCTCGTCATGATGGGGGTGCTGGGCTTCGACAACATCTCCGACCTGCTGGTGACGCCGCTGGCGCCGACCAACTCCACCGCGGTGAGCATCGTCGTCTCGGCGGGCTTCTTCGCGGTCGGGGTGCTGATCGCCCATTGGCCGGGCGGGGCCGCGCGCTACGCCAAGGCGAGCTGGGGGGTGGCGCTGACCTATCTGGCCTGCTTCGCCATCCACATCGGCATGGTGGGTGTCGAGAAGCCCATGCCGGTCCGCTTCCTCGACGAGGCGCTGCGCGCCGTCGCCGCCTGGTCGGCCTTCCGCTTCGTCCTCGGCCTGACGCAGTCCTTCTTCTCGGCGGAGAGCCGCCGGGTGCGGGCGCTGTCGCAGGCCTCCTACACGATCTACCTGCTGCACCATCTGGTGGTCATGGCCCTGGGCTTCGCCCTGCTGGCGGTCACCGCCCCGCCCCTGCTGGAGTTCGCCGCGATCACCGCGGTGGGTCTGTTCGTGCCGCTGGCGGTCCATCATGGGCTGGTCCGCCGCTCGCCGACGCTGCGCTTCCTGATGAACGGCGTTCCGCCGGGCGAGGCGAAGAAGCGGAGCAACCCGGCGCGCGGCCGCGAGGCCATGGCGCGCCGGACCGGCTGAGCACAGGCGACGTCAAGCCTTCTTAGACGATGGTCGCATGCCCGCACCCCCGCGCCGGCTTTGCCCGGCGGGCGGCGCTGAAGTAACCTATAGGTCATCCGCCCACGTTCCCCGGCCGGCCTTCCGGCACCGGGTGGCGGCTTGGGGTGTTGGATGCCATGCCGATGCTTTTCGGGACCCGCATTGTGACCAGCCATCCGGCCTCGGACGCTCTCCTCTCCGATGCTCCGCCCAGCGCCTCCATGCCCAGTCCTCTGGCGCCCAGTCCTCTGGCGCCCGGCTCTTCGGCGCCCAGCCCGTCCCTGCCGCGGGCCGTCTCGATGGCGGAGGACGCTGGCACCGCCGCGCGGGACCTCTTCGAGGGGCTGTGCGGGCGGAATCCCGCCGCCGCCGCGGAGCTGGAGATGGTGCTGGTCTTCTGCTCCGCACATTACGACCGGGTGGAACTGGCGGCGGCCCTGGCCGAGCTGTTCGGGCCGGTGCCGGTGGTCGGCTGCACCACGGCGGGAGAGATCACGCCCTTCGGCTACGCCGCCGGATCGCTGGTCGGGATCGGCTTTCCGCGCGACGACTTCACCATCGCCACCCAACGCATCGACGACCTCGACCGCTTCTCCATCGCCGAGGCGCCTCGCGTCCTGCGCAGCCTGATGGAGCAGCGCGACGTCGCCCTGGCCGCCCGCGCCGACGCCTTCCCCGACCATGGCAGCTTCGCTTTCCTGATGATCGACGGCATGTCGCGGGCGGAGGAGATGGTGGTCAGCGCGCTGCACAGCGTGCTGATGGACATCCCGCTGTTCGGCGGCTCCGCCGGGGACGAGCTGCGCTTCGAGCGCACCTTCGTCCTGCACGAGGGGCGGTTCCACACCAACGCCGCCGTGCTGATGCTGGTCACCACGGCGCGCCGCTTCGTGGTCTTCCGGACCGAGCATTTCGTGGCGTCCGACGCCAAGATGGTGGTGACCGGCGCCGACCCGCAGCGCCGCATCGTCACCGAGATCAACGCGGAACCGGCGGGCCGCGAGTACGCCCGCATGGTCGGGCTGGAGGGGGAGCCGCTGACGCCCCTGATCTTCGCGGCCTATCCCGTCGTCGTGCGGGTGGGGGGCGAGTACCATGTCCGCTCCATCCAGAAGGTCAACGACGACGAGAGCCTGACCTTCTACTGCGCCATCGACGAGGGGATCGTGCTGACCGTCGCCCGCGGCGTCGACCCGGTGGAGAACCTCGAGGAGATGATGCGCAAGCTGGCGGCGGAGGTCGGCGGGCCGCCGGACCTCGTGCTCGGCTGCGACTGCATCCTGCGCCGGCTGGAGCTGGAGCAGCGGCAGCTCAAGCACGTCATGTCGGCGGCGCTGGCCCGGCACAACGTCATCGGCTTCTGCGCCTACGGCGAGCAGTACAACGCCATGCACGTCAACCAGACCTTCACCGGTGTCGCGATAGGTGCGCGATGACGCTCATCTTCGACTGGCGGGAACCGTCCCGCCCACCCGCGGACCCGCCACCGGCCAGCCTCCCGGCCCCCCTTCCGGCCGCCGACGAGGGCAAGCGGATGGAGGCGCTGGAGCGCGAGAACGCCAAGCTCCGCCGCATCAACCAGGTGCTGATGGACCGGGTGGAGCGGTCGATGGACGTGCAGGGGGGCGCCTTCTCCCTGTTCCAGACCGCCATCGTCCTGGAGCAGAAGGTGCGCGAGCGCACGCTGGAGCTGGAGCGCGCCCTGCGCGAGCTGGAGGACAGCCACCGCGCCCTGGCCCGCGCCAAGGAATTGGCCGACACCATGCGCAGCCGCCTGTCGGAGGCCATCGAGTCGGTCAACGAGGGCTTCGCCATCTTCGACGCCGACGACCGGCTGGTCCTGTGCAACAGCAAGTATCTGGCCCTATGGCCGGAGATCCGCGACCGCATCCTGCCGGGCATCCGCTTCCAGGAGATCGCCGAGCTGGCGGCCTCCTCGCGCACCATCGCCGACGCCTACCCGCGGCCCGACCGCTGGCTGTCGGAACGGCTGGCCCAGCACCGGGCGCTGAAGGGTCCCTACGTCTACCGGCTGGCCGACGGGCGCTGGGTCCAGGTCAACGAGCGGCGGACCCGCGACGGCGGGGTGGTCGGCGTCTACACCGACATCACCGACATCAAGGAGCATGAGACCCGCCGCCGCGAGCGCGAGCTGGCCGAGAAGTCGGCGCTCCTCCAGGCGACGCTGGACAACATCGCCCAGGGGGTCGGGGTGTACGACCGCGACCAGCGGCTGGTCGCCTGGAACGAGCGCTTCACCGGCCTGCTGCGCCTGCCCGCCAAGGTGGCGGAGCGCGGGGCGGGCTTCGCCGACTTCGTGCTGCACCACGCCGCGCTCGGCGACCGCGGCCTGTCGCTGAGCGCCCTGATGATGCCGAGCTGCCTCGTCGAGCAGCCCTGGCTGGACGGCACGGTGCTGGAGATCAGCCGCAACCCCATGCCGGGCGGCGGCTTCGTCCTGACCTTCACCGACATCACCGAGCGCAAGCGGGCCGAGCAGGCGCTGCGCGACAGCGAGGAGCGCATCCGGCTGGTCACCGACGCGGTGCCGGCGCTGATCGCCTATGTCGACGCCGAGCAGCGCTTCCGCTTCGTCAACAAGGCCTACGAGGGCTGGTTCAACCGCAAGCGCGAGGAGATCGAGGGCCAGCCCATGTGGGCGGCGCTGGGCGACCTCTATTACGAGGTGCGGCGCTCCTACGTGCTGCGGGCGCTGGCCGGCGAGGAGGTGACCTTCGACCTGGAGCTGCCCGGCGAGAACGGGTCGCCGCGCTACGCCGTCGCCACCTACATTCCGCATTTCGGCGAGCGGCGCGGCGGCGGCAAGCCGGAGGTGCTGGGCTATTTCGGTCTGATCCACGACATCACCGAGCGGCGCATGGCGGCGGAGGCCCTGGCCGACGCCAAGGACAGCCTGGAGCGCCGCGTCGTCGAGCGCACCGCCGAGCTGACCCGCCTCAACGGCCAGCTCCAGCAGGAGATCGCCGAGCGCATCGCGGCGGAGGAGGCCCTGCGGCTGGCCAAGGCGGAGGCGGAGCAGGCCAACCTGTCCAAGACGCGCTTCCTGGCGGCGGCCAGCCACGACCTGCTGCAACCGCTGAACGCGGCGCGGCTGTTCGTCTCGGCGCTGGGCGACCTGGAGCAGCCGGAGCCCAACCGCGGGCTGGTCGACAACATCGACGTCGCCCTGGCCTCGGTCGAGGACCTGCTGTCGGCGCTGCTGGACATCTCCAAGCTGGACGCCGGGGCGGTGCGGCCGGAAATCGCCGATTTCCCGATCAAGAGCCTGTTCGGCGCGCTGGCCACCGAATACGCGGCGGTGGCGAAGGAGCGCGGGCTGGACCTCTGCGTCGTTCCCAGCCACGCCGTGGTGCGCAGCGACATCCGGCTGCTGCGCCGCATCCTGCAGAACTTCCTGTCCAACGCCCTGCGCTACACCCAAGCGAAAAGGGGTGCGAAAGGCGGCGCGCAGGACGGGGCCGGGCGCGTGCTGGTCGGCTGCCGGCGGACCTCCGAGGGCTTGCGGATCGAGGTGTGGGACACCGGCCCCGGCGTGCCCGCCGACAAGCTGGGCGAAATCTTCCAGGAGTTCCGCCGCCTCGACACCCCCTGCGCCAACGAGCGGGTGCGCGGCATGGGCCTCGGCCTCGCCATCGTGGAGCGGGTGGCGCGGATGCTCGACCATCCGATCACCGTGCGCTCGCAGCCGGGGCGGGGATCGGTCTTCGCGGTGACGGTGCCCTTCGGGCGCTACGCCCGCCCGGTGCGCGCGCTGGAGGCGCCGGTGCAGACCGCCTCGAACCGGCTGGCCGGCACACGGGTTTTGGTGATCGACAACGAACCGGCGGTGCTGGCCGGGATGCGCGCCCTGCTGGAGGGCTGGGGGTGCAGCGTCGCCACGGCGGCGTCGGGCGACGAGGCGCTGGCCGGGCTGGGGGCGGTGGCGCCGGACGTGCTGTTCGCCGATTACCACCTGGACGATGGCGTGATCGGCTTCACCGAGATCGCGCGGGTGCGCGAGCGCTGCGGGGCGGACCTGCCGTCGGTCCTGATCACCGCCAACCGCACCGCCGAAGTGGTGGAGGAGGCGCAGGCCAGGGGCTGCCACGTGCTGAACAAGCCGGTGCGGCCGGCGCAGCTTCGCGCGGTGATGACGGGGCTTCTTGGATAAGGGGGAAACGGGTGGCCGCGGCGGGCCTCCACCCCGGCCCCTCCCGGGAAGCGGGAGCGAAGGGCCGGGGTGGGGAAAGACCGGCGCGTCAGCGCGTCAGGCGGATGATCGTCACCATCATGCCGACCGCGTACAGTTCGGCCAGGGGAACGATCCAGGACGGGTGGAAAATGATCGACAGCGGCATGATCAGCAGAAGGATCAGCGCCGGGAACACGAAGTAAGGCGAATTGCAGTAAGCCGGCAGGCCATGCACCCGGCCCGAGACATCGCGGGACTCTTCGCCAATCAAACGATCCGCATCACCAACAGTTTGGTCCACCATTCTCTAGCACCCACTGTATTTATGGTCTTTTTCTTCTCCATCACTGGGGGACGGAGCGCCGTCCCTATAGCACAGTTTGCCGCGATGCAGGCACGACTTCGCGCCGTCTTGCCGGATGGCGAAAACGGCGCGGGAAGTCCTGATTTTTATTATGGCCTTACGCCGCTTCGGTCAGCGCCAGATGCGGACGGCGGACCATCGACTGGATGGTGAAGGGGGCGCGCACGCCGCCGCTGAACAGCTCGGCGCATTCCAGCGCCTTCAGCACCCGCTCCTCCGCCGGCAGCCCGGCCGTGGAGGCGAGCGAACCCAGCGCGTAGTCGGACCCGCAGCCGATGGCGTGATAGCCGCGCACCGCCTCGCCCACCTGATAGTCGGACTGGATGGAGAAGAGACGCCCCTCATAGCCCACCATGAAGGTGCCGCCGGTCTCCACGTCGTTGGAGCGGTGGGCGTAGCCGCCGTCCTTCAGGCACCCGCGCACGGCGTCCACGAAATCGACGACCATGTAGCGGAAGACGTCGGCCTCGGGGTCGCGGTGCGGCGGCTCCAGCCGGTAATGCAGAAGCTGGCCCATGCGGAAGCTGCTGGTGAAGCCGATCAGCATGTCGGCGTTGCGGAACACCTTGGTGTCCGCGCGCACGGTGATGTCCAGGCCGTTCACGCCCGCGCTGTCACCGCCCATCCACACACGATCGCCGTCCACCAAGCCAACAATGCAGGTCATCGCCGTCCTCGTCCCTGAATAAATTTCGCCCGAAAGCAGGGACAGGGTGGGCTTTTATGGTTAACGAATTGTTGCGCGGCGGCGGTGCCGAAGGGGGTATTCCGCTTCGGCACCCGCCCCTTGGCGCAAGCGCAACAAGAGCTTAGCGGGCCAGCCCGATCAGCGCGCGGACGGTTTTCTCGGCACCCTCGGCGATCTGCGCGAGGCTGGCGTCCAGCATGTAGCAGGGGGAGGTCACGACCTTCAGCCGCCGGTCGGTCACGATCCCGCCATGGCCGGTGACGCTGTGCTTCGCCCCCAGGCTCTCCAGCGCGGCGGCGGTCCCGGCGTCGGAGCCGATGGTGAGTTCGACCCCCTCCGCGCCGAACAGCCTGGCCAGGATGGCCGGGGCGATGCACAGGGCGCCGATGGGCTTGCCGGCGTCGCGCATCGCGCGCACGGCCGTCTCGACGTCCGGGTTGACCGTGCAGTCCGCGCCCTTGAAGGCGAAGTCGCACAGGTTCTTGGCCGCGCCGAAGCCGCCGGGGAAGATCAGCGCGTCCACCGCGGCGGCGTCGAAGGTCGCGAGGTCGGCGACCTTGCCGCGGGCGATGCGGGCGGACTCGGCCAGCACGTTGCGGGTCTCCGCCGCCTCCTCGCCGGTCAGGTGGTTGACGACATGGGCCTGCGGGACGTCGGGGGCGAAGCACACGGCCTCCGCCCCGGCGCGGCTGATCGCCAGCAGGGTGCACACCGCCTCGTGAATCTCCGCCCCGTCATAGACGCCGCAGCCCGAGAGCACGACCGCGATCCGCAACGGCCTGTCCGTCACCGGTGTTTCCGCCATGGCTGAGTCCTCCTTGTCCGCTTTTTGGGGTCCCGCCCCGGTGGGGAAGGGTTGCCGGGAACCCTACCCCACGGCCGAGCCCACGCCTACCCCCCCGCCCCTACTCGCGGGGCGCGGCGTGCAGACGCTTCTGCCCTTGGACGAAGCGGGCCAGCGTGTCAGACAGCACGCCGCGCGGGATCATCGCCTCGATCAGCTGGAAGCGCCCACGCGTGGCGAAGGCCTTGTCCAGCGCCGCCTTCAGCTCCGCCCGCGTGCGCACGCGGACGCCGTCGCCGCCCATGCCTGCCGCCATGTCGGCGAAGCGCCAGTCGTCCAGGTCGTTGAAGGCGGATTCGGGCTGGAAGGTGCGCAGCATCTCCCAGCTGGCGTTGTTGAACAGGATCACGATGGGGTCGATGCCAAGGCGTCGGCAGTTGCCAAGCTCCCAGCCGGTCATCTGGAAGGCGCCGTCGCCGACCACCGTCAGGATGCGCTTGCCGCCCGACACGCACTGCGCCCCGATGCCCGCCGGCACGCCGAAGCCCATGCCCGCGTAATAGCCCGGCGCCATCAGACCGGCGTCGATCATGTCCATGGCGGTGAACAGGCAGTCGCCCATGTCCGCGGCGATCAGCAGCGGCTCCTGCCCGGCGCGGACGCGGTCGTTGACGGCGCGGGCGATGTCCATCGGGGCGATCGGCTCGCCGTCCGCCTGAAGCCCCGTGGGGCAGGCGTGGGGTTCCTTGCCGCGGGTCGTCCGGTCGGACGGCGGCAGCCGCTCCAGCAGCGCGTCGACCAGCCCGTCCAGCGGGATGTCGGCGTAGGTGTGATAGCCCAGCGTCACCGCCCGGTCGAAGGCGTGGATGGTCTTGCGCAGGTCGATCTTGCGCTGGGACACCGCGAAGTTGGTGTCGCTGAGGATGGCGCCGAGCAGGAACAGCCCGTCCGACTCCTCGACCAGCCGGGTGATCTCCGCGTCGCCCGCGACGCCGATGTAGGTGCCGAGCGGCGGGGTCGGCGCGTCGGCCAGCAGACCGCGCCCCATGAAGGTGGTGACCACCGGCACGCCCAGCCGCTGCGCCAGCTCCGCCACCTTGGCCTCCAGCCCGTAGCGGCGGACCTCGACGCAGACCATCAGCACCGGCGACGTGGCCGCGCGCATCGCCGCCAGCACCTCGTCGGCGCAGGCGGCCAGCGCGTCGCGGTCCACCGGCCATGCGGGGTCGTCGCCCACCGGCTCGACCTCGGCGTTGACCATGTTGCGGGGGATTTCCAGATAGACCGGGCGCGACAGGGCGCGGGCGGCGCCCAGCACGCGGGCGATCTCCGCCGGGGCCTTGGCCGGGTCGTCCAGCCGGGCCTGGGCCACGGTGATCTCCTTGAACACCTGGAACTGCGTGTCCAGCGTGCGGCCCTGGTGGTGCAGCAGCAGGCCGGCGTTGCCCTCCGTCGTGCCCGGCGCGCCGGAGATGACCACGACCGGCGACTTCTCGGCGTAGGCGCCGGCCACCGCGTTCACCATGTTGAAGGCGCCCGCCCCGTAGGTGACCGCCGCCACCCCCAGCGTCGAACTGTAGCGCGCCGCCGCGTCCGCCGCGAAGCCCACCGCCGGCTCGTGGCTCAGCGTGTGGAGCGGCAGGATTTGCGTTTCCTCCGCCACCTTGAAGAAGGGCAAGGCGAAATCGCCCGGAATCCCGAACATGGCCTGTGCGCCGCGATCCTTCAGCGCGCGCAGCAGGGCTTCGGCCAGCTTCATGGCCGCTCTCCCGTTCCAATTGGTTTCGCGGGCCGAAAACCCGCACAGGAGGACAGCATCGCCTCCGCCACCGCTCCGCGCAAGAATTGTTTCATTCGAAACAATCCATTTGCGCCGGAAATTGTGGAGGGGTGGCACAGGGACTGGCCGCCAAAGGCGACAGGCCCCGCGGCGCCCCCTTGGCATCTGATGGGCGTCTTTCGGAGCGGCGCGCGGCGTGCTACGACTGCCGCCCTGTCCCGACTTTCGAATGATGCCCGCATGTCCGTCGCCGTCCGCTTCGCCCCCAGCCCGACCGGTCTCCTGCATGTCGGCAACGTGCGCCTCGCGCTCGTCAACTGGCTGTTCGCGCGCAAGGCGGGCGGCAATTTCCTGCTGCGCCTCGACGACACGGACGAGGAGCGCTCCAAGCCGGAATACGCGGAGGGGATCGAGCGGGACCTGACCTGGCTCGGCCTGACCTGGGACCGCTTCGCGCGGGAAAGCGACCGCTATGGCCGCTACGACGCGGTGGCGGCGGCGCTGAAGGCGTCCGGCCGGCTCTACCCCTGCTACGAGACGCCGGAGGAGCTGAACCTCAAGCGCGCCAGCCTGGTTTCGCAGGGCCGCCCGCCGATCTACGACCGGGCGGCCCTCCGCCTGGGCGACGCCGACCGCACCCGCCTGGAAGCGGAGGGGCGCAAGCCGCACTGGCGCTTCAAGCTGGAGCACACGCCGGTCGAATGGACCGACCTCGTGCGCGGGCCGGTGCATTTCGAAGGGTCCGCGCTCAGCGATCCCGTGCTGATCCGCGAGGACGGCCGCCCGCTCTACACCCTGACCAGCGTGGTGGACGACGCCGACCTCGCCATCACCCACGTCATCCGGGGCGAGGACCACGTCGCCAACACCGCGGTGCAGATCCAGATCTTCGAGGCGGTTGGCGGGGCCGTTCCGGTCTTCGCCCATCTGCCGCTGCTGACCGACGCGACGGGACAGGGCCTGTCCAAGCGGCTGGGCAGCCTGTCCGTGGCCAGCTTGCGCGAAGAGGAGGGGATCGAGCCGATGGCGCTGGCCAGCCTGCTCGCCAAGCTCGGCACCTCCGACGCCATCGAGCCGCGGCTGACGCTGGACGAGCTGGTGGCCGAGTTCGACATCGCCAAGGTGTCCCGCGCCACCCCGAAATTCGATCCGGAGGAACTGCTGCGGCTGAACGCCCGCATCCTCCATCTGCTGCCCTTCGAGCGGGTGTCTGAGGAGCTGGCCGCGCTCGGCCTGGCGGAGGCCGACGCCGCCTTCTGGGAGGCGGTGCGCCCCAACCTGTCGCGGGTCGCGGAGGCCCGCGACTGGTGGGCGGTGACCCACGCCCCGGTCGCCCCGGCGGCGGACGATCCCGCCTTCCTGGCCGAGGCGGCGGCCCTGCTGCCGGAGGAGCCGTGGGACCTCTCCACCTGGGGCACCTGGACGGGTGCGGTGAAGGCGAAGACGGGTCGGAAGGGCAAGGATTTGTTCCTCCCCCTGCGCCGCGCCCTCACCGGGCGGGACCATGGACCGGAGTTGAAGAACCTGCTACCCCTGATCGGCCGAACCCGCGCGGAAAAGCGCCTCGCGGGAGAGACGGCCTAGAATCCCTTCTCCCCCCTGGGGAGAAGGTTAGGATGAGGGGGCGGCCGAAAGGCCGGAAAAGCCCTGCAAGGGGCCGGCGTTTCCCCCTCACCCCGACCCTCTCCCCGGAGGGGAGAGGGGGATTTGGAAGACCCCATACAGGAGACATGGCGCCGTGCCGCTGGACCTCTACAACACGCTGACCCGCCGCAAGGAACGCTTCGAGCCGATGAGTCCGGACCGGGTGGGCATGTATGTGTGTGGACCCACGGTCTACGACACCGCGCACATCGGCAACGCCCGCCCGGTGGTGGTGTTCGACCTGCTGTTCCGGCTGCTGCGGCGGCTGTACCCGGCGGTGACCTACGTCCGCAACATCACCGACGTGGACGACAAGATCATCGACCGCTCGCGCGACAGCGGGGAGCCGATCGAGGCGCTGACCAAGCGCACCGCCGACCTCTACCATGCCGACATGGACGCGCTGAACGCGCTGCGCCCGACCATCGAGCCGCGCGCCACGCACCACATCTCGCACATGGTCGCGCTGATCGGCCTGCTGATCGAGCGCGGCCACGCCTATGCCGCGGAAGGGCACGTGCTGTTCTCCGTGCCGTCGATGGCGGAGTACGGGCAGCTCTCCCGCCGCTCGCTGGACGAGTTGATCGCCGGCGCCCGCGTCGAGGTCGCCCCCTACAAGCGCGACTCCTCCGACTTCGTGCTGTGGAAGCCGAGCGCCGCCGACCAGCCCGGCTGGGACAGCCCGTGGGGCCGCGGCCGGCCGGGCTGGCACATCGAATGCTCGGCCATGGCCAAGGAGCATCTCGGCGTCACCTTCGACATCCACGGCGGCGGGCTGGACCTGATCTTCCCGCATCATGAGAACGAGATCGCCCAGAGCCGTTGCGCCCATGACGGCGAGCCGCTGGCCCGCTACTGGGTCCACAACGGCTTCGTCACCGTCGAGGGCGAGAAGATGTCCAAGTCGCTGGGCAACTTCTTCACCGTGCACGAGCTGCTGGACGAGTTCCCCGGCGAGGCCATCCGCCTGACGCTGATGAGCGCCCATTACCGCCAGCCGCTCGACTTCACCCGCGAGGGTCTGAAGCAGTCCAAGGCGACGCTCGACCGCTGGTACCAGGCGCTGCGCGGCGACCCGGCCCCGGCGGACGCCGAACTGCCCTTCGACGTCTTGGCCGCGCTGGAGGACGACCTCAACAGCCCGCTCGCCATCTCCCACCTGCACGAGCTGGCCTCGGCAGTCAACAAGGCGACAAGTGACGCCGGGAAGGCCGCCGCCAAGGGCGCCCTGCGCGCCGCGGGCGAGGCGCTGGGCCTGCTCCAGCAGGACCCGGAGGCGTGGTTCCGCTGGGCGCCGAAGGGGGCCGCCGCCCTGTCCGACACCGACATCCAGCAGCGCATCGACGACCGCTTGGCCGCCCGCAAGGCCAAGAACTACGCGGAGGCCGACCGCATCCGCAAGGAGCTGGCCGACCTCGGCATCGTCCTGGAAGACGGCCCGCAGGGCACGACCTGGAAGCGCGCCTGAACGCCCTGCCGGCGTTCATTGCCCGCCTTCATCGGATGAATGGTTCGTCGGATGAGTGGAGGCCGCGGATGGAACCGCGGTCTTCGCTCATCCGAAGGTCCAAGGAACCGCTCTCTCCCACGCAACGAAAAAGGCGCCTTCCGCCGTCGCGGAAGGCGCCTGAGTTCGGTTCCATATGCACCACCACGCGGGGGAGCCGGTCTGAACACGGATCAGACCGCCCGCAGGCCGTGCCGACTGGGAAAGTCCCAAAGTCGAATCCTGAATACCGCATTCCACGAAACAGCGCTATGCTTTTTTCGTCATATCGCCAGGATCGGACCGCAGCGCCTCCACCTCGCCATCGGAGAACAGGCGGGAGCGGGTGAGGAAGCGCACGCCCTCCGGCGCCTCCAGCGAGAAGCTGGCGCCGCGGCCCGGCACCACGTCGATGATGAGCTGGGTGTGCGACCAGTACTCGAACTGCGCCGCCCCCATGTAGAAGGGACAGCCGCCGATCTCGCCCAGCCGGACGTCCTGCCCGCCGGGGCGGAACTCCCCGTCCATGAAACACATCGGCGCGCTGCCGTCGCAGCAGCCGCCGGACTGGTGAAAGAACAGCGGCCCGTAAAGCCCGCGCAGCTTTTCGATCAGCGCCAGGGCCGCCGGTGTGGCGACGACTCGTTCGACCATGGGCGGACGCTCCCGAATGAATGGCCTGTCGGATGAGAAAAAGGGCCGGAGGCCGAATGGCCGCCGGCCCAAGGTCGTCAGGGAGGAGACAGGATGCTTAGAAGAAGCCCAGAGCCTTCGGGCTGTAGCTGACCAGCAGGTTCTTGGTCTGCTGGTAGTGGTCGAGCATCATCTTGTGCGTCTCACGGCCGATGCCCGACTGCTTGTAGCCGCCGAACGCCGCGTGGGCCGGGTAGAGATGGTAGCAGTTGGTCCACACGCGGCCCGCCTGGATGGCGCGGCCCATGCGGAAGGCGCGGTTGCCGTCGCGGCTCCACACGCCGGCGCCCAGGCCGTAGAGCGTGTCGTTGGCGATGGCGAGCGCCTCCTCCTCGGTCTTGAAGGTCGTCACGGACACGACCGGCCCGAAGATCTCCTCCTGGAAGACGCGCATCTTGTTGTGGCCTTCGAAGACCGTCGGCTGGACGTAGTAGCCGCTCTCCAGCTCGCCGCCCAGATGGGCGCGCTCGCCGCCGATCAGCACCTTGGCGCCCTCGGCCTTGCCGATGTCGATGTAGGACAGGATCTTCTCAAGCTGGTCGATCGACGCCTGGGCGCCGATCATCGTCGCCGGGTCGAGCGGGCTGCCCTGCTTGACGGCGGCGACGCGGGCGACGGCCTTCTCCATGAACTTGTCGTAGATCTTCTCCTGCACCAGGACGCGCGACGGGCAGGTGCAGACCTCGCCCTGGTTCAGCGCGAACATGGCGAAGCCTTCCAGCGCCTTGTCCAGGAACTCGTCGTCGTCGGCCATCACGTCGTTGAAGAAGATGTTCGGCGACTTGCCGCCCAGCTCCAGCGTGACCGGGATGATGTTCTCCGCCGCGTACTGCATGATCAGGCGGCCGGTCGTCGTCTCGCCGGTGAAGGCGATCTTGGCGATGCGCGGGCTCTGGGCCAGCGGCTTGCCGGCCTCGATGCCGAAGCCGTTGACGACGTTGAGGACGCCGTCCGGCAGCAGGTCGCCGATGATCTCCATCAGCACCATGATGGCCATCGGGGTCTGCTCGGCGGGCTTCAGCACGACGCAGTTGCCGGCGGCCAGCGCCGGAGCCAGCTTCCACACGGCCATCAGCAGCGGGAAGTTCCACGGGATGATCTGGCCGACGACGCCCAGCGGCTCATGGAAGTGATAGGCGTAGGTGGTGTGGTCGATTTCCGCGATGGTGCCTTCCTGGGCGCGGACGCAGCCGGCGAAGTAGCGGAAATGGTCGATGGCGAGCGGCAGGTCGGCGTGGGTCGTCTCGCGGATCGGCTTGCCGTTGTCCAGCGTCTCGGCCAGCGCCAGGACGTCCAGACGCTCCTCCATGCGGTCGGCGATCTTGTTGAGGATGCGCGCGCGCTCCGCTGGGGAGGTGCGGCCCCAGGCGTCCTTGGCCTTGTGGGCGGCGTCCAGCGCCTTCTCGATGTCTTCCGCGGTGGAGCGGGCGACCTCGCACAGCGTCTTGCCGGTGATCGGGGTCAGGTTGGTGAAATACTGGCCCTTCGTCGGCGGAACCCACTGGCCGCCGATGAAGTTGTCGTAGCGCGGCCGGATGGCGACCTGCTTGCTGAGCGTTTCCAGGGCCTGATGGATCACGGCGGTTTCCTCCCGAAGCGGATTGCCCGAAACTGAATGTCGCGGAATGGCGTTTGGCGGGTTGTGCGCCCTGTGTCCGTTCGTCCGATGATCGGTAGCCGTCACAGCGCCCCGCCGTTATCGCGGTTTCGGGGAAGGCCGGTAAATTCGACTTTGGTTGCAGACGCCGGGAGGTTCAGATTCGGGACTGACCGCCGGGCGGCAGATGATACCTTGGGCGGAGACCAATCCGTTTCCCGGCGAGATCCCAGGACATGACGACCGACATCCGGCTGCGTTTCCTCCACCCCTCCGGCGCCATCGGCCCCGGCAAGGTGTCCCTGCTGGAGGAGATCGACCGCACCGGCTCGATCTCCGCGGCGGCGCGGGCGCTCGGCATGTCCTTCCGCCGCGCGTGGTTCCTGGTGGAAACCATGAACTCCGCCTTCCGCGAGCCGGTGGTGCGCACCAACGTCGGCGGACGCGAGGGCGGCGGGACCGGCCTCACCGCCTTCGGGCAGGAGGTGATCGCCCGCTACCGCCGCATGGAGGAGGAGGCCCGCCGCGCCGCGGCACCCCACCTCGCCTGGCTGGACGAGGCGCTGAAGCCGGAGGCGGCGCTTGAAAAAGGCGCGGACTCCGCTGGTCCAAAGTCCAATGGCCCGGACTCCGGCGATCCGTAAAGTCTCCCTTCGACGCCGCGACCTTCCGCCGCGGCGAAACGAAGGAGGCCCCCGACCCATGCGCACCGCCGCCCGCTCCGCTGCCCCCATAGCCTTGGCCGCCCTGGTCCTTCTCGCCGCGGCGCCGCTCCCGGCCCTGGCCGACGGCGACCCGGCGAACGGCGAGAAGCTGTTCCGCCAGTGCAAGGCCTGCCACACGGTGGAGGCGGGAAAGAACCGCGTCGGCCCCACGCTGCACGGGCTGTTCGGGCGCAAGGCCGGCACGGTGGACACCTACGCCAACTACTCCGAGGGGCTGAAGGCGTCGGGCATCGCGTGGGACGCCAAGACGCTCGACCCCTATCTCGCCAACCCGAAGGCGGTCATCGCCGACAGCCGCATGGCCTTCGCCGGGGTGGCGAAGCCGGAGGACCGGGCCGACCTGATCGCCTATCTGGAATCCGCGACGAAGTGAGCGTCAGCGGGACGGGAACCGGGCGGGACGGGAACCGGGCGGGACGGGAACCGGGACCGCGCCAGCCTGTTGCCCGGTTTCCTTCCCGCAGCCGGAGACCGGCCATGACCGACGATACCGCAAGGCAAAAGGACGCCGAGCCCAAGGACATTCACAAGACCGACATCGAGCCTCTCTGCGACGAGCAGAGCGGCGGCGGCGGCTCCAACCCGGACACGCGCTACCGCGGCATGCCCGGCGGCCATCCCGGCGGGTCCCGCGACGGCGACTGCGATCCGGTGGCCCGCGCCGACCCCGAGAAGGCGGAGCCGGACACCGCCGAATCCGGGAGCAAGCCCGCGTCCCGCTAGGCCGATGGCTTAGCCTTTCCGGAGCCGCCCCGAATTGGTCGTAGCCGCTGGCCCGGCCGCCCGCTAAAAGAAGGGCTTCCTCACCGGCACAACACGGGCTGCGACCGGCATGCTGAAGCGCCTTTACGACTGGACGATGGCCAAGGCGGCCTCGAAGAACGCCACCACCTGGCTGGCGGGGGTTTCCTTCGCGGAAAGCTCCTTCTTCCCGATCCCGCCGGACATCCTGATGGTGCCGATGGTGCTCGCCAACCGGCAGGCCGCGTGGCGGATCGCGACGATCTGCACGCTGGCCTCGGTGGTGGGCGGCGTCGCCGGCTACATGATCGGCTACTTCCTGTACGAGGCCATCGGCAAGGCGGTCATCGACTTCTACCACCTGGAAGCCCAGTTCGAGACGCTGCGCCATACCTTCGTCGAATACGGCGCGGAAATTCTCATCATCAAGGGCATGACGCCCATCCCCTACAAGCTGCTGACCATCACCGCGGGCGTGGCGAAGCTGAACATCTGGGTGTTCATCGGCGCCTCGATCCTGTCGCGGGCCATCCGCTTCTATCTGGTCGCCGCCCTGCTCTACTGGTTCGGGGAGCCGGTGCGCGCCTTCATCGAGAAGCGGCTGACGCTGGTCACCACCGCCTTCGCCGTCGCGCTGATCGGCGGCTTCCTGGCGATCAAGCTGATCTGATCCACCCCGAATTCACCATGGGACCGCGACGCCGGACCGTCCTGTCCTGTTGATGCCGCATCGAGGCGTCGATGGGAGAAGACGAATGGACAGCGTGCGCGGGGCCGTGGTGGTCATAACCGGCGCGTCGAGCGGGATCGGGCGGGCCACCGCCCTGACCTTCGCGCGGGAGGGCGCCCGGCTGGTGCTGGCCGCCCGGCGGGAGGCCCTGCTCGGCGAGGTCGCCGAGGAATGCCGGGAGCTGGGCGGCGAAGCCGAGGTGGTGCCCACCGACGTCACCGACGCCCAGGCGGTCCTCCGGCTGGCCAACCGGGCGATGCAGCTGTTCGGCGGCATCGACGTCTGGGTGAGCAACGCCGGGGTCGGGGCCGTCGGGCGGTTCGAGGACACGCCGCTGGAGGCGCACCGCCGCGTCGTCGAGACCAACCTGTTCGGCCCGCTATACAGCGCCCACGCCGTCCTGCCGCTGTTCCGCCGGCAGGGCCACGGGGTCCTCATCAACACGGTGTCGGTCGGGGCCTGGGCGCCCGCCCCCTACGCCGCCGCCTACGCCGCCAGCAAGTTCGGGCTGGAGGGGCTTCTCGAAAGCCTGCGGGCGGAGCTGGTCGACGCGCCGGGCGTCCATGTCTGCGGCGTCTATCCCTTCTTCACCGACACGCCGGGCATGTCCCACGGCGCCAACTACACCGGCCATCAGCTGGACGCGGAAAGCCCCTTCTACGGCGACCCGCAGGACGTGGCGGACACCGTGCTGGCCGTGGCCCTGCGCCCGCGCGCCCAGGCGATGGTCGGGGCGATGACCCCGCTGACCCGGCTGGGACACGCGGTGGCGCCGCGCCTGATGGAGAAGATCGCCGGCCACGGCGCCCACCGCCATTTCAGCCGGACCCCGCCCGCCGCGGCGAGCGACGGCAACCTGTTCACCCCGGTGGAGCGCGGCCGCGGCGTCACCGGCGGCTTCCGAACCCCGCCGCCCGGCTGGGTGTCGCCGCTGCTCGTCGCCGGGGTCGCGGCCGCTGCGGCGGCGGCCTACGCCGGCTACGCGCGGAGCAAAAACGGAAACCACTGAGGGCTTTGAGTTCGGGAACGGGTTGGTCCAGAATGCCGGCCCGTTCCCCCCAAGCCCCCGAGTCCATCATGCCGAAGCCGACGACCCCGCGCGGCCGTCCGCCCGCCCCGTCCCCTGCCCACCCCTCCCCTGCCCGCCCCTCCCGTCCGGGTCCGGCCCGCGCCGGCAAGGACGCGCGCCGGGAGGAGCCGCGGGAGGAGCCGGGAAAGCTGTTCCGCGTCGCCGGCCTGTCCGCCGTCTCCGCCCTGTTCGCCCATGACGCGGCGCGGGTGGAGCGGCTGTTCTTCGAGGAGCGGCTGAAGGCGAAGACCGGCGACTTCTGCAAGGCGATGGCCGCGGCGCGCAAGCCCTACCGCATGGTCGAGGCCGACGAGCTGGCGAAGGTCGCCGGAACGGTGCTGCACGGCGGCGTGGTCGCGCTGATCGCGCCGCGCCCGGTGCCCGCCTTCGACACCGAGGCGGCGAAGCGCTGGGCGACGGACGGGCAGCCGCTGCTGATCCTGGATGGGGTCGGCAACCCGCACAATCTGGGCGCCATCCTGCGCACCGCCGCCTTCTTCGGCCTGCGGCGCGTCGTGGTGTCGGACCATCCCGGACAGGCCCTGCCGTCGGAATCCGCCTACCGGGTGGCCGAGGGCGGCTTCGAATGGGTGGAGCTGTACCAGGCGGCCAACCTGCCGGCGGTTCTGAAGCGGCTGCGCGAGTCCTACCGGGTGGCCGGAACGGCGCTGGGCCGGGGCCGGGCGGTGGTCACCGACCCGGCGGCCCTCGCCAAGGGCGAACGGCCCGCCGCCGTCGTGCTGGGCAACGAGGAGGACGGGCTTCCACCCGCCACCCTCGCCGCCTGCGAGGACATCCTGACCCTGCCGGGCACGGGCCGCATCCAGTCGCTGAACGTCGCGGCGACCGCGGCCATCCTCATCCACGCGCTGGCGAAGCCGGGCTGACGGCCGGACCGGAGGCTGCGCCTCAGCCGCCCAGGGCGATGATCAGGATCAGCGCCACCACGATGACCGAGACGACGGGCAGCATGTCCACCCCGCCGCGGTCCCAGGTCGGCGCCCGGCGCGAGCCGTGGTGCCCGCCGTGGGCGTGGCCCAGCCCCTCGTCGGCCCAGCCATGAACGGACGGGCGGGCGCCGGGGGCGGACACGGCGGGCGCCGCCGGGCTGGCGATGGTGACCACCCCGGCCCCGCGCTCGTAGTCGCCGCCGCCGCGCGGACGCTTCAGCCGTTCGTCGGTCAGCTCCACGTCGATGCCCGCGGCCTCCAGCCGCTCCACCACCACGGCGACCTCCTCCGGGGTCATCGTCTCCACCGGCACGTCCTGGCCGAGCTGCTCGATGCCGAGCCGGTTGCCGTGCTGGCGCCCCTTGTCAATCAGGCGCTGGAGGGTGGCGTCGTCGATCGTCATGGTTCGTCTCCCCGCGGTTCCACCTTGGACTGAACATTCCGAAGGGTAAACACGCCGGGCCGCGGAAGGCTCCCGCGCAAAGGCGCCGACTTGCCTCCAGGGCGGTGCGACCCGACATAATCCCCAAATCCTACGCCATCGGAGAGGCCGAGATGCTCGGAATGTTCATGCGCAAGCCCCTGGCGCTGCCCAGCGCGGAAGAGGCGTTGCCCGGACGCGACACGCCGGTTCCCGTGCCGCCGCGCCACCACGTCAACGGCAACCCGCTGACCCCGCCCTATCCGGAGGGGCTGGAGGTCGCCGACTTCGGGCTCGGCTGCTTCTGGGGGGCGGAACGCAAGTTCTGGAAGGTGCCGGGGGTCTGGTCGACCATGGTCGGCTATCAGGGCGGCCACACGCCCAACCCGACCTACGAGGAGGTCTGCTCGGGCCGCACCGGCCACACCGAGGTGGTGCGCGTCGTCTACGACCCGGCCAAGGTCGGGTTCGAGGAGCTGCTGCGCGTCTTCTGGGAAGCGCACGACCCGACCCAGGGGATGCGCCAGGGCAACGACGTGGGCACCCAGTACCGCTCCGCCATCTACACCCACACGGACGCCCAGCGCGCCGCCGCCGAGGCCAGCCGCGAGTCCTATCAGGCCCGCCTGCGACAGGCCGGGTTCGGCCCGGTGACGACGGAGCTTCGCGAGGCCCCGCCCTTCTACTACGCCGAGGACTATCACCAGCAGTATCTGTCCAAGAATCCCGCGGGCTATTGCGGGCTGGGCGGGACCGGGGTGACCTGCGCGGGGTGAGAGGGCGGGGCGCCCGCCTGTCGGGCGCCTACCCCGCCCCGACTCCCAGAAAGGCGCCGATGGATTGGACGTTGCCGCCCAGGACGACCGGGACGCCCGGCGCCGAGACGGTCCGGATGGTCATGCCCGAGGATGCCCCGAAGCTGACGGTGGTCTGCGCCATGCCGCTCGGCAGGTAGAAAGGCCAGAGGCCGAGCGGGGCGAAGGTTCCGATGATGGCTTGGTCGAGGGGCGAAAAGACCGCGTCCGAGGTGATCGTGATGTCGACGCCCTTCGCCGCCGCCAGCGATGCCATGATCCGCGGAAGGCTGCCGTCGGCGCCGAAGACCTCGTCCCAGGCAGGGTGCGCCGGATCGGGCCAGGGCGGCGTGGACGGGTTGGCGTAGGCCGTCGCGAAGGTCGAGGAGTCGTACCAGGGACCGGGCGTGAGCGGCCAGGTGACCAGTCCCGACACATTGACCGATGCCTGCACATGACTTTGCGAGAAAATCAGGCTTTGGCGGTTGCCTGGTGGGGCCCCGCTCCAAAGCCCGTTGCCGACGGTGTCGACACCGCCGGTCCAGGACCCGGACACATCGCCGTTGGCCGTCCTGCTGTCGAAGCGGAAGGATTTGGCGACGCCATGGGCCAGGCTTTGGACCAGTTGGGCGTAGCTTTCCCCGAAATTCGCAGGCTGTCCGTTCGGGCCGACATACGGCTCCAGCGCCGCCTGGGCCGAGCCGATCAGGGCCATCACCGCGAGATCCTGCTGCCCCACATTGGCGACCGTCGGCGCGTTGGTCATCGCCCAGATCAGGAACAGCGACGGCAATTGCTGGGCGGACGGCTGAGGGCTGAGCGTCGCAAGATAAGCGGTCCACTCCTCATAGGTGTCGTCGCCGATGTCCTTCTTGAAGCAGGATTCGGGAAAGCTCAGCTGGCCGACGATGGACGCATAAATGTCGAAGAAGCGTTCCAGGCTGATGCCGTAGGTGTTTGCCGTGAGGGAACGCGGCGGAATTTCCTGGCCGTAACGCCACAGCCCCGGGTTCGTCTGAGGAACGACGAAGGTCGGCTGAAGGAGCTGGAACGCCGCGGACGTGAGATTGAGCGAGTGGACGACGGAATTGTACCAGCGGTTCTGAAGCCCTTCCATGCCGGCTGGCGCGTCCGCAGAGGCTTCGTGCAGGCGTAACATCGCGTTCTCCCAAGTTCCGTCCGGAGCGTCATGAAGCGAAGGGAACCGGCCGCAGGCACGGCCGGTCCCCATTCGCCGCGGTCTCAGCGGGCTGCGCCCTCAGGCCAGGGCCAGCGCCTTGTCCGACACCGCCTTCAGGGCGGCGGTCGAATGGCCCAGATAGGTCTGGACCGGCAGGACGTTGCCGCCCAGGACGATCGGAACCCCGGGATCGCTGGTGATGGTGACGGTCATGTTGCCGTTCTGGTTGAAGGACACCGACGTCGAGGAGCCGCTGCCCGACCCGCTGGTGTAGAACGGCCACAGGCCGGACGACTTGTTGTTGTTGATGACGCTCTGGTCATTGGCATCGAACCTGGCGTCCGACGTGACCTCGATGTACATCGTGTCGGCGACGATCAGGTTGACCATGAAGCGGGTGGTCGTGCCGGTGGCCGGATCGAACACCGTCTTCCAGCTGGGAAGGCCCCCCTGCTTCCACGGCGGCGAAGCGGAGCTGGAGTAGGCGAGCCCCATCGCCGAGGAGCTGTACCAGTTGCCCGGCGACGCGGCGAAGGTCAGGACGTGCCGGAAGGACGCCTTGGTGATCTGCACGTTGCTGGCGGCGAATTTCGTGCTCTGGGACGACGACGAGCTGCTGCCGCCCCACAGTCCGAAGAACCCCGAATTGCCGCCCTTCGACCAGCTGCTCGACACGTTGCTGTTCATGGTCGAGCTGGAGAAGGTGAACGAGCGGGACGGCGCCTGCGACAGCTGCTGGACGAGCACCGAATAGCCGGCGTTCCAATCCGGCGGCGGCGCCGGCGGCGTCTGGAAGGGCACGCTGGTGTAGGGCATCAGCGCCAGGCTGGCGGCGCTGACGGTCTCGAGCAGCATCGCCGACAGGTCCTGCGCCCCGACATTCGCCACCGTCGGCGCGTTGATCATCGCCCATTGGAAGAAGGTGCTGGGAAGCTGGTTGGCCGCCGGCGGGGGCACGATGCCGGCGATGTAGCTCTTCCAGGCCCTGAAGTTGTCCGGCCCGATGTCCGCCTCGAAGGTGTTCGGCGGCGCGACCAGCGAGCTGATGATGCCCTTGTAGTTGGAGAAGAACTGGTTGCCGCCGCTCGCGATGTAATTCTGCGTCAGCGACAGCGGCGGGATGTTGTTGAAGTAATCCCACAACAGCGTGTTGTTGTTGGCCACCAGAGGCGGCGACGGCTGCAGAATTTGGAACGTGTTCTGCGACAGGCCAAGCCCTTGGCACAGCCCGTTATAGAAACCATTTTGCAGATCAAGAAAAGATGACACCGCTTCCTCCATTATTTTGTGGTCAAGCCTAAACATGATAAGCACGACAAAAATCTTATATCATCTCCCTCACAAACAATCAACAAATAAGAATCATTTTGGTAAAGAGTACAACTGCATGAATCATCATTATCATCAACGATTATATTTTGATTTTGATTTGCACATCGGCGTATGAAGTCTTGCCGATTCCTTAGTTTGTGAATTATCGACTGGCGGTAAAAACACGCTCCACTGCAACAGCTTACGGTCCGACGCACATGCGGATGACGGATCGGAGCCCACGGACACACCGCTCGGGAATCCTTGTCCGGCCCCTGGGCGACGTCGCCCTTGCGGTTGCGCCTGCCCGCCCCTTCCGGGTATGGTTCCGGCGGTCCATGAAAGCTCCAGGGGGTAGCCCCGCGGGGCGCCGCCCGAGACATTCCGCGCCCAATCCATGATCAAGGAAAGAACCGAGCTGGCGACGCCGCACCTGAGCGGCCTGCTTGACTTCTGGCTCACCAAATGCATCGGCGGGAAGCCGCCGGTGTCGAGCACCGTCGCCCCGGCCGACTTGCGGCCGTGGAAGGATAATATTGTGATTTTCGAGGTCATCGGCGACGACGACTTCGTTTATTCCTATTACGGCCAGTCGCTCGCCGCGGCCTTCGGGCACTCGCGCCTGGGCGCCACGCTGGACGATCTGCCGGAGGAGCAGCGGGCCATCCTGCGCCCCGAATACGCCGCGCTCCTGCGCGAGCGGCTGCCGGTCGCCCGTGTCTACACCGCCGATTTCAGCGGCGTCATGCGGACCTGGGAGCGGCTGGCCCTGCCGATGTCCAGCGATGGCGAGACCATCGACAAGATCCTGGTCGCCGCCTACGAACTGCCGCCGGACGAACCGCCCTGCGCCGCGCTCACCCCCGACACCGTGGAGATTGAGGCGGAGGATGAGGCGGAGGTGGCGATCGACGAGCCGGATGCTCCGGACGACGGCAGGTCGGACGATGACGGGCCGGACGACGACGCACCGGCCGCGGACGACACGGGGGACCGCAGGTCCGAGGTCCTTGCGGACGACGGCGCCGACTTCGGCGCCGAAATCGGCAACGACACGGACGAGGCCGCGGACGGCGAAGCCGAGACCGAAGCCGACCACGACGACACCGCCGCCACCGACGACGACGAATCCCTCTCCACCGAACAGAAACCGGGAGCCCCGGCATGACGCCGCGCACGCCCCACCTGACCGCGCCCGCGACCCAGTCGGGAGTCGTCACCGCCGACGAGTTCAATCTGTGGTGCGCCCTGAACGGCCGTCCCTTCAACCTGATCCCCAACGCGCGTCCGGACGGGCGGCTGCTGTGGGACGTGGAGGTGCTCCCCGGAACCCCGCGCGCCGGCACGGTCTATTCGACCAACCTCGGCGACGAGGCGCTGGCGGTGGTCGCCGGCTTCGCCTTCCTGTCCGGCGTCGAATGGGCCTACGAGGCGCGCCCCGCGGAGGCCGCCCCGCCCCCGGTGTCGGACGCCGCCGTGGACGCGCCGGCGGACGTGGAGGACGTCCTCATCCCCGACGCCGAGGACCTGCCCGAGGACACGGAGTCCGAAGACCCGGCGGACGCTGCCCTCGCCTATGAGGACGAGGAGGCGGAGTACGCCGACGACCCCGTCGCGTCGGACGACGTTGACCAGGACGGCTTGGGCGAGGACGACCTGGACGAGGATGGTGCGGACGAGGACGGCGCGGAGGACGCGGCGTACGGCGAGCCGGTCGGCGAGGACGATCCCTACGCCCTGCCAGGCACCACGCTCCTCCAGAACCCGCCGCCGCGCCCGCCGCAGCAGCATGACGAGACCGTCCTGGCCCGCAACGCGCGGATGCTGGAGACCGTGCTGCGGAACTTCCGCGTCCGCGGCGAGATCATGGACGTGCGCCCCGGCCCCGTGGTGACGCTCTACGAGTTCGAGCCGGCGCCGGGCACCAAGTCGGCCACGGTCATCAACCTGACCGACGACATCGCCCGCTCCATGAGCGTGGTCACCGCCCGCATCGCCATCGTGCCGGGCCGCAGCGTGATCGGCGTGGAACTGCCGAACCCGGTGCGCGAGATGGTCTATCTGCGCGAGATGTTCGACCACGCGGCCTTCGCCGAGTCGCAGGCCCACCTCGCCATCGCGCTCGGCAAGGACATCAGCGGGGAGCCGGTGGTCGCCGACCTCGCCCGCATGCCGCACCTGCTGGTCGCCGGCACCACCGGGTCGGGCAAGTCGGTGGCCATCAACACGATGATCCTGTCGCTGCTCTACCGGCTTCCGCCGGAGCGCTGCCGCTTCATCATGGTGGACCCGAAGATGCTGGAGCTGTCCGTCTATGACGGCATCCCGCATCTGCTGACCCCGGTGGTGACCGACCCGAAGAAGGCGGTGATTGCGCTGCGCTGGGCCGTGCGCGAGATGGAGAGCCGCTACGAGGCGATGTCCAAGCTCGGCGTGCGCAACATCGAAGGCTACAACGCCCGCATCGCCGAGATGATCGCCAACGGCGAGCCGATGCCCCGCCGCCATGTCCCCGGCGAGGCCGAGACCGTCTTCGACCTGACCCCGCAGGAGCCGACGCCGCTCCCCTACATCGTGGTCATCGTCGACGAGATGGCCGACCTGATGCTGGTGGCCGGCAAGGAGATCGAGGCGGCGATCCAGCGCCTCGCCCAGATGGCCCGCGCCGCCGGCATCCACCTGATCATGGCGACCCAACGGCCCTCGGTGGACGTCATCACCGGCACCATCAAGGCCAACTTCCCGACCCGCATCAGCTTCCAGGTCACCAGCAAGATCGACAGCCGCACCATCCTGGGCGAGGCCGGGGCGGAGCAGCTTCTCGGCCAGGGCGACATGCTCTATATGGCCGGCGGCGGCCGCATCACCCGCGTCCACGGCCCCTTCGTCTCCGATTCGGAGGTCGAGGAGATCGTGCAGTTCATCAAGTCGCAGGGCGCCCCGAACTACGTCACCGCCATCACCGAGGAAGAGGATGAGGCGGTCGCCGACGAGGACGACGAGAGCGGCGGCGGCAATTCCGGCGACGATCTCTACATGCAGGCCGTCAACCTCGTGGTGCGCGAGGGCAAGGTGTCGGTCAGCTTCATCCAGCGCCAGCTCCAGATCGGCTACAACCGCGCCGCCCGCTTGGTCGAGCGGATGGAGACGGAGCGGGTGGTCGGCCAAGCCAACCACCAGGGCAAGCGCGAGGTGCTGCTGTCCCCCGCCGGCCTGTCGGCCAAGCGTGCCGGGGTCTGAAAACAGGAGAAGGGGTGATGAAGGCGCATTTCGACCGGTTCGCGCGCTACAACCGCTGGGCCAACCGCCGCCTCTATGCGGTGGCGGCCGGGCTGTCGGATGCCCAGTACCGCGAGGACCGGGGCGCCTTCTTCCGCTCGGTGCAGGGCACGCTGAACCACATCCTGGTGGCCGACCGGGTGTGGCTGAGCCGCATCGAGGGGGAGGGGCCGACGCCCTTCGCCCTGGACGAGATCCTGTATGACGGGTTCGACGCGCTGCGCGCCGCCCGCGAGGCGGAGGACGAGCGCATCATCCGCGTCGTGGCGGAGCAGGAGGAGGCGCGCTTCGCCGCGGACCTCCACTACCACTCGCTGGCCGGGCAGGCCTTCTCCCTGCCCTTCTCCGCGGTGCTGGCCCATGTCTTCAACCACCAGACCCACCACCGCGGGCAGGCGCACACCCTGCTGACGCAGTTCGGGCTGGCCGCGCCCAGCATCGACTTCGCCTATTTCCTGTTAAACAAGTAGGCGCTCCGGCCTTACCCCGGCCCGTCACATGCGCGACGGCGACAGGCGGAACTCCACCACGCGACTGGTGCGGGCGAGCTTGTCGATCAGCTCCATCGGGTCCGGCCTGCCGTTGGCCTGGAGCGTGAGCTGATATTCCAGGTGGCCGCTGCCGTTGCGCAGGTGGAAGGCCCAGGACACGATCTCGTAGCCGTGCTCCAGCGCCTTGACGCGGAGCATCTCCGCCGGGGGCGCGTGATCGCGCTCGAAGACCAGCATCACCTGGACCACCGTGTGGTGGGGCAGCACCGCCTCCAGCCGGCGGAAGGCGCTCATCACCAGGATGACCAGGAAGGTCGCGCCGATGGCGGCGGCGTAGAAGCCCAGCCCGATGGTCACCCCGATCGCCGCCGCCGTCCAGATCGACGCCGCGGTGGACAGGCCGCGGATGGAGAAGCCATCCCGCATGATGACCCCGGCGCCGAGGAAGCCGATGCCGGTCACGATGCCCTGGACGACCCGCGTCGGGTCGCCGCCCCCGCCGCTGCCGCTCCCGATACCGCCGTACCACAGGCCGGGATAGGCGTTGACCACGGTCAGCGCCGTCGAGGCGAGGCAGACCAGCGCGTAGGTGCGCATCCCCGCCGCCCGCCCATGGAAGGAGCGCTCGTACCCCATCAGGATGCCGAGCCCCAGCGCCCCGACCAGATGCAGCAGGATGGCGCCGTTGACGATCAGTTCGGCGTGCGACCAATAGGCGGACAGGTTCTGCATGACGCCCCTCCCCCCGGGACGACCGGTCCCGGAACGCACAGTGTAGCGCCAATTGGTTGGCGAAGGGTCACCCTACCCCCCACAAACCCTACCCAAGCGCGCCCAGCGTCCAGCGGGCGAGCAGCGCCACCAGCATGCCCTCGGCGGTGGCCAGCATCAGCCGCAGCATCAGGCTCACGAGGTCGGTGAAGCGGTCGCGGCGGGGAAACACCTCGGCCAGCATGCCGGCGACGGCGCGGCGCAGGTTGAGGCTGACCAGCCCGATCACCAGCGCCACGGCGGCGGTGCCCACCACATAATAGAGCGCGCCCTTCCAGCCGGCGAAGCTCTGCGGGTTCTCCAGATAGAAGAGCGTGCCGACGACGATCCAGACGGCGGACGGCCAGACCCCCACCATGTCGGCGCCACCCGCCGGCTTGGCGCCGCCGGGCGCCGGGTCCGGCGGTCCGGACGGCGGTTCCCCCGGCGGGGGCTGCTGCGCGCTCCAGGGCACCGCCGCCTCCCGTCAGCCCCCCGGCACGTGCCGGAAGGCCAGCACGCGGGCCGGGCGGCCGTCCTCGTCGGACAGCGGCAGCAGCAGTTCGACGAAGCGCGCCCCCGGCAGCATCGGGTCGTCGCGCACCAGAAGGCCGCGCGGCTCCCCCGTTTCCAGACAGGCGCGCAGGTCGGCGTTGAAGCGCTCCGCCGCTTCGGCGGGGTGGCAGTCGCTGACCGCGCGCGGCACCGCGCGCTGCCCGATCCGCCGCTGCACCGCCCGCCCGCAGGCGCGGTAGAGGAAGTCCTCGCCGCCGCGCAGCGGCTCCATCAGGCACAGGCGCGGCACGCATTCGCGGATCTGCGCGGTGTCGATGTCACGCGCCTCCGGCATCGGGCGCCCGCGGCGGACGCGGCGCCAATGGACGTAGAGCAGGCTGGCGATCTGCGGGATCTGGTCGAGGTCCAGCGGCTCCGACCGGCAGACCGGCGGCGCGGGCGGCGGCGGCGGAACGGCGGGGGCCGCGGCCGGAACCGCGCGCACCGGCGCCGCGGCCACGGCCTCCGGAACCGGCTTCGGGGCCGGGGCCGGACGGCCGGCGAAGACCGGCTGCCGTTCCGGCCGCCCGCCATGCTTCTTCAGCATCGGCAGCGGCGCCCAGGTCGGGCAGGTGTGGTAGGAGCGCGTGACCTTCCGGTAATCCTGGCTGGTCGCGGTCCGGCACTCCCCCTCCGCGCTGTAGCGGTCGACATGGACGAGCGTGTTGTCGTCCGACAGGGCGCGGTCGCCCCCCCACGAAACGCAGGCGGCGCAGGCGCGGCTGTCCTTGGCGAAAGCGTGGGTCATCGTGAGGCGCGAACTCCGGAGGCAATCAGGTCAGGTGTGCGGGCTTCTCCCGCTGGTCGATGTCGGAAAGCGCCGGGCTCCGGCGCACCCCGATTGATGACGCCCTTTCGGCGCGGGTTCAAGCCTTGCCTCGCCGCCCGCTGGCGATGTTTCAGACATGTGGCCCGTGCATCATCCCACCCCTTCCCCCGCGCCGCCTTGTTCCCTATAAAGGGGCCTCGCAACGACATATTGATCCGTGCCCCCTCACACCCGCGCCCCTGCCAAGGGGCCAATGGCGCGAGGGGGCTTTTGCTGCACGAACGTCGAGAAGCGGACCCATGCCCAAGCGCACTGATATCAAATCCATCTGCATCATCGGCGCGGGGCCGATCGTCATCGGCCAGGCTTGCGAGTTCGATTACTCCGGCGTCCAGGCGTGCAAGGCGCTGCGCGAGGAAGGCTTCCGCGTCATCCTGGTGAACTCCAACCCGGCCACCATCATGACCGATCCGGGTCTGGCCGACGCCACCTACATCGAGCCGATCACCCCGGCCGTGGTGGCGAAGATCCTGGAGAAGGAACGCCCCGACGCCCTGCTGCCGACCATGGGCGGCCAGACCGCGCTGAACACCGCCATGGCCCTGTCCGACGACGGCACGCTGGAGCGGCTGGGCGTGGAGATGATCGGCGCCAAGCGCGACGTCATCGCCAAGGCCGAGGACCGCATCCTGTTCCGCGACGCCATGGACAAGCTGGGCCTGGAATCGCCGCGCTCGCGCCTCGTGCGCAACATGCAGGAGGCGACCGAGGCGCTGGAGTTCGTCGGGCTGCCCGCGATCATCCGCCCCAGCTTCACGCTGGCCGGCACCGGCGGCGGCATCGCCTACAACCGCGCGGAGTTCGAGGACATCGTGCGCGGCGGCCTGCGCGCCAGCCCGGTCGGCGAGGTGCTGATCGAGGAATCGGTGCTGGGCTGGAAGGAGTATGAGATGGAGGTCGTCCGCGACAAGGCGGACAACTGCATCATCGTCTGCGCCATCGAGAACATCGACCCGATGGGCGTCCACACCGGCGATTCGATCACCGTCGCCCCGTCGCTGACGCTGACGGACAAGGAATACCAGATCATGCGCAACGCCTCGATCGCGGTGCTGCGCGAGATCGGGGTGGAGACCGGCGGCTCCAACGTCCAGTTCGCGGTGAACCCGGCGAACGGCCGCCTGATCGTCATCGAGATGAACCCGCGCGTGTCGCGCTCCTCCGCTCTGGCCTCCAAGGCCACCGGCTTCCCGATCGCCAAGATCGCCGCGAAGCTGGCCATCGGCTACACGCTGGACGAGCTGACCAACGACATCACCGGCACCACCCCGGCCAGCTTCGAGCCGACGATCGACTACGTCGTCACGAAGATGCCGCGCTTCACCTTCGAGAAGTTCGCCGGCACCGAGCCGCTGCTGACCACCTCGATGAAGTCGGTGGGCGAGGCCATGTCGATCGGCCGCACCTTCCAGGAGTCGGTGCAGAAGGCGCTGCGCTCCATGGAGACCGGCCTGACCGGCTTCAACGAGGTGCGCATCGGCGACAGCGACACGCCGGACGCCTCGGCCATCCGCGGCGCGCTGGCCCGCCCGACGCCGGACCGGCTGCTGGTCATCGCCCAGGCCTTCCGCCACGGCTTCACGGTCGCCGAGGTGCAGCAGGTCTCCAAGTACGACCCGTGGTTCCTGGAGCAGATCAAGGCCATCGTGGACCGCGAGCAGGCGATCCGCAGCGGCGGCCTGCCCACCGACAAGGCCGGCTGG